>NZ_DASVTX010000145.1:0-5258 GCF_036387355.1 Longimicrobium sp.
TCAGCAGGGTGACGCCGTTGCCTTGCAGCCACCGGTGGAACGCGGCGCCGTACGCCGACAGGTGCGCGGGACGGAACACCACCGCCGCTCCCGCCGCCCAGGTGGGGATGATCTCCTCCACGCTGATGTCGAACCCCAGCGACGCCACCTGCGCCACGCGGTCCGCCGCGGTGAGGCCGTACAGGCCGATGACGGTGGCGCAGTGCGTGTCCAGCGCACGGTGCGTCACCCCGACGCCCTTGGGCCGCCCAGTGGTTCCGGAGGTGTAGATGACGTATGCCAGCGCGTCCGGCTCCGCGTCCCCCGGCAGGTCGCCCGCGTCCGCCGGCGCGTCGTTCACCGTAACGACGATGACGGGAAGGGTGCCTTCGGGGACGCGCGCGCGCGCCGCCGCGTCTGTCAGCACCAGGGCCGCGCCGGAGTCCGCCAGCAGAAAGCGGGTGCGGTCCTCCGGTGAGTCCGGGTCCACGGGAACGTAGGCGGCACCGGCCTTGAGCACGGCCAGCAGGGCCAAGGCCAGTTCCGGCCCGCGCTCCATCACGATCCCCACCCGCGCGTCCGCGCCCACGCCCGCGGCCAGCAGCCGCCGCGCGAGCCCGTTGGCACGCGCGTTCAGCTCGCCGTACGAGAGTGCCGCGTCGCCCAGCAGGGCGGCCGGGGCGCCGGGCGCCGCCTGGGCCGCGGCCTCGATGCGCCGGTGCACGCCGCCGCTCCATCCGCCGGCGGGGGCCGGAGACGAAAGCGGGCGGACCGCAAAGGGGCCGCCGAGGGGGCGAAATCCGGAAACGGCGATCATCGGATCAGGGAGTGGGAAGCCGGAAAGGACGCGGCCGCGGGCAGGCCATCGCCAAAACGATGCGCTCCGTAAGCGCCATCACAACCGCGCCTGCAACGACTGTCGGCAGCAGAGCTGGATACGAGAATCCGACGGGTTCCCTCCCCCATCGGCGAGGGGAGAATGTAATGCTTTCTGGGCGGAAAAAGTAGGGTCATGTTTCAGATTGCGTGATCGTCGCGTAAGTGAAACAGCGTGGACAGTGTCGCCGTTGCTCACTTTTCCGTATACACGGCGTTCCGGATGCGCCCGCCCCGGACGCACGGCATGCGTCAGCCGCCAGTGGCCGGAGTGCACAGCCGCGCACCTGTTTTCCCGTGAAAGCGCGAAAGAGAGGGTACGGGCCGGCGGGAGACACACGCACGGAATGCGTCTCTTTGCAGAAACAGACGGAGTTGCCGGGTGGTTGGAGTCAGTCCGCGCGGAGATCCCGGGCGGCGGCGGCGAGGTCGGCGCTCAGCACACGAAGGAATTCGGCGCGCGCCTCCTGCAGAAAGAAGTGCCCGCCGGGAAAGGTGCGGACGGTGAACGGGCCGCGCGTGTGGCGCCCCCACGCCTGCACCTGCTCCGCCGACACCTTGCCGTCAGCCGCGCCGGCGTAGGCGGTGATGGGGCAGGCCAGCGGCTCCCCCTCGGCGAACGCGTACGACTCGTTCAGCGCCACGTCCGCGCGCAGGGTGGGGAGCAGAAGCGCCACCAGTTCACGGTGCTGAAGCAGCGCGTCGGGAAGCCCGCCCAGCTGGCGCAGGTCGTCCAGAAACTCGTCGTCGGGAAGGTGGCTGGTGGGCGCGCGGCCGCTGGCGCAATCCGGCGCGCGGCGTCCGGAGGCAAACAGGTGCACGGGGCCGGCGCGCCCTTGCTCCCGCAGCCGCCGCGCGAGCTCAAACCCGATCAGCGCGCCGTTGCTGTGCCCGAACAGGGCGAACGGCAGGTCCAGGTACGGCCGCACCGCCGAGGAAAGCGCCTCCACCAGCGGCTCCATGCGCATGATGGCGGGCTCCGCGAGGCGGTTCTCCCGTCCGGGGAGCTGCACCGGGCACACCTCCACCTCGGGCGGAAGCACGTCCGCCCATCCGCGGAACGCCGACGCGCCTCCGCCCGCGTGCGCAAGGCAGAACAGACGCAGCCGCGCCCGCGGGTTGGGCCGCGGGCGCGCAATCCACCGATCCATCGTGTTCATCCCCGCTCGCTCTCTGTACACTCCTAAACCGCCACCAAGAGCGCAGAAAGTAACCCGGAAGAGGACCGGGGTACAGGGTCAGGTTACCCACGGGACATATATTTTACGCTGTAAACAGAAAACGGCCGCCGGAGAGCGGCGGCCGTCGTCCAATCCCGTGGCGGTCAGATCAGTCGCGCGGCTCCTTCGCTTGCCCCTGCAAGGTGAGGGTGAGGAAGTCCTGCTCGGAAATCAGCAGAACGCGTTGCGTCTGCCCCTGAAACACCTGCACCAGCACACCGACGCCCGGGCGGCTGTCCAGCAGCAGCACCGAGCCGGGAAGCCGCGCGGCGGCGGACCCCGGGCGGACGGCGGCGAGTTCGGCGTGCTCCGGGCTGCCCGCCTGGGCACTCACGATTTCCGCCTTATACAGCGCGCCCCGCGCGGCGGCCAGCCCGGCCCGCATGCGCGTTCCCGGCTGTACAGCCTCCGTCGTGGTGCCTCCCGCGCCCGGCGCGGAGGGCGGCGGGACGTGGTCGTCGATGGGCGCCAGCACGGGGGATTCCGCGCCGCACGTCCACGTGGCCAGTCTGGGAGCGCCTCCCAGCCCGTGCCAGAGCGCGGCGCCTCCCGGGGTGCTCACCAGCACGCCCGCCGGCCCGCGGCGCGGCTGGGCGGCGTTGAATGGCTCTTCCAGCATGCTGCTGACGCTCACCCCGCCCGCGCCGATGCGCAGCCGGTGCAGCCAGCGCGCAAACTTGCGGTCCGCGCCAACCCGCGCGCCGTACAGCAGCCACTCGCCCGGGCACGCGCTCGTGGCCGAGACCACGGAAAGGGGCAGGTCGGGCACGTCCTGCCGCAGCCGTCCGTCCAGGTCAAAGGTGCGCACCCGCCCGTCGATGTCGGCCACCAGCACCAGCGAGTCGCCGCCCAGCGCAATGGCCGCCACCCCGCGCGCCTCGGCGGGACCACGCCCGTCCTTCAGAAAGGCGGAGCGCAGTTGGCCGTCGCGGCGGTACACGCGGACGTAGGGGGCGCGCAGATCCACCAGCGCCACGTGCCGGCCGCTCGCGCTCACCCGGCCGGAAAGCACCAGGCTGTAGTTGGTACGGGGCTCTCTGGACGGCCCCGCCGTGATCGCCACCAGGTGCCGCGACGGATCGCCCAGCACCCCGGCCGCTCCGCCCGTGGGCGGAGCGTCGCGTCCGCACGCGGAAGCCGCCACCACGAGCACGGCGCCGAGCGCCGCGTGGCCCGCGCGTCGCACGGCGGTCGCGATGGATGCGGACCGGCGGACAGATCCATGAAGAAAGTGCGGGTACAGCGCTCTGCTCATCAGCCCGGGGTTTGGCGGGTTGGAGTCACTGCCGAAGACTCCCCGGCGCAGAGGGCCGGCCGGAGCGGCGGACGGGAGAATGGGCGGAACCTTAGACCCGCCGCCCCGCGCGCACAAGCGTGGGCGGGCTGCACGCGAGTGACGAAAGCACGAACGGCCGCCCAACGGGGCAGCCGTGCGCAGTTTCCTCCGACGAGGGCCCCTACGGCCTCCCGCCCTCCCCGCCTGCCAGCGCCAGGAAGTCACGCTCGGAGAGCAGAATGATGCGCTGCTCCTCCCCCCGATAGACCTGCATCAGAACGCCCACTCCCGGCCGGCTGTCCAGCAGAACGATCCAACCTGGCAGCCGCACAGGTGTATTTCGCCTGGCCGCCACGGCCGCGACTTCCGAATACTCGGGCACCTTGGCGGTCGCGTTGACGAACTCTGATTTGAAGAGCGCCCCGGCCGCGCCGGCCAGCCCACCGCGCAGGTGGCTCCCCGGCGTGGTGGCCGTTACAATCCCGCCCGGAATTTTCCGCGGAGGTGGCGGGGGCGTCGCGCCATCATCGATGGCCCCGAAGCTCGCGGATGCGGCCCCGCAGTGCCACGTCACCAGCGCGGGTGCAGGCCCCAGATGATGCCAGAGCGCCACCCCGCTACGCGTGGCTACCAACCCGTTCGCCATGGCTGTTCTGGGCTCGGTAGATGAAACCGGCTCCGCGAACACGCCCGCCAGCGATTCCGGCCCGGCTCCGATGGGCAGGCGGTGCAGCCACTGAGCGGAGCGTCCGTCTGCGCTGAAACGGGCGCCATACAGCAGCCACTCTCCGGGGCACGCCGTAGTCGCGGAGATGACGCCGAAGGGAAACTCGGGCAGGTTCTGCCGAAGGTGACCATCCAGGTCAAAGGTACGTACCCGCCCGTCGATGTCCGCCACGAGGATCAGCGAGTCTCCAGCCACGGCCACCCCCATCACCCCCCGCGACTCCGCGGGTCCCCGGCCCCGCCGCAGAAATGCCGAGCGGAGCTCGCCCGAGCGCCTGTACACGCGCAGGTAAGGCGGACGCATGTCTACGAGCAGCACATGCTTGCCGCTTTCGCTGACGCGGCCGGACAGTACGAGCGAGAAGTTCGTGTCCGGATTGGGCGAAGGGGCGGCCACGATATCCAGCAGGTGGCGCCCGCGGGCCCGCAGCAGGTGCGCATCGCCCTCGCGCGGGCCGTCGTTCCCGCACCCGATGCCGAACAGCGCTGCAATCACCACCAGCGGCGCGGAACACCCTGAGCGGCGGACCGAAGCCATCACGGCCACACCCAAATGCATTCGCAGAGTCCCGGCGCAATCAGGTAGCAATTGGCGAGTCGGTATATGCGCCCGTTGATGTTTCGGGTCTCTCCGCCGTACGGGGTCACGCATGCCAGCCAGCAGGGCACCATCTCATCCTGCACGTAGGGCGTGTCGCTCTCCTGCCCCTGCAGCGAGCTGTCGGTGCGGAGCGCGGACGCGAGGAGGACCGCGATGGGCATGGTTCTGTGGCGCATGGCTCACCGACACCTCAGGGGACAATGAAAGAATGGCAGATAACAATAAGAGGCGGAATACGGCGGGACAAGGCTGCTGTTCTACGCCCCATCAGCGCGAGAGCCGGGCTTCTTCGTAGCCGGTCGATGGGATCGGCTGGGGTGCCTGCCCGCCGCGCCCCGCAGCCGCGACATCGACGAGTGATGGCCGATTGAACCATGCTTGCCAGCCGGGCCGCGCCGCGCGATGATGCCGCCGGGCGAATCAGACCCCTTCCCGATCCCGATGACGATGCCGCGCAACTGGCTGTTGAAGAGCGAACCCGACGTGTACTCCATCCACGACCTGCAGCGGGACGGCAGCACCTCGTGGGAGGGCGTGCGCAACTACCAGGCGCGCAACTACATGCGCGACGATGCCCGGC
>NZ_DASVTX010000146.1:0-3130 GCF_036387355.1 Longimicrobium sp.
CACCGTAGAAAGCCCGATCCCGAGCCGCCGCGAAATCTCCTTGTTGGACAGCCCTTCATCGATCAGCTCCACGATCTGGCGCTCGCGCGGCGTCAGGGTGCCGTGCCCCGCCCCGTCGCGCGCCGCGGAAAGCGCCGCCACCTGCCGGAACAGCGACGCCGTGATCCACGGCGGGCACACCAGCTCGCCGCGCCCCACCGCCTGCAGCGTGTGCACCAGGTCGTCCAGCGAGGCCCCGCACGACACGTATCCCTCCAGCCCCGCCGCGGCGCACGCCAGCACGATCTCTTCCGTTTCGCGGATGGCGAGCGCCACCACCTTGATCTGCGCCAGCGCCTGGTGCGCGCCACGGGCGATCTCCACCGCGCCGGGCATGGCCATGTCCAGCAGCACCACGTCAGGCCGCGCGCGCGACACCAGCGCCAGCGCATCCCCGTGCGACGAGGCGGTGCCCAGCACGTGGACCTCCGCGCGGTGAGACAGGCTCTGCGCCAGACCTTCGCGGTACAGGCACACCTCGGCCACCACCACCACGCCAAAGCGCGGCTGCGGTTCCGGCATTGCGCCCGCGCGGCGCGGGTCCTGGAGCACGGAGAGAGACACGGGAAGGGGAGAGCGGGCGGGCGTGTGAACGCGGTGGGACACGGTCCGGCGCGGGCCGCGCGCCGGGTGGGGACAACACGGCCGGCTCCCGCCGTTGCTGCCCGGGCACCTCCGCGTCATCTGCTACACGAAGGCAGCTTCCATGCCACTCATTCGTTTGCCGCCATGATCAAACAGAATCCGCATTCCACCTCACCTTTCGGCGGTGGCCCGCTCCGTATGCGACGCCCCCGTCCGCCTGGCTGGGGCATCCGCGAGACGCTTTGGGACACGCGATGGCCACTGAGTGCCGATCACGACATTGCGATCGGACCGGTGCGTGCGCCCGCGGAGCCATGCGCCAAACCCAGCGAGGCCGGCGGGAATGCTCCCGCCGGCCTCGTCGCCTTTCCATCATGCAGCCATCAGTGGGCGTCCACCGCCACGGCGGCGCCACGAGGCTTGCGCAGAAACAGGATCGCGGGAGAAACGGCCACGAACACCACCAGAATCAGCAGCCACGAATCGTTGTACGCCAGCATGGATGCCTGGCGCATCACCATCCCCTCGATGGTCGCCATGGCGCCGCGCTCGGCCGGAACGCCCGTGACGCCGCGCGCGGCCAGCCCCGCCGTCACCGCCTGCAGGCGCTCCTGGAACGCGGGGTTGTACGGGTTCACGTGCTGCAGCAGGTCCACCCGGTGCATCTGCACGTGGCGCGTAAGGTACGTGCTGAGCACCGCGATGCCGAACGATCCGCCCAGCTGGCGCGACAGGTTGATGAGCCCCGCGGCCTGCTGCGCCTCGCTGGGCTTCAGGCTGCCGTACGCCACCGCGTTGATAGGGACGAACAGCAGCCCCATCCCCAGCCCGCGGATGATGAGCGCCCAGCGCGCGTCCGGCTCTCCCGCGTTCACGCTCAGGTGCCCCAGGTCCCACATGGAGATCCCGAACAGCGTCACGCCGATGGCGATCAGAATGCGCGGGTCCACCAGCGGGCGCGCGCCGTTCAGCATTCGCCCGCAGGTGATGGCGGCGATGGCGGTCATGATGCCGCCGGGGAGCATGGCCAGCCCCGTTTCCGTCGGGGTGAAGTGCAGCAGGCTCTGCGTAAAGAGGGGGAAGATGAACACGCCCCCGTACAGCCCGAAGCCCAGCGCCACGAACAGAAAGATGGACGCGGCCAGCTCACGGTTCTTCAGCACCCGGAAGTCGATGACCGGGTGCGCGTTGCGCGGCGAAAGCTCCCACCACACCATCGCCACCAGCGCGATTCCCGCCACCAGCGACAGGCGCACGATCTCCGCGCTCTCGAACCATCCCTTGGAGTTGCCCTCTTCCAGCACGTACTGCAGCGCGCCCACCCCGGCGATCAGCAGCCCGATCCCCAGCCAGTCCACCGGGCCGGAGCGCCGCAGCATCTCCGGCGGGTCGTGAAGAAAGTTGAAGACCAGAAAGGTGCTCGCGATCCCGATGGGGATGTTGATGAAGAAGCACCAGCTCCAGTGATAGTTGTCGGTGATCCACCCGCCCAGCGTAGGGCCCAGCGTGGGCGCCGCGATCATCCCCAGCATGAAGATGGCCTGCACCATCCCCTGCTCTTCGCGGGGAAAGATCTGCCGCAGCGTCGCCTGCGCCGTCGAGAGCAGCGCCGCGCCCCCCGCCCCCTGCACCACCCGCCACAGCACCAGCTGGCCCAGCGAGGTAGAGGTGCCGCACAGCAGCGACGCCACCACAAACATCACGATGGACGCCGTGAGGTAGTTTCTGCGCCCGAACGTGGCGGTAAAGAACGCCGTCATGGGCAGCACCACCACGTTGGACAGGATGTACGCGGTGCTCACCCACGCGATCTCCTGCTGCGTGGCGCCCAGGTTTCCCGCCATCTGCGGGAGCGCCACGTTGATGATGGTGGTGTCCAGCACCTCCATCACCGCCGCGGTAATCAGCCCCAGCAGAATGAACCACCTTGCCGCCCCCAGGATCGTCTGTCCCGCGGGGACGGCCCCGTTGCCTGCTTCCGCCATCCGTCAAAACTCCAGTGGTCGATCTCGGGATCCCCCGCGGATCCATGCCGCGGGGCCGTGCTCAGCGGGCGCGGATGCGGACGGACGCGCTCATTCCCGGGCGCAGCGGGTGCGCCGGATCCGGGCGGCCGTCCATGCGGATGCGCACGGGGATGCGCTGCACCACCTTGGTGAAGTTGCCCGTCGCGTTGTCCGGCGGCAGGAGCGAGAAGCGCGCGCCCGTGGCGGGCGAAACGCTCTCCAGACGGCCGTGGAACTCCACTCCGGGGTAGGCGTCCACCTCGAACTCCACCGGCTCGCCCGGCTTGAGGTCGCGCGTCTGCGTTTCCTTGAGGTTGGCCGTCACCCACACGTCGTTCAGCGGCACCACGCTCATCAGCGGCTGGCCGGGCTGCACCAGCTGCCCCGGCTCCACCGACCGCTTGGCCACCACCCCGCCCGTGGGCGCGATGACCTGCGTGTAGGAGAGCTGCAGGCGCGCCTGCTCCACCGCGGCGCGCGCCGCGGCAATGCGCGAGCGG
>NZ_DASVTX010000147.1:0-8765 GCF_036387355.1 Longimicrobium sp.
CCCCCGCCCCGAACCACCGTTCCTATTCCCTATTCCCTATTCCCTATTCCCTGCTTTTCCCCGTCCGGTCAGAACCACGAACGATCGTCCGTTGCATTCATGGAAGGGCGGCGGGCGAGCCGTGGAACACCCGCCACCGCGCGAACGTAGGACCATCAGGACCGTCCGCGTTCCCGGCCGCCGCCCTTGCGACCACCGTCAACCGCTGTCCGCCGTTCTACGCAGAGGTGCCGCATGTTCAACGTACTCGCCGGGGAAAAGAAGCGCCGGGTCCTGAGCCCCGCCACGGTGGTCGCTTCCGTGGCCGCCCACGTCCTGCTGGTGGGGGGCGTCATGTTCGCCTCGTCCGGCCCCGACACGCCGCCGGCTCCGCACGACGAGCCGGCCATCAAGTGGACCGAGCTGCCGCCGGAGCCGCCCCGGATCGTGGAGCCGGCGCCGCCGCCTCCTCCGGTGGAAACGCCCGCGCCGGATGACGCCATCCCGCCCACGACGGGGGAGAACGTGGTGCTGCACCCGCCGGTGGAGCCGCCGCCGTTCATTCCGCCCGTGAACCCCAACCAGACGGCCATCACGCCCGACATGATGCCGGGTACGGGGGCGGATGCCGACGTGATCGGGCCGCCCATGGGGCCGGACGTGCCGGTCACGGGCAACCACAACCCGCCCGCCGCGCGGCCGCTGGAAGACATGGTGGTGAGCGTGGACATGGTGGAGGAGCGGCCGGTGCTGGACCGCGGCGGGCTGGGCCGCGCACTGGAGCGCAACTACCCCACGCTGCTGCGCGACGCGGGCGTGTCGGGGCGGGTGGTGCTGGAGGTCGTCGTGGACGAGAGCGGCCGCGTGCGGCCCAACTCGGCGCGCGTCATCGAGGCGTCGCACCCGCAGTTCGGCGAGGCGTCCATCCGCGCCGCGGAACGCTTCCGCTTCCGCCCGGCCAAGATCGGCGGCGTGGCCGTCCCCGTGCGCGTCACCGTCCCCATCGTCTGGTCGCTCGCCAACTGACGGCGGTGCGCGGACGAACAATCACGGCGGGCCCCGGACATCTCCGGGGCCCGCCGCTTTTCATCCCTCGACAGACCGTTGGACGGCCACGGGCTGGTCGCCCGGGTTCGCACGGTCGCGGCGCGCGTCGCTCCAGGTGCGCAGCAGCGTGGCGCCCAGGATCAGCGCGCCGGCGGCAAGTGCCCACGCGCCCGGCGTTTCGCCCTGCGTGAGCCACGCCCATACCGGGTTCAGCGCCGGCTCCAGCAGCAGCAGCACCGAGGCCTCCAGCGCCGGCACGTGGCGGATCCCGGCCGTCAGCAGCAGGTACGCCGCGCCGATCTGAAACACGCCCAGGTAGCCCACCGCGGCCCAGTCGCCCGGGGTGGAGTGCGCCACCGGGAGCGCCATGGGCAGGCAGGCCAGAAAGGCGATCAGGTTGCCGGCCACCACCGTGGGCACCGCGCTGCCGTCGCCGCCCGCCCGGTTCCCCATCCACCGCAGTCCCACCAGCGTGAGCGCCCAGGTGAGCCCGCTGAGCAGCGCGAGCAGGTTGCCGCGGGCGGGGTCCGGCGCGGTGGCCGCGGGCGCCTCCGCGCCCACGAAGAAGAGCGCCATCCCCAGCGCCACGGGCGTCATGAACGCCAGGTCGCGGCCGCGCACCCGTTCGCGCAGCAGCAGCGGCCCCAGCGCCAGCATGTACAGCGGCGCCGTGGATTGCAGAAAGATGGCGTTGGCCGACGTAGTGAGCTTGTTCGCGGTGACGAAAAGGATGAGCGTGGAGGCGTACGAGATCCCCACGGGAACCACGTGCCACGTCCATCCGCGCCGCGCGGCGGGGACGAGCAGCACGATCGCGAGCGCGGCGATGATGGAGCGGAACCCCGCCACCTGCCACGACGAGAGCGTGGTGGACTTGATGGCGGCGCCCCCGGTGCTGAAGAGCAGCGCGGCGCCCAGAAGCTGCAGGCGGTGCGTGGTGGATGGCGACACGGCCGGGGCGTCGGGAGGGCAAAGGCGTTGCGAGCGCCCAAGGTGCGTCGCGGCCCGCGCGGGGGCAAGCGGGCACGCAGTCTGCGGACGGGTGCCGCTCCCGTGAGAACCGTGGACAAACTTTTTGCAGACGAGGAAGCCAGGATGGGAGACCAGGGGAGCGGACCGCACCAGTCGACGCCCGCGCCGACGGACAAGAAGCTCGACGAGCTGTACGGGCTGATCGAAGGAATCGAGGTGGCGATGTTCACCACGCGGCGCGCGGACGGCCACCTGGTGTCGCGCCCCATGCAGGTGCAGGGCAAGGGGAGCGGCGCGGACCTGTGGTTCGTCACCAACGGCGAGGACCACAAGATGGACGAGCTGGAATTCGACCAGCACGTGAACGTGTCGTTCTACCGGGACCGCACGCGCGAGTGGGTGTCGGTGAGCGGCACGGCGCGGGTGGTGACGGACCGGGCCAAGGTGCGCGAGCTGTACAAGCCCGACTGGCGGGCGTGGTTCGCCGACGAGGGCGGCGAGCGCGACGGCACCCCGAGCGATCCGCGCATCACGCTGCTGGGCGTGGACGCGGAAACGGTGGTGTACATGGTGAGCAACACGCCGCGGCCGGTGGTGCTGTACGAGGTGGTCAAGGGCATCATCACGGGCACGCAGCCCGACGTGGGCGAAACGCACGTCGTGACCGGCAGCGAACTGCACGGCCGCTGAGGACGAGTGGTCATGCAGGCGGGAGTCGCGAGACGCGGGGGGCTTGCACTTTCGTACTCTCGTACCCTCGTACTTTCGCACTCAGTTCCGGGCGTGCCCCTCCGCTGCGCTCCGGGTCGGGCTTCGCGCGCCGTAAGGCACGATACAGCTGTGCCTAACGGCGCCGAGCCCCCTGCGTTGCGGGGCAACGGTACTGCTGTTGCCCCTCCACTCCGGCCTCTCGGCCCTCCGGGCGCGAATCCCTCACGCAACCACGACACAAACGGCCCCGGCGATCCAGTCGCCGGGGCCGTACTGATGCGCAGACCCTGCTTTTCGTGGACAACTCACCAGGTTCGCGGTTTGTGGATAGGTCCGTCACGGTCCGCGAGTGTCGCTGGAAGCTGGCATTTCCTCAGCGCGGCTGCACGGACTGGCTTCAGAAAACTTGCTACCTGACGCAACTGCACAGACTGTCTTGATCGGGGATTCTCGGCGTGCGGATTTACCACACCCACGACGAGCCCCAGGTCGCGAGTGACGAGGTCGATCGGTGTGACCAGATCGGAGTCGTTCGTGATTACGACAGCCACGTCGAAGCGGTCGAGATGCGCGTCATGCAGTAGATGCGAAGCGAGGTTCACGTCCGAGCCTTTCTCCTCGTCCCGTAGCACACGCGCGAACTCCGTCCGTCCGTTTCGTGTGATCACGTCGCCGGTCGCTGAGGCGAGTGGAAGTGTATGGACGTGGGAGAGGTAATGGCCGTAGTACGTTTCCACCTCGGGCAGCGTAGCCAGCGCGCGCAGATAGGTGCGCTGTCGGGCCGCCGCCTGCGGATTGGAACCGCGGACCGCTACACGTGCGGTGAAGTACTTGACGCGCTCCACGCTGTTCTTGGGCAGGAGCAGGCGAGAAAACGCCGCGATGTCAAGCCAGCGGTACTGGGTGCCCTTAAGCGACCCATAGAAAAGATTGAACCCGTCGATGTAGACCCACGTTCGACGGGCGTCGGCGGTGGTGCTCAAGGCAGGGCTGCGGGTTCAGGGAAAAAGCAGAGGCCGCCCGAAGGCGGCCTCGCGGCCGGTCACCGAAGTGAGCCGGCGGGGTTTGAATTTCTGACCGCAATATACGCGGTCCGATCGCGCTTGTCAACGAAAAAGTGACGAAGCAGAACACCTTTTCAGTTTGCGACACCGGCCGGACAGGTCTGTTGTCAGTCGGCCTTCTTCCCTGCAGTTGCCGGCGGTCTCCGCTTCACCGCCTGCCGCCGACGGCGGTCAGGCGATGCGCCTGTCAACGCGGGCGCGGACGACCTGGAACGTTTCCTGGTACTGCGGCCCGCCATCGTCGGCCAGTTCCAGCCGGACGGTGAGCCCCAGCTTCATCGCCGCGCGGATGGCCTCGTTGAGAGCCTTCGTCTGCTCCACCACCGCGTCGGCGGCCTGCCGCATGCGTGCATCTTCCGCTGCCGATCCGTCCATCGCGCACCCTCCCGTCGTGAGTCAAGGAACCCACCCGAAGCGCAGAGACCGCACCAGATCAGGCGCGGCGCTTCAAGTGCTCGTGGGTGAGAACGATGGGATCGGGCGGAGTCGACGCGAGCAGGTGCATGAGGTCCGTCTGGTGCGTATCGTCGCGCGGAACGTCGTGGCAGCCGCGGCAGCGGGCCTCGTAGGCCTCGTGGCCGCCAACCTGAATGGTGGGCCCCTCGTACGGCGCGGGCTCCCCGTTCACCAGGCGCTGGTTGCGCGTGGCGGGGTTGCCGCACACCACGCAGATGGCGTGCAGCTTGTCCACCGTTTCCGCCACGGTAAGCACCAGCGGCATGGGGCCGAACGGTTCGCCGCGAAAGTCCATGTCGATGCCGGCGGCGATCACGCGCACGCCTCGGTCCGCCAGCGCGCTCATTACGTCCACGATGCCGGCATCCAGGAACTGCACCTCGTCGATGGCCACCACCTGCGTGCCCGGCACCACCTTTTCCGCCACCTCGGCGGATGAGCGCACGGGGACGGCTTCCACGTCGCTCCCCGCGTGGCTGCTGATGGTGCGCACGCCGGCGTACCGGTCGTCCAGCGCGGATTTGAAGACCTGCACGCGGCGCTTGGCGATGAGCGCCCGGCGCACGCGCCGGATCAGCTCTTCGCTCTTGCCGCTGAACATCACCCCGGTGATGACCTCGATCCAGCCGTGGCCGTCGCCGTGGTACAGCGCGATGTCTCTCAAGGGATTGCTGCCTGGGGACTTGCGAGTGCGGAGGCCCGCCGTGGGGGCGCCGTGCGCGGCGCGGGCGGGGGCAACGTAGCCCGCCGCCCGCCCGCACACAAGCCGCCTCAGCGGGGCTTGTTGCGCCGCTCAAAAACGACTTCGTCCGCCACGATCATGTAGCGGATGATGCGGTCGTACGCGTCGGGAAAGGCCTCGGCGCGGTCGCGGAAGCGGTCGTTGCTCACGATGCTGCTGTCCAGCTCGCGCGCAAAGCTCAGGATGAAGTAGTCGGCGTCCGTGCCGGAGGGCGCCTGGTGCACCTTTCCCTCCTCGATGCGCTTTTCGTACTCGTCGCGCTCGTCGATCTGGTGGCGCAGCGCGGCGTCGGCCACCACGATGGGCTCGTACCCCTCCTCCATCAGCTTGCGGACCACGAGCACGATGTTCTTGAAGCGGGGCGCCGGACCCTCGCTGAAGTGCGCCACGTTGCTCGCGTCCACCAGCGCCTTCTGCCGCACCCCGTCCCGCAGCCCCGGCTGGCCGTCGCGCTCGTCGCCCCGCGCGTCGCCCTGGTCTGCGTCCTGCCCGATCACCCTGGGATATTCCGCCATGTGTCGCCCGTCCTTCGGTGGCTGTGCGGCGGCTGCGTGATCCGCCTTGCCCCGCACGATGAGCACAGGCGGTGCCAGATGCCCCTCGCCCGCCCGGTCACCCCGGCCGGAGCGGCGCTGGATCAGTTTCTGCGGGCGGCGGGCGCGCGTCCCGCCGGCCGGCGGGGCTCCAGACCCAGACGCCGCACTCATGAGTGTTCGTACCCTCGCTGCGGCCGCGCTGGCCGCGGCGGTTTCGTCCGGCGCGCGGGCCCAGGCGCCGGACAGCGCGCGCGTGCGCCTGGACACCGTAACCGTGCAGGCGCTCGGCACGCCGCTCCCGGCGCTCCGGGCGCCCTTTCCCGTCAGCGTGGTGCGCGGCGCCGAGATCCGGCAGGGGCGCGCGGGGCTGGCGCTGAGCGACGCGCTGTCCGCCATCCCCGGCGTGCAGGTGGACAACCGGTTCAACTACGCGGTCGGGGAGCGGATCAGCATCCGCGGCTTCGGGGCGCGGGCGCAGTTCGGCGTACGCGGCGTGCGGGTGCTGGTGGATGGCATCCCCGCCACGCTGCCGGACGGGCAGACCACGCTGAACCACGTGGACCCCGCCGCGCTGGAACGCGCGGAGGTCATCCGCGGCCCGGCGAGCGCGCTGTACGGGAACGCATCCGGCGGCGTGATCCGGCTGACGAGCATTCCCGCGCCCGACGCCCCGCTCGCCACCGAGCACCGCGTCGTCGGCGGGAGCGACGGACTGCTGCGGGTGGAGAGCAGCGCGGGCGGCCGTTCCGGATCCGCCACCTACCGTGCGTGGGCCTCGCGGCTGCGGTACGCAGGCTACCGCGCCCACGCGGACGCGGACAACCTGCTCGGCGGCGGATCGCTGGGCTGGGCGCGCGGCCCGGACGAACTGGGCGCGACGGTAAACCTGGTGCGCTACGAGGCGCGCAATCCCGGCTCGCTTTCCGACTCGCTGCTGCGGCTGGACCGGTCGCAGGCGTTCGCCCGCAACGTGGAGCAGCGCACGGGCGAGCAGGGGCGGCAGGCGCAGCTCGGGCTTTCATGGCGCCGGGCGGTCGGGTACGGCGCGCTGGAGCTGACGGCGTACGGCGTGGGGCGGTCGCTGGACAATCCCATCCCCACGAGCGTCATCGACCTGCGCCGCCGCGTTGTCGGTGCGCGCGCGGCGTGGACGGGCGGGGCCGGGGCGCTGCGGTGGACGGCGGGGGCGGAGGGCGCGCGGCAGGCGGACCAGCGCCGCACCTTTGCCAACCGGGCGGGGGAGCGCGGCGCCGTGACGCTGGACCAGCGCGAGCGCGTCGGCTTCGGCAGCGCCTTTGCGCAGGGGACGGCCGGGGTGGGACGGCTGCAGCTGCTGGGCGCGCTGCGCTACGACCGCTTCCGCTTTTCGGTCGACGACCGGCTGGTCGCCGCGGGAAACCCGGACGACTCCGGCGCGCGGACCCTGTCCGCGCTCAGCCCCGCGCTGGGCATCTCCTTCGCCCTCCTGCGCGATGTATCCGTTTACGCCAACGTGGCGACGGCGTTCGAGACGCCGACCACGACGGAACTGGCCAACCGCCCCAGCGGCGCGGGCGGCTTCAACCCGGACCTCGATGCGCAGCGCACCACGTCGTTCGAGGCCGGCGGCAAGGCGCGGCTGGCGGACGGCGTGTGGGCGGAAGCCGCCGCGTACCACGCCCGGGTGCGCGAGGCGCTGATCCCGTTCGAGGTGGAGGGCGCGCCGGGCCGCGTCTTCTTTCGCAACGCCGGGCGCGCGCGGCACCGGGGGGTGGAAACGAGCCTGATCGCCTCCCCGCGGCCGGGGTGGACGGCCCGCGCGTCGTACACCTGGACGGACGCGCGCTTCGGCCGCTACGTGGTGGGCGAGACGGACCGCGCCGGCACGCGCGTTCCCGGCATCGCGCCGCACCGGGTGGAGCTGTCGCTGCTGGCCTCGCCCGCGCGCGGCCCGTTTCTGGGCATCGACGCCCGCCACGTATCCGCCACGCCGGTGGCGGACGCCGACCGGGAGGGGCGCCTGTCATCTCCCGCGTACTCGCTGGTGGACGTGCGCGCCGGGTGGGAGGGCGCGGCGCGCGGGCGATTGTCGCCGTTCATCGCCATCACCAACCTGCTGGACCGCGAGTACAACGCCTCGGTGGTGGTGAACGCGTTCGGCGGGCGATATTACGAGCCCGGCCCCGGGCGCGCGCTGGTCACCGGCCTGCGCCTGTCGTTCCGCCGCTGACGGCGGACGGGCAGGGGACGATCACGGACCGATACCGACGCAAAAGATCAGCTCCGGGCGCACCTCCGCGCCGGGAGACGAAACACAATGGGCACAGGATCGGGCGGATGAAGCGCGCCCCCAAGACGACCCCCCAGGACGTTCTGCAGATGGCGGACGAGGCCTACGAGAAGCTGGACGCCGCCGTGCGCGCGTCTCACGACCTGGAGCCCACCGAGCGGGCCGCCTTTCGCGAGCGGCTGTACCCGCTGCGCATGCGCATGCGCGACGAACTGCACAGCCTCAAGGGCGAGATCGCGGCCGCCGGGGCGCGCCGCCCCCAGCCGCGCGGCACCGGCGTTCGCGGCTCCGAAGGCTGGTAGGCCCGCCCCTGGCGGCACCCTTCGAATGACAGATGGCGGCCCCCTTGCGCGCAAGCCGATGCGGCGGGGCGGTTTGGGGCAAAGGTGGAATCCGGGGTGCGCGCGGCGTGCCGCGGCGGGCATGCGAAATGCCTTCCCTGCGCCGGGCCGGGAGCGCCGCAAGGCCCTGCCCGGCACGTACATACGTCGCGCTCAGGCGGCCGCTGGGGTGCTGGTTGCGCGCACGGAGTGACGCGGGAGGCAGGCATGCGCTCCACAATCGCCCGAGGGCTGCTGGTGACGCTCGTTCTCGCATCTCCGCTGGCGTGCGCGCCCGCGGGCCCGGCCGCCGACCTGAGCCAGGAGGCGCCCGCGCCGCGGCGCGAGGCCGGGTGGGTGCGCTTTCTGAACGACGGCTCCTCCGACGTGACGCTGTACTTCGTGGCGGACGGCGTGGGGTACCGGCTGGGAAACGTGGCGCGGATGGAGAACGCCCGGTTCCGGCTTCCTCATCCGCACGTTCGCTGGTACCGCGTGCTGCTGGTGGCGCAGAGCCCCGGGCACACGCCCACCGCCAGCATCGCCACCGTGTGGGAGCCGGGGCAGAACCTGGCCGCGCGCATGAGCCGCAACTACACGGAGCAGAACCTGGACGTGTGGATCTCGCGCTGACGCACGCCGTCCGCACCGCGGGGCCGCCTCTTTCGG
>NZ_DASVTX010000148.1:0-19614 GCF_036387355.1 Longimicrobium sp.
CGCCATGAACGAGTGACTGCGTGGCGCGCGGCGCACCGTCGGACGCGGCCTGGAGTCCGATGCACGCCACGCAGTCGATGGTGCGCCCGACACTCCCGGCGGGATCCTTCGACTCCGCGCCACACTTGGGAGCGGCTGACAGTCCGGCGCAGCGCTACGCTCAGGATGACGCTCAGGCGCCGACGCGCGGGGCGAGCAGGGTGTTCTCACCGGGCTCTCAGGACGCCCGATCGTAACATGCTGCTCGGACTGAGTTGTGCCTGCACCGGTCAACGCGAAACGCCGCCTTTTCGGCGGCGTTTCGCATCACGGTCATCCCCGGCCGCCCGTCGCCGCGCGTTCCCCGCGAAAACCTCCGCCCCGTTTACGTGAACCCCCGTCAGCCCGGCGTTTCGCGCGAACCAGGCTCGCGGGCGCGCGCCATCTCCTCCGCCAGGATCGCCGCCTCCGAAGCACGCTCCGCCTCTTCCAGCAGCGTGTCGGCGGGTGCGCCCGGGCCGCTGTTCTCACGCCGGTCCCACTGCTGCCGCTCCTCGGAAGGCTCCACGTACAGCACCCGCACCGCAACCACGATCACCGCCAGCATGGGCGTGGCCACGAACAGCGCCAGCAGCCCGAACCCCACCGTGAGCATCAACTGCCACACCAGCAGACCGGCGGGCGGAATGTTGACCGCCTTGCGCTCCACCAGCGGAACGGTGATGGCGTTCTGCACCTGCTGCAGCAGAAAGTAGAAGATCCCCACGTACACCGCCGTCATGGGCGAAAGCGCGAACCCGGCCATCATGGCCGGCACCGCCGCGATCGTGGGCCCGAAGTTGGGGATGAACTCCATCATGGCCGCGAACGCCGCCAGCGCCAGCGCGCCCGGGATCTTGAACAGCGCGAGCCCCACGTACGTCACCACGCCGATGAAGGCCATCGTAAGCGCCTTGCCCAGCACCCAGTTGCGCAGGTTGGTGCCCGCTTCGTCGTAGATGCGCGTCCACTTGGGGCGCGAGTCCGGCGGAATCATCCGCAGGATCAGGCCGCGGTACAGGTCCGGCTGCGCGGCAAAGAACCCGGCCAGCACCACGATGGCGAACGAGCCCAGCACCGTGCTGATCATGTTGAACGCAATGGGCACGAACCGCCCGATGAACTCGGAGAACTGGGCGCCCAGGTTGCGCCCGATCTCCGAGTTGGGCCCTTCGCCCGTCTGCCGCCCCAGCCACCCCTGCGCCGCCGCCATGGTCTTGGGCAGTTCCGCCGCCAGCACCCCCACCTGCTCGATGATCTGCGGGATCATGGCGATCAGCAGCCCCACCAGGCTGCCCACGAACACGATCATTACCAGCGGAAGCGCGATGCCGAACGGAACGCCGCGCCGGTTGAGCCACTTGGCCGGCGCGTGCAGCACAATGGCGATGAGCACCGCCAGCAGGGCGATGAAGATGGCGTTGTGCACCAGCCAGAAGAACCGCCACAGGAACAGAAAGATCATCCCCATCACAAAGATCCGCGCAACGTCGGCGGATCTCCAGATCACGCGGCGGATCTGGATGTCGGGAATGCGCGGTTCGCGGGTTTCGTCGTACTGCGGCAGGGGAGGCCTCCGGTTCGCCGGTCCATGCGCCCGGGGCCGCACGGTACAGGTCCCGGGCGGCGCGTGGGCGTGGCTCTACAGGCGGGTTCCGTGCCGCGGCACACGGCGTCACGTCCGTGGCGGAAAACGAGCGAGGCCGCGCCCCGGAACCGGGACGCGGCCTCGTGTGCCCGAGGGCGGATTCAGGTCAGCGCGACCCGCCGCTCTTGCTGCCGCCGCTCTTGGAGCCGCCGCTCTTGGCGCCGCCACCGCTCTTGCTCCCGCCGCTCTTGCTGGCCGAACCGCCGCCGTTGGAGCCCGTGGACGCCGTGGTGCCGCCGCTCTTGCTGCCGGACCGCGCGGTGCCGGTGGACGCCGTGTCCGAGGCGCCGCTGTTCACGCCGCCCTTCTTGGGCGCGCCGGCAGCGGCCGCCGCCGCACCCGCGGCCGCGCCCAGCGCCGCGCCCGCCACCGCCCCGGCGGCCTTGCGGCGTCCGGAAATGGTGCCCTCGCGCAGGTTCTTGCCGGCGGTAAAGCCGATGCTGCTGCGCTCGGGGATCTGGATCTCGGCGCCGGTGCGCGGGTTGCGGCCGGTGCGGGCGGCCCGCGTCTTCTTGGTGAACTTGCCGAAGCCGGGAATGCTCAGTTCGCCGAGCGAATGCACAGTCTCGGAGATGGCGCCACCCGCCGTGTCAAAGATGGCGTCCACCGCTCGCTGCGCCGCCGCCTTGCTCAACTGTGCCTTGTCCGCGACCTGGTCGATGAACTGCGCCTTGTTCATTGGTGCTCTCCACGCGTGGGCGGTTGAGAAGAGGCGCGCCGCTCGGCTCGCCGCGGCAACCCTGATGCAAGGGCGGTTCCACTTCCGGCGGCGTGATTGCTGGCCTTTAGCCAAATCGGTGCACGCGGAGCGCACCAGACGCCGCGCCGAATGCGCCACAGACGGGCCCGGCGGACGCGCCGCCCGCGCCTAACCGGTTGCCGTCCAGTGAGTTGCCTTTCGCCCCGTCGCATGCCGCCGACGCGATGGACGGCAGGGCGAGCAGGGCCGCGGGCCGCTGAAAATCGTGTTCGCGCAAGGCGCGGACAGGGCGGAATGCGCGCCGCCCGCCTCCCGGTTTTCGCCACGGAGCGTGCGCCGTGCGGCACCGCCGCCCCGGAACGGGGCGCCGTCAGGGGCGCGTCCCGAACCCCTGGCGAAAGGAGTCGACCACGCGTCTGGCGGCCTGCTGGGCGTTGGCGAACCCCTCCCTGGCGGCTTCGCGGTAGCTCTGGGTGGCCGCCTTCACGTCCTCGCTGTACGCCGCGTCGGGCTCGCCGCGGCGGCGGTAGTCGCCGGCCAGAATGCGCTCGTAGCCGCCGCTCTCGAACCAGGTTCGCATTTCCGCCGCGCGCAGCACCGGCGCCGGGTGCGAAAGCCAGAGCACGTTCAGCACCTTGAACACCTGGTCGGCGATGTCGCCCGTTTCGCGGTATTCCTCCGCCTGGCGCATGAACTCGTCCAGGTTGGCCGTGGGGTTCTTGCCCCCGGCAAAGGCCATCATGGTCCGCAGCGCGGGCTCGGGGCGCTGCACGGCCAGAATGCCGGCCCGGTCGCAGCTCAGCTCCGCCTTGCGGTGCCACTCCTGCAGCGCCATCAGCACCACGTTGGCAACCATTCCCACGATGGGGAACCCCACCTGGGACAGCTGAAGCAGAATCTGCATCATGGTGAGGTAGAGCGCGTGGCCGCTCAGCACGTGCCCCACCTCGTGCCCCAGAATGAAGCGCAGTTCATCGTCGTCCAGCGCCTCCACGACCGCGCTGTTCAGGACGATGAAGGGCTGCTGCATGCCGTACGCAAAGGCGTTCAGCTGCACGTTCTGCTGCACGTAGAGCGGGTAGCGCTCCGTATCCAGTGTGCGGCACACCTCGCCGTACAGCCGGTGCACGCGCCCGTACTGCGTCTCCGTCACGCGCACGCTGCCGGAAAGAAAGGCCAGGCGCAGCGGCTTTTCGCCAAAGAAGCCGAACAGCGAGCGCAGCACCTGGTCAAAGACGGGAATGCGGCGCAGGGCGTTGAGCGCGGCGCGGTCGGCCGGGTGCTCCCAGCTGCGCGGGTCGATCTGCGTAAGGATGCGCGTGGCGTGCGCCGGATTGTTCATGGACAAAGCCTGGGAAAGGTCGGTCGCGGGCGGCGCGGCGTGCGCGCCCGCAGCGGCGTACGGGACGCGCGGCGAAGGGTTTCAGGCGGCGCGGGGGAACCCGGGCGGGGTGCCCCGGTGTATGGAGGACGGGAAAGTTTGTTTCCTCCCTTCCGGACGGGCCGGGCGCGGCGTAGATTGCCGCCCAAGGGTCCATCCGAACGTCCGACCGAAGTACCCGCCGCGCACCGTTCGGGGCGCGCGCCGCAGTTCACCATTCCCGCATCTTGGAGAATCCGCCATGCGACGTCAACGCATCCTGAGCCTCTCGCTTCTGGCCGTGCTGGCCGGCGTGCTTCCTTCCGCCGTTCAGGCCCAGCAGGCGCGGTTTGCCGGGTCGTGGATGCTGAATCGCCAGCAGAGCGACGACATCAACGCCAAGATCAACCAGACGGTGGCGCGGATGAACGTGGTGGTGCGCCAGATCGCGCGCCCGCGCCTGCGCAGCACCAACACGGCGTACCCGCACCTCACGCTGGCGACCGAGAACAGCATGATCCGCGTGGACATGCAGGGCCGCCCGTCCGTGGCCAGCCCGAACTCGGGCGCGCCGGTGATGTGGCAGCGCGAGACCGGCCGCACGTGCACGCAGCTCAAGGGCGACTGCGTGCGCGTGACCACCACCACCACGGCGAGCGAAATCCGGCAGACCTTTACGGCTGAAGACGGGCAGCGCGTGAACGTGTACACGCTCAGCCCGGACGGAAACACGCTCAACATGAACGTCACCATCACCAGCCCGCGGCTTCCGCAGCCTCTCACGTACCGGCTGGTCTACAACCGGCACAACTAGTCCGGCTGGGGTGAGGAGTTCTGGAGAGGCGGCCTTCGCGGGCCGCCTCTTCTGCGTTGGGGGCGGGGGCGGTCGCGTTCTGAGATGTGGATGAAGATGCAGAATGGGATCTGGGCGTGCCCCTCCGCTGCGCTCCGGGTCGAGAGCGGTATGGGAAGGATCTGGGCGTGCCCCTCCGCTGCGCTCCGGGTCGGGCTTCGCGCGCCGTAAGGCACGATACAACTGTGCCTAACGGCGCCGAGCCCCCTCCGCGGCAGGGCAACGGTACTGCTGTTGCCCCGCCGCTCCGGCGTCTCGGCCCTGCGGGCGCGAATCCCTCACGCGGGACGGCAGTGCGGAGTGCGGGTCCACAGTGCCCAGTGCACGGTGCACAGTGCCCAGTGCCCAGTGCCCAGTGCCCAGTGCCCAGTCCGGCGGTGGGCCGGGGCCGTCCCGCGACGCGGCTTTTCCGGCGCGAACGCGCCCGGTCGCCATCAGCGCCACAGACTCACCGCCGCGCCAACCCTGGCGCGCATTGCCGACCTATGGGCAGGCGCTGAGTATCCGCATTTTTTTGGTGAGCCCCCTCTTCGGTCCGGTCGGCCCATCCGTCATCCGCACGGCGTCGAACGGCCGGGCTCCGGTCGCGAGCGCGTCCGCGCCCGGCGATAAGCGCAATCCGGCCACCTGCGGCATACCCGGCCCCCGCACCACCTGCCGCGCGTCTGTTTTCGGAGCCGGCCGGGTGCACACAGACGGCGCCAAGCACCACTTCATCGGCCTCGACCGGCTGCCGCACGGCCGAAGTGAACAGAAACAGCGCGATCAGGGGTCTCTCGGCCGCAACTCACACCTCTGGCGCCGGGTGCCGGGCGGCGGACGCGACGGGATGGAGATCGTGCCGCACGCGCCATCTCCACGTGCCCCGGATGGTTTCGACCGTGACGCGGTGGATCTCCACGTGGTTCGGATGATCTCCACCTGATGCGGATGATCTCCACTTGATGCGGATGACCTCCACGAGACGTGGATGATCTTCACGTGACCCGGAGGATGCGGGATCAGACCGGGCGGTCGGGGTGGCGAAGTTCGCCTTCCAGCTCGGCGGGGAGCAGGCTGGGGTACACGCCGCCGCGCGTTTCCCATGCATCGTACACCTCCGCGTACTCCAGCCCGTACGGCTCGCCCGCCATCCGCAGCCGCTGGTCGATCCAGTCCGCGTCGCCAAAGCCGATGCTCTCGCGGTAGAACCGGCCCAGCTCGTGGATCTGATCGCGGTACTGCGCCACATCCACCGCCACGGCCGGCAGCACGGAGTGCGCGCCGCGGTAGGTGAACACCGGCACGGCCGCGCGGTGCGGCACCGCCGGCCCGATCACCTTGGCGATGCGCGCCAGGGTGATGGCGTCGCGAAAGATCTTGCCTGACGCCTGGTGGTCCGGGTGGCGCATTCCGCGGCCCCACGCGTCGCCCCAGGTGAGCAGCGCGTCCGGGCGAACGTCGGCGATCACCCGGGCCACCTGCCGCGCCGCCTCAGGATCGGCGTGGACGGAGCAGTCCTGAAAATCAAGGAACCGCGTCTCCACCCCCAGGATCTCCCCGGCGCGGCGGCCGTGCTCCGTGCGGATGGCGGCCACCTCGTCCGCCGGAATGGGGCCGAACGCCTCTGTCATCTCTCCGCGCGTGAGCCAGACGACGACCACCCGGTCGCCCCGCGCGCGCTGGGCGAGCATGGTGCCCGCCGCGCCCACCTCATCGTCCGGGTGCGCCAGTCCTACCAGCAGCGTCTTGCTTGCCATCCGTCCTCGAGCTTCGGGTTGCGCCGCAGCCGGCGGCGCGGGAATCTCCGGCCGGACACGGACTCAGGCAAGGCGCGTGCATCCGCGGCAGAAGCGGACGCGGAGTGCGCCGGAGCCGGGCCATCCATCCCCGTCCCCGAAAGCCGCGGACGGCGGCGTCAGCCGGGGACGAGGACGCGGACGGACGTATCCTCGTCGGCCGCGGCCCAGGACGGCGCGGTGACCCGGGACAGGCGCGGCGGCATCAGAACGGGGATCCGGATGGCGCGCTCCGCCTGCTCATCGGCGGCGTGGGGCGGCGGCGCGCCGTCGGCGAGCGAGGCGAACACCCGGTCCACGATGGACGCGAGGGCCGGATCGGGGCGCCTTCCGGATCGTTCGGTTCCGCCGCACTCGCTTCCCATCATCGGCATCCGCCCCTCCGTCCGTGCATTGTGTGCCCTTCCAATCGAGCGCCCAATGTACCGAACAAAATCCGAAGATGCAAGCACGTCGTGCGCGCCGCGTGGACGGTGCCGCGGGCCCGCACGCAAGCGGACACGGACGGTACAGAAAGGGACGGGAGGCACTTTCACCCGCCCTGATGGACCGATAGGTTTGGGTCTGTTCAACCTTGCTCCCCACACCCGCGCCGCCGTTGCTGGTACCGTTTTTCTGGGCGCTTCCCTGGCTTCTGCTTCCCGTGCTGGCCGCCGCGTTCATCCGCCGCCGCCCCACGCTGGACGGCTGGGCGCCGACGGAGGGGGCGGACGCGCCGCTGGTTTCCGTCATCGTCCCCGCGCGCAACGAGGCGCACAACGTGGCGGAGTGCATCCGCGCGCTGCGTGCATCCACCTATCCGCGCCTGGAGATCCTGGTGATCGACGACGGCTCGGACGACGGCACCGGCGCACGGGCGCGCGAGGCGGCGGGGGACGATTCGCGGGTGACGGTCCTGGACGGCGAGCCACTCCCCGCTGGCTGGTTCGGCAAGCCGTGGGCGTGCGAGCAGGGCGTGCGCCGGGCGGGCGGAGACCTGATCGCCTTCTGTGACGCGGACATGCGCGCTGGCCCGGAACTGGTGGGGCGCACCGTGGCCGCGCTGGCGGACCGGCGCGCGGCGCTGCTGAGCGCCATCCCCCGGCAGGTGCTGGGCGGCTTCTGGGAACGGGTGGTGATGGCGCAGGCAGGGATGCTGTTCCTGATGCGCTATCCGGATGCGGAACGGGTGAACTGCTCGCCGCGCACCCGCGACAAGATCGCGCTCGGCGGCTACATTCTGGTGCAGCGCGACGCGTACCTGGACGCGGGCGGCCACCGCGCCGTGCGCGGCGAGGTGTCGGAAGACATGGCCATCGCCCAGCGCTTCCACGCCCTGGGGCTGGAACCGGTGCTGGTGCACGCCGAGCGGCACCTGCGGGTGCGGATGTACCGCTCGCTCGCGGAAATCGCGGAAGGGTGGGGAAAGAACCTGGTCCGCTCGTCCGGGCGCACGGCGCCGGGGCCGCTGGGCGCGTTCGTGCCGTGGCTGCTGGTGAGCGGGCTTTTCTTCTTCTGGCTGCTCCCGCCCCTGGTCCTCGTGCGCGGAGCGCTGGGCATCGTCGGGTGGCCGTGGGTGCCGGCGGCCGTAGTGGCGGAGGGCGCAGCCATCGCCTTCTGGGCCGCGATGTACCGCCGGGACGGGCACAATCCGTTATACGCCCTGGCGGTGCCGCTGGGGGCGCTGGTGATGTGCGGCATCCTGCTGGGCAGCCTGCTGCGGCGGGGAACGGTGACGTGGAAGGGGCGGCGCTACGCCGCGGCGGCCATGGAGGCCGGGGCCGGGTGACGGGAAAGGGACCATGAAGCTCTACACGCTCGACCAGATCCAGCGCGTTCCCATTCCCATCGCGGAAGCGTGGGAGTTCTTCAGCGATGCGCGCAACCTGGAGCGCATCACCCCGCCCGACATGGGGTTCGAGGTCACGTCGGCGCTGCCGGAGCGCATGTACGCGGGCATGCTCGTGACCTACCGCGTGCGTCCGCTGATGGGCGTGCCCGTAACGTGGGTGACGGAAATCACGCACGTGGACGAGCCCCGGCTGTTCGTGGACGAGCAGCGCTTCGGGCCGTACCGCTTCTGGCATCACCAGCACCTGTTCCGCGAGATTCCCGGCGGAACGGAAATGCGCGACATCGTGAACTACGCGCTTCCCCCCGGCGGCGGCGTGGCCCGCAAGTGGCTGGTGGCGCCGCGCCTGGAGCAGATCTTTGCCCACCGCCGCCGCGTGCTCGAGGAACGCTTCGGCACCCTGTAACCGGCCCCGCGCCGCCCCATGCAATCGCTCCACGCCTCATCGCCCCTCCCCGCCGTTTCGCGCGGGCGCAGACACCGCTTCCTTACCTGGGGGGCGGTGGTCTGCGGCGTCATGATCCTGACGCTGATCGGCATGGACCTGGAGCCGCGCGCCTTTGCGCTGGGCTTTGCGGCGGCGGCCCTCCCCGTGCCCCTGTACGTGGCGCTGGCGCTCTGGCTGGACCGCTTTGAGCCGGAGCCCGCGCGCACCCTGTTCCAGACCTTTGCGTGGGGCGCCACCTTTGCCGTGTTCCTGGCGTACGTGGCCAACAGCGTTACGGAGGACCTGATCGGCACCGTGCTGGGCCCGGACGCAGGGGCGCTGCTGGGGAGCGTGATCACCGCGCCGGTGGTGGAGGAGCTGGCCAAGGGGTTTGCCCTGTTCGTGCTGTACCGCGAACTGCGCGACGAGTTTGACGGGGTGGTGGACGGGGTGGTGTACGCCGCCATGGTGGGGCTGGGCTTCGCCATGATCGAAAACGTGCAGTATTACGGGGCCGCCTTTGCCGAGGGCGCCGACAGCCCCGCCGCCGCCTTCATGCTGCGCGGGATGATGTCGCCCTTTGCGCACCCGCTGTTCACCAGCATCTACGGGATGGGGCTGGGGTACCGCCGCGAGCGGCACGGCCAGCGGGGAAGCTGGGTCGGCCCCGTCGCCGGGCTGGCGGGCGCCATGGGGCTGCACGCGCTGTGGAACCTGTCCGCCAGCCTGGAAGGGTGGTTCCTGGCGCTGTACATGATGGTGATGGTGCCGGCCTTCCTTGGCGTGCTGTGGATGATCGTGCGCTCGCTGCGCCGAGAAGGGAGCATCGTGCGCCGCCACCTGGCGTCGCTGGTAGACGAGGGCGTGCTGACCCCGCACGAGCTGGAGTGCCTGTGCGTGGTGCGGCGGCGGCTGGGCTCCACGGCGCGCGCGTGGCGCCAGGGCGGGCTGCGGCACTGGCGCGCGCGGCGGGAGCTGCACCGCATCGCCAGCGAACTGGCGTTCCACCGGTGGCGGGTGGCGCGCGGCATCACGCTCGGTGACGAGGCGGATGCGGCACGCGACGCGGAATACCTGCGCCGCTTCTGCGAGTTGTGCGGCATGGGGCGCGAGCTGGGCGCCGTGCCGGACCGCCGCGCCGCCCCCCGCACCTCGCCCGGCGCCCCGGGCTGAGCGCGGCGCGCGGTGCAATGCCGCGCGTCATGACTCTGGCCGAAGTGCGCGCCCGGCACTACGTTCCGCAGCTTCGGCGCTCCCGCGCCCATGCACTCGCCGTCTGATCCATCACCGCAGGACTGATCGCATATGCATCCCAGGACCTCCCCGGGCCTTCTTGTGCTGCTCGCGCTGGGCGCCGCCGCGTGCGGGCCCGGCCGCCAGCCCGTGGCCACCGCGCCGGCCCCCGTGGCCGAGGCCCCACCGCCCGCCCCGGCTGACACCGTGCAGGCCATCGGCGAAGGGTTCACGCTGGGCGAGCGGCCCGCCGCGGTGGGCGCCGACCTGCTGGGCTCGGCGCAGTACGACCTGCCGGTGGAGGCCAACCAGTGGGTGCGCATGGAGGTGGACTTTCTCGTCAACCAGCGCGGGCCGGTGGTGGCGGGGTGGATGACCAACGCCGACCGCTACGGCGAGTGGGTGCGCGACGTCTTTGCCTCGTACGGCATTCCGCGGGACCTGAGCCACCTGGGGATGGTGGAGAGCGGATACCGGCCCACGGTGCGCAGCCACGCCGGCGCGGTGGGGATGTGGCAGTTCATGCCGGCGACGGGCCGCGGAATGGGGCTGCGGATCGACGACCTGGTGGACGAGCGGATGGACCCCGTGCGCTCCACGCACGCCGCCGCGCGCCACCTGCGCGACCTGAACCGCCAGTTCCGGGGCGACTGGGCGCTCGCGGCCGCCGCCTACAACGCGGGAACGGGGCGCATCAGCCGCGGGCTGGGGCGCTTTGGCGTCACCAATTTCTGGGACCTGGCGGAGCGGGGAGACCTGGCGCAGGAGACGCGGCACTACGTCCCGCGCCTGTACGCGGTGACCATCATCGCCAAGGATCCTACGCGCTTCGGGCTGCCGGCGCGCGGGCCGCAGCGCCAGTTCGCCTTCGACAGCCTGCGCGTGGACCTGCAGACGCCGCTGAGCGTGCTGGCCGCCATCGGCAACATTCCGCTGCAGGAGATGGTGGACCTGAACCCGCACCTGGTGCGGCAGGTGGCGCCGGCCCGCTACTGGGTGTGGGTGCCGGCGGGGCAGGGGACGGCGCTGGCGTCCGCTTTTGCCACGTCCGAATTCCGCCAGCGCGGGGGCTATGCCACGTACCGGGTGCGCGAGGGCGACACGCTGGAGCGCCTGGCCGAGCTTTCGGGGCTTTCGGCGGAGCGCATTCGCTCGCTGAACCTGTCCGTGGGCGAGTCGCCGCAGCCGGGCGCGCAGCTTCGCCTGTTCGCCGACGCCGCGCGCGTGCTGAACGAGCGCCCCATGCCGCGCCTGGCGCGCGCGGAGACTTCGGAGCGGAGCAGCCGCAGCCGGCCGCGCGTGCTGGGCGATCCGCCGGCCGAGGAGGAGAAGGAGTCCTCCGCGTCCGAATCCGAAGGCGACAGCGGCCGCACGCGCGAGTCCTCGTCCAGCCGGGGCCGCCGGGAGTCCGCGCCGCGCCGCGTACTGGGGGATGAGGCCCCCGCGCGGTCGTCCGAAGGCTCGTCGCGCTCCTCGGAATCCAGCACGCGCCGCGTATCCGAGGAACGCTCTTCGGCTCGGTCCGAGAACTCCTCGCGTACGTCGGAAAGCTCCTCGCGTTCGGCCGAGAGCGCTTCGGGGACACGCCGCGCGTTGTCGGAAGGCTCGTCGTCGCGCTCATCGGAGGGCTCGTCCAGCCGCTCCTCGGAAGAGACGGCCAGCACGCGCCGCGCCTCATCGGACGGCTCGTCGTCGCGCTCGTCCGAGGGCTCGTCCAGCCGCTCGTCCGAGGGCGCCTCGAGTACCCGCCGCGCGTCTTCGGAAGGGTCGGCGTCGCGCTCCTCCGAGGGTTCGTCCAGCCGCTCGTCGGAAGGCACGACGAGCACGCGCCGCGCTTCCGGCGAGGGATCGTCGTCGCGCTCGTCGGAAGGCTCGTCTTCGCGTGCGTCGTCGTCGCGCGGCGAGGGCGAGCGTTCGGCGGCGTCCACGCGGCGGACGGAATCGTCGGACGGCGAGCGTTCCTCATCGGCCACGCGCCGGACGGAATCGTCTGCGGAGCGCGCATCCGGCTCGCGCACGGAGGGTTCGGCGCGTTCGTCGTCGTCCTCCTCGTCCCGGACGGCTTCGGAGTCGTCGCGCGGCAGCGGGTCAGCTGGTTCGCGGACGGCCGGACGCACGCACGAGGTGGCGGAAGGCGAGACGCTGTGGGGAATCGCGCGGCGGTATGACGTGACGGTCGCCGCGGTGCGCGAGGCGAACGACCTGAGCGAGTCGGAGGCCATTCAGCCCGGCCGCACGCTGCGCATCCCGCGCAGTTCGTCCGCGGCCGCGGGTGCATCGGAGACGCGGACGGCGTCGGGATCGCCGTCCACTGCCGCGCGTTCCAGCGGAACCTCCGGCACGCGTGCCTCCGCTTCCGGCGAGACGCGGCCGGCGAGCGGATCGTCATCGGCCGGAACGCGTTCGGCGACGGCGGGATCGCGCGGGGCGGCGCGGCCAGCCGCCCGCCAGCACACGGTGGCGGACGGGGAAACGCTGTGGGGCATCGCGCGCCGCTACGAGATCACGGTGGATGCGCTGCGCCGCGCCAACGACCTCGGCGAGAACGCCGCCATCCAGCCCGGCCAGCGCCTCACCATCCCGGCGAGCTGACGCGGTCCATCGACCAAAATGCGATCACCCCCGGCGAGACGGACTCGCCGGGGGTGATGTCCGTTCGGAACCCGGAAAGGGGGATCCCTCATGCGTTCCTTCTCCCTCCGTGTCTCTGTGCCTCTGTTAGAGCCCCAATCTGTTGCTGTTCCGCTGCGACCTCCGCGCCCCCGGCGTGCTCCGCGTGAGGGCTGTTCGTTGTAGAGCCATGAGCGTGACCATACCAGCCGAGTCACACTGCACCTGACGACGGACGGTTCCTGACCGGAATCAGCGGCGGCGCGTGCGCGGGTTCCGCGTCTCCACCGAGGCGCCCACCATCAGGAAGCGGACGGCGCGGGTGGAGTCGGCCGGCAGCCGCTCGCGTCCCACGCCCGCTTGCAGAAAGACGGAGTAGTCGGAGAACTTCGCGGCCGCGGCGGGCATCCAGATGGTGGCATCGGGCGCGCGGTCCCCGCCGCGAAAGAAGGCGACGCTCTGCGTGGTGTAGACGCTGACGCCCTCATCCAGATCCCGCCCGAACTGCGCGTACGGCGTCGTGTAGCTGGGCGAAACCAGAACGCCGGCTCCGGCGGCAAACCAACGGCTCGCGACGGGCGAAAGCTGTGCGTACGCGTCCACTTCGGGGTGGAAGGCAAAGAACGGCAGCGTGATGGGGTGCGAAACGCCCAGGGAGAAGGGGAACGGCGCGGAGGAGTTCTGCGTCGTCCATCCCAGCCGCGCGTACACGCTGTTGGGCCCCACCACGGGCGTGACGGTGCTCTGGCCGGTGTGGATCTCGCCGTCCAGCACCGGGTCTGTCGCATACCCGGCCACCACGCCCACCGTGAGCCCCGGATCCACGCGCGGCGTGTGCGTCACCACCGGGATGCACGCGGGGAGCAGGGCAGGAACGGAGAGCGCGAGCAGAACGCCAAGCCGCGGCAGGCCCATGATGTCCGGTGCTGAAGGAATCCGTTCCGCGCCGCGGCGCGGTGCCGCGGCTACGCTTCGCCGGACGCGGGGGCGGCGACGGTGTCGTCGTCGTCCGCGGCTTCTTCTACCTCGTTTTCCGACACGCCGATCACCGTTCCGTCGTCGAACTCCACCATGTAGCCGTCGCGCGCGTCCTCGTTGCTGTCCGCGCCCCAATGCCCGATCACCTCGCCCACGCGCCCCACGTACGGCTCGGACTGGGCGTAGAAGGAGCGCACCACGCGTACCCTGTGCATTGCCGTCCCCCCGCGATAAGAAAGGCCGTTCCCCAGGAGCGCCCCCGATTGCACAAGCCGCGCCCGCCTGCTGGCGCCCCGCCGCTGTCGCAAACAGATTGTGCAACTCACATGGCAGGCGGGGGCGGGATGGCGGAATGGTTTGAACCGGGGAGCCCGGTGCGCTCGTGGCGCGCGTGGCTGCAACTGGTAGTGGGACTGGCGGGGTTCGGAGTCGCCGTGTCGTTGATGGTGCGCAGCGGGCTGGGGCTGGGGCCGTGGGACGCCTTTCACGCCGGGCTGGCGAACCGCACGGGGATCAGCATCGGCGCGGCCAGCATCATCGCGGGCGTGCTGATCGTGGCGGGATCGTGGTTCATCGGGGTGCGGCCGGGGGTGGGAACGCTCGCCAACATGCTGCTCATCGGGCTGTTCATCGACCTCACGCTGCCGGTGATGCCCCAGGCCGCCAACTGGCTGGTGGGCGGCGTGATGTACGTGGTGGCCATTCTGGTCTGCGGGCTTTCCACCGGCTTCTACATGGCGCCGGGGCTGGGAAAGGGGCCGCGTGACGGACTGATCGTGGGGCTGTGCCGCCGGACCGGGCGCAGCATCCGCCTGGTCCGCACGCTCGTGGAACTGTCCGCACTGGGGCTGGGGTGGGGGATGGGCGGCCCGGTGGGCGTGGGAACGCTCCTGTTCACCTTCGGCATCGGCCCGGCAATGCAATGGGGAATGCGCGTCTGCGGCGTGGAGACGGCCCGCACGCCCTCCACGGCCGAGGCCTGATCCGGATCTCCGGGTGTCCCTGGCCCGCGTCTCCCCCGCGTCCCTCACAGCCTTTCTTTTCGAGCAGATACGGCCCGGCGCGGGATCTGCACGGGGGCGTCCCTTCGCCGTTGAACCAGGGAAGCGCGGGAATGCAGGGAGAAGAAAAGGGCGCGCCGCGGCCGTGGCCCATGCTGGCCGAAACCGAGCTGCAGGACTACGAGATCTTCCGCGCGCGGCGCATTGACGCGCGCTCGCCCGAGGACGGCTCCGAGCACACCTTTCACGTCGCGGACGCGCCTGACGGCGTGCTCATCCTCGCCCTGACGCCGGACGGGCGCATGGTGATGGTGCGGCAGTGGCGCCATCCCCTGCAGCGCATCACCCTGGAACTCCCCGCGGGGATCATCGAGGAGGGCGAGGAGCCCGCCGCCGCCGCCGCGCGGGAGCTTCGCGAAGAAACGGGGTATGAAGGGGACGCCGCGCGAATGCTGCCCGCCGTGGTCCTGAACCCCTCGTGGCAGACCACGCGGCTGCACACCGCCGTGATCGCCAACGCGCGCCCGGTGGGCGAAAAGGAGCTGGACGACGCCGAGGACACGCGCGTGTGCCTGCTCGCCCCGGACCAGCTGCGCGCACGGGTGATGAGCGGCGACGCGGATTCTGCCCCGGTCGTCACCGCGCTGGCGCTGTGGGAGTGGAGCGGCCGGCCGGGATTGGGGTAAACGGATGACTGCTTGCGTTCCGGGCGCCCCGGCGCTTTCTTTTGGGTGCGATTTTCCATGCGTTCGCGGGGGCGATGTTCGTCTTCATCTCACACCTAACCGTTCCCGAGGCGGACCGCGCCGGGCTGGAGCGGCACTTTCGCGAGCGGTCGGGGCTGGTGGACGGCTTTCCCGGCTTTCTGTACCTGCAGCTCATGAGGCCGCAGGCGGGGGAAGCGACGCACGCGTTCCTCACGGTGTGGGAAACCCGCGAGGCGTTCCGGGCGTACATGCGCAGCCGGGAGCACGCGGCCTCGCACGCGCGCGAGCCGGGGGAAATCATGGCCCGCACGCAGGTGCGGCACGAGGCGTTCGAGGTGCTGATGGATTCGCGGCGGCGGCCGGAGTGGCTCGCGTGAGCGCGTGCACGGAGCGCCGGTGACGGCCGATACCGCGCGCGAGCGGTACCTGGAGGCGCTGGTGTCGGGCAACCGCCGCGCCGCGTTCGAGGTGATCGACCAGGCGCACGAGGCCGGCTTTACGCTGCGCTCGCTGTACCTGGAGGTGTTTCAGCCGGTCATGCGCGACATCGGGCGGCTGTGGCAGGAGAACCGCATTACCGTGGCGGACGAGCACCTGGCCACCGCCATCACCCAGGCCGCCATGGCGCGGCTGTACGACGAGCTGTTCCAGGGCGCCGCGGCGCCGGGCCCGCTGCTCATTGCGGCCTGCACGGACCAGGAGCGCCACGAACTGGGGCTGCGCATGATCTGCGACGTGCTGGAAATGGAGGGGTGGGACACGCTGTTTCTGGGAGCCACCGTGCCCACCGATGACCTGGTCCGGATGGTCCGCGAACGCAAGCCGCAGGTGGTGGCGCTGTCCGCGTCCATTGCGCCGCACCTGCCCCGGGTGCAGCAGACCATTCAGGCCATCCGCGACGCCGTCCCCACGGGCGGCCCGCTGATCGCCGTCGGAGGGCGCCCGTTTCTGGACGACCCCTCGCTGGCGGAACGCCTCGGCGCCGACATGACCGCGAAGGACGCGGTGGAGGCCGCCGAGCGCTTGAAGGAGAGGTTCGCCGCATGAAGAGCGTCACCGCCCTCGGCGTACACCCCGCGCTGCGCGGCTTTCCGGGCATGGTCCTGGAGCTGCGTCGCGACGGCGTCGTCGTGGAAAGCAACGGGCGGCTCGAGCGCGAGATGGAGCGCGGCGTGGTGGGCCAGCCGCTGGCTTCCGTGCTGGACGGCCCCTCGCGCCGCAAGCTGGACGCCATCCTGGCCCGGCAGCCCGGCCCCGACGCCGCGGCCGGCCTGGCCCCGGCGCAGGCGTGGGAGCTCATGCTGGAGGGGCGCGACACGGTGGCGCCCCACAGCTTCTTTCCCGTATGGGATGAGGAGGGTGACCGCCTGTACCTGGTGGAAAGCCCGCGCGACCCGCGGTTCGACGCGCTGTACGAGGAGCTGGCGGCGGTCAACAGCGAGCAGGCCAACACGCAGCGGCAGCTGGCCAAGGAGAAGTCGCGCCTGGCGCGGGCCCTGGGCGAGCTGGAGCGCGAACTCAAGGAGAACGAGCGGCTGTCCCGCACGCTGCAGGGGCAGAACGAGGAGATGGAGGCGCAGAACGAAGAGCTGCTGGCCATGACCGAGGAGCTGCACGCCGGGCAGGAGCAGCTGCTTTCGTCCAACCACCAGCTGGAGCGCCGCACCCGCGAGCTGCAGATCGCGCTGGGCGCGCGCAACCGCTTTTACGCGGCCATGAGCCATGAGCTGCGCACCCCCATCAACGCGGTGATGGGGTACAACGACCTGCTGCTGGCCGAGGTGTACGGCACCCTGAGCGAGCAGCAGGAACTGGCGGTGGAGCGCTCGCAGCGCGCCGCGCGGCACCTGCGCGAGCTGGTGAACGACGTGCTCGACATCTCGCGGCTGGAAAGCGGGCGGGCCGAGGTGGCGCCGGAGCCGGTGGACGTGGCCCGGCTGGTGGACGAGACGTTCGGCACCCTGGCACCGCTGGCCACGCACGCGGGCAGCGAGCTGCGCCGGCTAAGCGGGAGCGACGTGGGCACCGTGGTGACGGACCCGGTGCGGCTGCGGCAGGTCCTGATGAACCTGCTCAGCAACGCCATCAAGTACGGCGGCGGCGCCCCGGTGTGGGTGCACCTGGCGTGGGCCGGCAACGGGCGGCTGGTGGTGGAAGTCACCGACGGCGGCCCGGGAATCGCCGAAGACGACCTGGGCCGCATCTTTGACGAATTCGTGCAGCTGGGGCGCGAAGAAAACACGGAAAGCGCCGGCCGCCAGGGCACCGGGCTCGGGCTCAGCATCGCGCGGCGGCTGGCGACGGCGCTGGGCGGCACCCTGGAGGCGGCGAGCACCGTGGGGGTGGGAAGCACCTTTCGCCTCACGCTGCCGGCCTCGCCTTCCCGGGGCGACTGAACCGCCTCGCGGGCACACTCAATCAAGCGTTCATGACCGATTCGCAACCTGAAGCGCCGCGCGGCCCCCGCACCGGCGAGCGCCGCGGAACCGACCGCCGCAAGACCGACCGCCGTGACCCGGTTCCGTTCTGGCGCAGGCCCATTGCCCTGGTGGGCTACGGGGTGCTGGGCGCGCTGGCGCTGGTAGTGCTGCTGGGCGGGCTGCGCGGGGGGGGCGACGACGGGGTTGCGCGCGATGAAAAGCTCAGCTCCTCCACGGCGGCGGCCGAGCCGGCGGTGGAGGAAGACCCGGTCAGGCAGCCCGCCCGCGCCCCGGCCGACGCGTACGGCCAGGCCGGCTACGAGCGGCTGACCGTGGAAGGGCAGGCGTCCATCGGCCGGCTCGTGAACACGGAACTGTACTGTGAGTCGCCGCGCAGCTTCACCATCGTGAGCGGCGACACCGTGCGCCGGGCCCTGGGCGACCTGATCCAGGAGGGGATGATCCCGGCCGCCGAGTGCAAGTGGGGAAGCTCGCGCGATGCACAGCGCGAGGACTTTCTGCTCATCGTGCCCCCCAGGCACGCCCGCGACTTCGCCAGCACGCCGGTGGTGAACGACGCGTTCGTGGAGCGGCACCGCGTGTTCGCCGTGGTGGAATGGATCGGCCCCACGCAGGCGCTGGCGCTGCGGCCGGCCGGCATCATGCGCGGAATCGCCCGCCGGTGAACCTTCCGCCCGACCCACCCTCTTTTCCCGAGTCCATGAACAAGCGAATCCTGCTGGCTGCCGCCCTTCTGGCGGCGCCGGCCGCCGCGCATGCCCAGAGCGCGGCGGACCCGCTGCTGGCCCGCGCCCTCCGCATTCACCGCTCCGCGCCGCTGGTGGACGGGCACAACGACCTGCCGTGGGAAATCCGCGAAAAGGCGCAGGGCGACCTGGGGGCCATGGACCCGCGCGGCACCCTCGCGCAGAACCACACCGACATCCCGCGGCTGCGGGCGGGCGGGGTGGGCGGCGTGTACTGGGCGGCGTACGTGCCGGTGGACCGCACGGGCAGGGAGGCGGCGGGCTTTGCGCTGGAGCAGATCGGGCTCATCAAGCGGATGACGGACGCCTCGCCGGAACTGGAGATGGCCACCACGGCGGACCAGATCGTGGCCATCCACCGGCGCGGGCGCGTGGCGTCGCTCATCGGCATTGAGGGCGGGCACGCGATCGAGAACTCGCTGGACGTGCTGCGGCAGTTTCACGAGCTGGGCGTGCGCTACATGACGCTCACGCACGCCAACACGCTGGACTGGGCCGACGCGGCCACCGACTCGGCGCGGCACGGCGGGCTCACGCCGTTCGGCGAAGAGGTGGTGCGCGAGATGAACCGGCTGGGGATGCTGGTGGACCTGAGCCACGTCTCGGCCGAGACCATGACGGACGCGCTGCGGGTGGCCGAGGCGCCGGTGATCTTTTCGCACTCGTCGGCCCGCGCGCTGGCGGACCACCCGCGCAACGTGCCCGACGAGGTGCTGCGCCTGCTCCCCGCCAACGGCGGCGTGGTGATGGTGAACTTCTTTTCCGGCTTCATCGACCCCGAAGCCGCGCGGCAGATGCGCGACATGTTCGAGGTGGAGCGCGGCATCCGCGCGCAGCACCCGGACGACTCGGCGGCGCAGCAGCGCGCCATCGCCGCGTGGCGGGCGGAGCACCCCATGCCGCGCGGCACGGTGGCGACCATCGCGGACCACATCGACCACATCGTGAAGGTGGCGGGGATCGACCACGTGGGGATCGGGTCGGACTTCGACGGCGTGACGTCGTTGCCCGAGGGGATGGACGACGTGTCGCGCTTTCCGTATCTGACGGTGGAGCTGCTGCGCCGCGGCTACAGCGATGGCGACGTGCGCAAGATCCTGGGCGGCAACCTGCTGCGCGCCATGCGCGGCGCCGAGGCGGCCGCCGCGCGCATTCAGCGCCAGCGCGGCCCGTCGTCCGCCGTCATCGAGGTCCTGGACCGCCGCCCCGCCGCGCGCTGATCTGTTTCCGGCGATCGAGTGCGTTCAGCCCCGTCGGACCTCGGTCCGCCGGGGCTGACTTCT
>NZ_DASVTX010000149.1:0-3249 GCF_036387355.1 Longimicrobium sp.
CCGGCGCGCGGTGACGTCTTCGCCGAACAGGTGCACGCGCCCCAGCGCCGGCTGCGGGTGGTACGACCAGCTGAGCACGCGCGCCTCCACCGGCACCTCCACCGCGCGGACGGCGGACCCGCTCGCCAGCGCGCCGCGCACCAGGTCCGCGTGCCCCGCACCGGGGAGCGCCCGCTCGATCGGCGCGCCCAGTTCCGCCGCCAGCCGCCCCGCCGCGGGGTTGGCGTACACGATGCGCCCCTCGCGGTCGCACTCCAGCACCGGGTTGGGCGTTTCGCGCGGAAAGGCGGCCAGCCGCTCGTTTTCTTCCTCCGCCCGCTTTCGCTCCGTGACCTCGTGCACCAGGCCGATGACGCCGGCCACCGATCCGTCCGCGGACCGGTGCGGAACGTACTGCACCCAAATCCACCCGGAGCGCACGCCGGGAACGTGGTAGCGGCGGTCGGGGAGAGAGACGGACTCGCCCGCCAGCACGCGGCGCAGCACCGGCTCCAGCCGCTCGTCGCGCAGGTGCGGGTACAGCTCCAGCGCGTTGCGCCCCAGCGCGTCCGCGGCGGAAAGGCCGGTCATCTCCTCCATGAAGCGGTTCCACGCCAGGTAGCGGAACTCGCGGTCGCACACCGCCACGCCCACGGCCTCGCTCTGCCGAAGCGCCTGGAACAGCGAATCCTGGATCCCGTCCGGGCACTCGGAATCCGCCACCGCTGTACGCGAAGTCCCCAAAGTGCCGCAGGTGGAAGACGCGGCGCGCATCTCGTCCGAAAGAAGGACCATCGTCCGGGAACCGGGTGCGGGTGAGGGGAGAAACGCGGAACGGAGCGGACATGCTAGTGTCCACTCCGTTCATCGCGCAAGCATTCCGTCACCGCGTGGCCAAAGCAGACAGCCAGCAATTCCGCCGATTTTGCCCGTCTCTGGCGGCTTTGGAATCTACCAGCGGCGCTGCTCGGCAAGCAGCGCGCGGATCCCCGGCGGGTCCAGCGGGGGCGAGATCAAAAAGCCCTGCGCATACTCGCAGTCCAGCGAGCGCACCAGCTCCATCTGCTCCACCGTTTCCACCCCCTCGGCGATCACGGCCAGCCCCAGCCCGTGCGCCAGCGTGGCGATCGTCGCCACCATCTGCGTGGTGGCGGGCTCGCCGGGAACGCGCGTCACAAAGCTGCGGTCGATCTTGAGCCCGTCCAGAGGAAGGGTGTGCAGCGAGCTGAGCGACGAGTAGCCGGTGCCGAAGTCGTCCATCTGCACCTGGATGCCGAACTCCTTGAGCTGCCGAAGCATGGCGCCCGCGGACCCCGGGTTGTCGATGATGGCGCTTTCGGTGATTTCCAGCTTGAGGTGGCGCGGATCCAGTCCGGAATCCGCCAGCGCCGCGCGGATCACCTCCACCAGGTCGCGCTGGCCGAACTGCTTGGCGGAAAGGTTCACGGAAAGGGCGATGCGGGCGTCGCGGAACTCGCGCCGCCACGCCGCGAGCTGCGCGCACGCGGCGTTCAGCACCCAGACGCCGAGGGGAAGAATGATCCCCGTCTCCTCCGCCACGCCCACGAAGTCCGCGGGAGAGATGCGGCCGCGCGTGGGGTGGTCCCAGCGCAGCAGCGCCTCCAGCCCCACCATGTGCCCCGTCCGCAGCGAGACGATGGGCTGGTACACCAGGCTGAACTCGTTGCGGCTCAGGGCGCGGCGCAGGTCCGTTTCCAGCTCCAGCCGCTCCACGGCGCGGGCGTGCATCTCCGCGTCGAACACCTCGCAGCGCAGGGTGGCCGAGCCCTTGGCGCGGTACATGGCCATGTCGGCGTTGCGCAGCAGGTCCTCCGGCCGCTCCCGTCCACTTTCCGCCAGCGCGATGCCGATGCTGGCCGCGGTGAACAGCTCGTAGTCCCCCAGCGCGACGGGCTCGGCGAGCGACTCCGCCACCCGCCCGGCGATTCGCGTCGCCTCCTCCACCGCCTCCAGGCCGTCCAGAAGCACGGCGAACTCGTCGCCGCCAAAGCGGGCCACGGTGTCCGTCAGGCGCACGGAGGCGCGAATGCGGTCGGCCACCACGTTCAGCAACTCGTCGCCCACGTGGTGGCCGAGCGAATCGTTGACCACCTTGAAGCGGTCCAGGTCCAGGAACAGCACCGCGCACACGCCCCCTTCCCGCCGCCGCACGCGCAGCAGGGCCGCCGTGAGCCGCTCCATGAACAGGTGGCGGTTGGGCAGCCCGGTGAGCGGATCGTGCAGCGCCTGGTGAATCAGCCGGTCCTCCACCCGCTTCTGCTCCGTCACCTCTTCACCAAAGACGTGCACGGCGTTCAGCGACGGCTGCGGATGGTACGTCCAGGTAAAGACGCGCGGGCCAACGGTGACCTCGCGGTGGCGGATTCCGGCGGACTGCGCCACGCACCGCCGCACCAGTGCCTCGTGGTCGCGCGGGAGCAGTTCGGCGGGCCCGTCCAGGCGCATGTCCATGATCAGCCGCTCCGCCGCGGGGTTCACGTACTGCGGCTGGCCGGCCAGGTCGCACTCCAGAATGGGGTTGGGCGACTGCTCGGGGATGGAGGCCAGGCGGCGGATCTGGTCGTCGCGCCGCCTGCGGTCGGTGACGTCGCGGGAGTTGATGACGACGCCGCGCACCACCGGATCGTCCAGCAGGTTGCGGCCCACGCCCTCGAAGATGCGCCACTCGCCGTTGCGGTGCCGCACCCGCACCTCCAGCGGCAGCCCGGTGGCCGGAACGCCGCGCGCGGCCCGCAGTTCATCCAGCAGGCCGGCGACGTCGTCGGGGTGCAGCAGGTCCAGGATGTTGCGCCCGATCAGCTCCTCGGCGTCGTAGCCCACCAGGCGCTTGACGGAGGGGGTGATGTACCGCGTGGTGCGGTCCGCGTTGATGACGTGAATGACGTCGCGCGCGTTTTCCACCAGCGAGCGGAAGTACGCCTCGCTTTCGCGCAGCGCGGCGGCGGGGTCGGCCAGCGCGGGCGCGGAAAGCGGGTCGCCCGCCGGGGGGAGGATCGTGTACGGGCGGTCGGTGACGGGCACAGCGGGGGACGGCGGCGGGGAAGTGCAGGGCCGGATTGCCGGCGCAGCACGGTCTGGCGAGATGCAGCGGATTGTATTCTGAATACGATAACGCCTTTGCGGCCCTCACGCCACGGCGGCATCGGGCCGCAGGCGGGTCCGGGAGACGGCGCAGCCGGACGGAGGACGACGGGCGGATGAGGGCGTGTCCCTCCGCTGCGCTCCGGGCCGGGCTGCGCGCGCCGTAGG
>NZ_DASVTX010000150.1:0-7071 GCF_036387355.1 Longimicrobium sp.
TGGCAGGCGGCCGCGCACCGAGGCGCCGAGGTGCGCGACGAGCCCGGCGCGGCGGCGTGGATGGAGCTGGGCACCCGCGACCCGGCCAAGGCGGAGGCGTTCTACACCGGGCTGCTGGGGTGGACGGCGGACACGTTCACGCGCGGCCCCGTGCCGTACACCCTGTTTCTGCGCGACGGGCAGCCCGTGGCGGGAATGCTGCGCCTCGCCGCGTCCATGCAGGGCGTTCCGCCGCACTGGATGCCGTTCTTCGCCGTCGCTGGCGTGGACGAGGCGCTGGGCCGCGCGGAACAGATGGGCGCTGTCCGGCTGGTGGGCCCCGAACCGCTGGCGGGCATCGGCCGGTTCGCCACGCTGCAGGACCCGCAGGGCGCCGCGTTCTCCATCCTCCAGCGCACATCCGGCTGACGCCGGCCTCCACCGGGTCACACGACCGACGCGGCGCATCCGTGCCCCGGCTATCCTCGTCGCGGTCCTGCGGTTCAGGCGAAGTGGACTCGCGAGCGAGGATACGGGGATGACGATGACGATGCGGCGCGCCGGTGCGCGCCTGATGATTGCCGCGGCGCTGGTTTCAGCCGCGGCGTGCGAGGATGACGGCGTTCTCAGCCGGGGCGTGGAGCGCGTGGAGATCGCTCCGCAGACCGGTCCGCTCTGGGCGGGTGATTCGATCCAGCTGGGCGTGAGCATCGTGGATGAAGACGGGCGGCCCGCACAGGCGGCCGTGGTGTGGTCCAGCAGCGACACCACGGTCGCCAGGGTGGATGCCGCGGGGCGCATCGCCGCGCGGCGCGCCGGCCGCGCGACGGTGACCGCCACCGCGGGCGGAAAGACGGGGACGGCGCCCATCCTGGTCTCTGGCTACGAGCTGCTGTACGAGGCGCGCGTGGGCAACACGACCGACCTGTTTGTCGTTCCCGTGGAGGGCGGCACGCCGCGGCGCCTGCTGCCGGCGGGGATGACGGGGTCCGATCCCGCGCCCTCGGCCGACGGCCAGCGCATCGCCTTCGTGGTGCGCGAGATCATGGAGGACGAGACCGGGCGCTGGCTGCAGTCCGACATCTGGTCCATCCGCCGCGACGGGTCCGGCATGCGCCGCCTGACGGATTCGCCCGCGGACGACGACCAGCCGTCGTGGTCGCCGGACGGGACGCGCATCGCCTACCGCAGCTTTGCGTCCGGCCAGGCCAGCGACATCTGGACGATGAACGCCGAAGGCGGGGACCAGCGGCGCCTCACGTTTGATCCCCCGCTCACCGTGGCCGGCGAGGCACGCCCCGCCTGGTCGCCGGACGGAACGCGCATCGCCTACGCCAGCGACGAACTGGGCGGGAGCAGCGGCGACTTCGACATCTTTACCCTGCGCCCGGACGGCTCCGGCCGCCTCCGCCTGACCGCCGGCCCGGACCGCGACTCGGACCCGGCCTGGTCGCCGGACGGAACGCGGCTCGTCTTTCGCCGCCTGCGCCAGGGGGATTCGGACCTGATGATCGTCGGCGCGGCGGGCGGCGACGCCGTCGGCCTGGCCCGCGCGGGCTTTCAGAACACGCCGGCATGGTCGCCGGACGGCCGCATGATCGTCTTCACCGAATCCACCGGGCCCAGCGACACGCCGCAGCTGTTCAGCGTGCGCCCGGACTGGACGGGCGTGCAGCAGCGGACCGGCGCGGCCGGAGGGAACCAGGCCGCCTTCCTGGCCGCCGTTCCGCCGCCGCTCTGACCCGTCCGCAAGGACGGGTATCCGGCACCGGGTCGGATGACCCATCCCGCGCGCGGCGGCGGGGCGCGATCATCAGGGGCGCGGCGCGGGCAGGTGCGCCAACCTTAGAAGTGACACGGATTTCCGTATCAGCAACAAGCGCGGGGAAGAATCATCTGGCGTGCACCGGGGAGCGCATTAGATTGCGCGCGTCGGCCCCGCCGGACTTCCCCGCAGTGACCTGAACCAACGCAGGATCCGCCATGCATACCTGGAACAGCATCAAGCGAGTCGCCGTTCGCGGCACCCTGGCCTTTGCGCTGGCCGCGGTGGTGACCGACGCCGCCGCCGCGCAGATCGGCGGACGCCTTCGCGGCGCCGTGGGCCGCGTTACGGGCGGCCGGCTGAGCGTAGACCAGCTGGTGGGGGGCGACCACCCCATCACCACCTCGCTGCCGGACGCGCGGTGGGCGGTGGACTCGCTGGACAACTTTACGCCGCGCGAGGCCAAGCGCAGCATGATGCAGCTTCAGCGCACGCCCAACGGCGGCTTCGTGCTGCAGCCGGGCTACTACGAGCTGCACAACCAGAGCTACTGCCTCAAGGCCGGCACGCACGGCCCCGGCGGCGGCGACGGCTACATCTTCGCGCCGCCCAAGGGCCCGGCGGAGGACGCGGTGATGACCATCGTGCGCAACTCCGTCAATCACCCGGAGATCTCGCAGAGCGACATTCAGACGCTGCTGTGGGCCATCATCGCCCGGGCGAAGTTCGAAGACCTGAGCCCGCAGCACAAGGCGGTCGCCAGCCGCCTGCTCACGCCACGCCAGCTCACCTCGCTGAACCGCAGCGCGCTGGACCTGATTCCCGGCGACGAGATGGGCGCCCTGATGGACCGCGTGCCCGGCCCCGTGCGCCAGGTGGTGCAGGCCGAGGCGCAGCTGCGCAACCTGCTTGCGGACCCCACGGCCAGCTTCAGCCAGCTGGAAGCGGCGGCGGTGCTCACCGGCGCGGTGGGGCTGGGCCCGGGGAGCCGCGCGGTGCCGGCGGGCCGCTGGTCGCTGCACCCCGACGGCTACTACATCCGCTACCTGCCCAGCAGCTACACCAACACGGTGGTGCAGATCTGGGTGCCGCAGGGCAGCCCGGCGGTGGGCAAGGAGTACGATCCGGCCACGCACATCGCGGTGCCGGGCAACACCGCCCGCCAGCGCCTGATCCAGTCCGGGCGCCCGTACGGAAACCACTGATCGGCTCGGGCCGACGAACAGAAGCGGGCCGGCGATGTACTCGCCGGCCTGCTTCTCGTTTGCCCCCCGGGTATGCTGAACCGCGTCTCTCACGGAGGGCACGGAGTTTCACAGAGGTCACGGAAGGGCAAACCACACCCGCGATCACAACCCGGAAGAAAGCACCGCAGAAACCAGATCCCATTCGTCTTCTGCTCGCGGTGTTGCCTTCCGTTGCTGTTCCTCCGTGAACTCCGTGCCCCCTCCGTGCACTCCGTGCGAGACGCGGTTCCAAAACCCGAACCACGCACGGACTTGTGCAGAACGCACCGGCGTGGCAGGATCAACTCTCGCCCGGACGATCATCCCCCAACCCGGATCTCCTCGATGGACCGTCGCCGGTTCGTGCTGCAAAGCGCGCACGCCGCCCTCTTCGCGGGCATTCTGCCCTCGCTCGACAAACTCGCCGCGCAGAACGGCGCCGCCTCGCCCTTTACCGAGCTGCGCGACCGCTACTTCGTTCGCGTGCTGCGCTACAACCCCGTTACCGCCACCTATCTGGGCGGCGACGCGTACAGCCCTGAGCTGGCGCGCGTCAACGGCACGCTGCGCGACTACCGCCCGCAGGCGCTGGCCGCCGAGCGCGCCTTTTACCGCGAGATCAAGGCGGCGCGCGACCGCATCCGCCCCGAATCGCTCACGCCCGAGGAGCGCATCGACCACGCGGTGCTGGGCGCGCAGCTGGACTTCATCCTGCACCAGCTGGAAGATCTGCGCTACCACGAGCGCGCCGTGGACACCTACGTGGCCGAGCCGTTCCGCGGGGTGGACTGGCAGATCCAGCAGATGACCGACGCAGGCAACGGCCTGCTGGGCACCCGCGACGAGTGGATGCTCGTCATCCAGCGGCTGAACGCCATTCCCGGATACCTGCAGGCCGCCACCGCCAACCTGCGCGCCGGCATGGCCAGCGGAAACCGCCCCGACTGGCGCATGGTGCAGCGTGACGGCATTGGCGGCAGCCGCAGCAACGCGGAATACTTCCAGGCAACGCTCCCGGAACTGGCCGCCAAGGCGCTGGGCGGCCGCGCGTTCGCGGCGGAAACCCTGCGGCAGCTCCGCGCCGCCGCCGACACCGCCGCGCAGGCGTACACCGGGTTCGCCCGGTCGCTGGAGCAGATCTATCCCGCCAGCGACCGGCAGGACCGGTTCGCCATCGGCGAGCGCGAGTACGAATGGCGGCTGCGCAACAACCTGCGCGAAACTCGCTCCGCCGCGGAGCTGTTCGAGTACGGCAAGGCGCAGACGGAAACGTACCAGAACCGCATCTACGAGGTCGCGCAGCAGGTGGCGCGCGAAGCCAATCTCCCCATCCCCTTCGGCACGCGCGAGGAAAAGAACGCCGGGGTGCGCGCCGTGATGGAGCACCTGGCCGGCGAGTCGCCGCGCAACGACGACGAACTGCTGCAGTGGTACGTGGACGCGGGGCGCCGCGCCGTGCAGTACGGGCGCGACCGCCAGCTGTTCGACATTCCCGCGGACTACCGGCTGGACGTGTATCCCACGCCCCCCGTGCTGCGCAGCACCATCGACGCGGCGTACTACCCCGCCCCGCCCTTCAAGACCTCGGGCGTGGGCCGCTTCTACCTCACGCCCACGGGCAACGACCCCGCCGCGCTCCGGCTGAACAACCGCGCGTCCGTGGCGGATACCGCGATCCACGAGGGGTTCCCGGGCCACGACTGGCACTTCAAGTTCCTCACGCAGAACGCGCAGTCCATCAGCAACATCCGCTGGCTCACCCCCGGCGCGGTAGAAGACTCGTCCGCCATGTGGGAAGACTCCATGGCCACCGAGGGATGGGGCCTGTACGCCGAGGAGCTGATGGCGGAGGCCGCGCCCGGGCGCCCGTTCGGCTTCTACACCCCCGCCGAGTACCTGTACGAGCTGCAGGGACAGCTGATGCGCGCCGTGCGCATCGTGGTGGACGTGGGCATCCACACCGGGCGGATGAGCTTTGACGAGGCGGTAGACTACTTTACCGCCAACTTCGGCTTCTACCCCGGCGCGTGCGCGGCGGCCGCGACGGACCCCGGCGCCAGGGCGGTGTGCGAGGGGGCGCAGCGGGCCATGTACCGCTACAGCAAGTGGCCCACCCAGGCCATCACCTACAACCTGGGCAAGAACGCCATCCTGCAGCTTCGCGACGCGTACCGGCAGGCGCGCGGCTCCGCGTACAGCGCCAAGGAGTTCCACGAGCGGCTGATGAAGATGGGCACCATTCCCGCCACGTACTTCCGCGACGACTTCCTGAGCCAGGCGCGGTAGCCGGCGCGGCCGCAGAGGCGCGCGATGGCACGTCCCTTCTGCTGCCGGGGGATGAGGGAAGGGCCCGGTTCCCGTCAGGGGTCCGGGCCCTTTCCGCTCCGGGCGCGCCGGGGCAGGCCCGGCCTGAGCGCAGGGGCACGGTTGCTGCCCGGTGCCGGGCTTTCACGTTCCGTTCGCGAGGAGAAACCCGCATGGCCATCCGCGTCCGTTCCGCCGGCTGCATGTTCAGCATCGTGGCGTCCATCGTCCTTACCATCGTGCTCAACGTGCTGCTGCGCGCCTGCTCCAGCGGCGCCGGCGGGTACTGAAAAGGCGTCCGGCGCGGATCCGCTCAACCCGCCAGCGGCGCGATGATTTCTCGTACGGAGGCCAGCGACTCCTCGGGCTGAAAGCGTACGGGGTCAATGACGGCCTGCACCGCGCAGCCGTGGATCCAGCTCACCGCCACGGCGGCGATGCGCTCCGCGGTTTCCGGCGCAAACGCGCCCGGTTCCGCCTGCAGCAGTCCCAGCGCCACGTCGCGGAACTCCGCCCGGTAGCGCTCCAGTTCGGCGCCCACGCGCACGCGGATGGCCTCGTCGCGCCCGCCCAGCGCCCAGTACTCGTAGAAGAGCCGCGTGCGGCGCGGCTCCCCCGCGTAGCGCGCCACCTCTCGGTCCAGCAGCAGGTGCAGCCGGTCCAGCGCGCCCGCAACCGCGCCCACCGGGTCCGGGGCCCGCAGCGGCGGCGTGTTTTCAATCAGCCAGCCGAGCAGCGCATGCACCAGGCGCTCCTTGCTGCCGAAGTGGAACAGGACGAGGCCGTGGCTCAGCCCCGCCTCTCCCGCCACCGCGCGGATGGTGAGCCCGCCCAGCCCCTCGCGCGCCGCCACCTCGAACGCGGCGCCCAGAATCTGCTCCCGCCGCACGTCTTCCGAAGCCCGTTCCCCCGGCATCTTGGTCCTTCGCCCAACGTGGATCTTCACCCCGCGCCGGGCGCTCCGGCGCGTGCTTGTTGACCATTTGATCAATATAGAGTAACTTGTATTTGACAGTCGGTCAATAACTCCTCCCATCTCCGCTCCCACGGCCGCGGCGATTGAGCCGGGCAGGAACACTTCGGTGCGGCTCCGTTCCCGCCGCAGTGCCCCGCCCCCGGCCTTTCGCCGCCTCCTGAACGGACTGCCCCGCCGGGCACCCGGCGCCGCACGGCGGCGCCGGAACGAGACCACACGTTCACGAGGGGCCGGAAAAGATGGATTCCGCAGAAAACCACCGCGCCCGGCGCCCCGCCCCCGCAGGCCCGTCCACGCTGATGCCGAGCCCGCGCGTTCGGGAACTGGAGTCGTACGCGCAGGACATCGTGCAGACCGTGCGCGAGCCGCTGCTGATTCTGGATGCGGCCCTGCGCGTCCGGGGCGCCAACCGCGCGTTCTACCAGACCTTTCAGGTGTCCGCGGCGGAAACCGAGGACCGGCCGCTCTTTGAGCTGGGCAGCGGGCAGTGGAACATTCCCGCCCTGCACGCCCTGCTGGAGGACGTCATTGGCACCGCTTCCGTGTTCAACGACTTTGAACTGGAGCACGAGTTTCCCGGCATCGGCCGGCGGGTGATGCTGCTGAACGCGCGCAAGCTGCGCCCGGGAAGCCATGCCGAGCTGCTGCTGCTTGCCATGGAAGACGTCACCGAGCGCCGCCGCGCGGAGGCCGACAGCCGGTCCATGGAGGCGTACGCGCAGGACATCGTGGACACGGTGCGCAAGCCGCTGCTCATTCTGGATCCCGCCCTGCGGGTGCGCAGCTCGTGGCTCATGTTGGCCAGAAAGAGGCTCTTGGTG
>NZ_DASVTX010000151.1:0-13356 GCF_036387355.1 Longimicrobium sp.
GCGACCGCAGCGGCGGCGACATCGTGCTGTTCAGCACCATGGAGCCGGGGGAAAACGCGCTGTTCGACGACCACATCGAGCGGGGCGGCATCGGGGCGCGCATCGAAAAGGGCGAGTTCGTCATCCGCCGCGGCCGGCTGCGCATTCCCATCGCCACGGTGCGCGAGGTGCCGCTGATGATGGGCGGCGCCGCGCGGTTCCAGCAGCAGAACGTGCTGGCCGCCATCTGCACGGCGTACGTGCAGGGGGTGCGCTACGACACCATCCGCGCGGGCCTGCTCTCGTTCTTCCCCTCGCCCAGCATGACGCCGGGCCGGCTGAACATGGTGCGCATCGGCGACGTGCGGGTAATGATCGACTACGCGCACAACCCGGCGGCCGTGGGCGGCCTGGTGGAGATGGTGAACGCCCTCCCCGCGCGCCTGCGGGTGGGCGTGGTGGGCGCGCCGGGCGACCGCCGCGACGAGGACATCCGCGAGCTGGGCCGCCTGTGCGCCGGGCTGGACCGCGTCTTTGTAAAGGAAGACAAGGACCTGCGCGGCCGCGAGCCCGGGGAGAGCGCCGCGCTGATGATCGAGGGGCTGCGCGAGGGCGGCATGTCGGAGGACGCCATTGAGATCGAGCTGGACGAGTTCGACGCCGTGGACCGCGCGCTCGGCGTGGTGGACGGGGGCGACCTGGTGATGATGCTGGCCGACAAGGTGGAGGGCGTGCTGAAGCACGTGCAGAAGCGGCAGGGGGCGGCTTGAACTGCAGGGAATAGGGAATAGGGAATAGGGAATAGGGAATAGGAACTGCGGGGGATGGGGATCGGCTGTGGCGCCGGACCCGTCCCCCTGCTGTTCCCCCGCCACCCCCGCGGAACCGCCGTTGACCGCTGCGGCGCCGAGCTTGCCTGTAGTCCACCAACCGACTGCCCGCGCCCCGTGCGCGGCCCAACGAGTGATCCCGCCCCATGCCGCGTCCCGATCCGTACAACGAGATTCGCCTCACGGGCCTGCGCTCGCTGCGCGGGGCCAACTTCTGGTCGCGCCGGCCCGTAACGCGCATGGACGTGGCCGTGGGCGAGTACGACGAGATCCACTCGGCGGAGGTGCCCGGCTTTACCGAGGCGCTGCTCAAGGCAATGCCCGGGCTGTGGGAGCACCGGTGCAGCATCGGCGAGCGCGGCGGCTTTGTGACCCGTCTGCGACGGGGAACGTACGCCCCGCACATCGCGGAGCACGTGGGGCTGGAGCTGCAGACCATGATTGGCCACGACGTGGGCTACGGCCGCGCCCGCGGCGGCGACCGCGAGGGCGAGTACACGGTCGTGTTCGAGCACCTGCACGCCGAGGTGGGCACCCGCGCGGCCGCGCTGGCGCTGGAAACGGTGCAGCGGGCGTTCGCGGGCGAACTGGACACGGTGGAGCACGCCGTCGCCGAGCTGCAGGCGCTGGCCGAGGCGCCGGACGTGCCGGAGCTCACCGCGCGCGTGCTGTGCGGCATCACCGGCGGCGGCGACCGCGCGGCGGTGCGTGACGAAATGCTGCGCCGCGGCGTCTCCGACGCGGAACTGATCGTGGATGTCACGCCCTCGTACCTGCTGAACGCGGGGCTGCCGTACGCGCGCAGCGAGATCGCCGTCATTCTGGATACGGACCTGCAGGACGTGCCGGACCGCTACCGCGAGGAGGGGCGCAACGAGCAGCTCGTTTCCGTGCTCGCGGACGGGGTCCGGCGCAACGGCATCGTCATCGTCCCCGCGCCGGAGTGGGAGGTGCAGGACGCGGCCCGGGCGGCGCAGTGCCGGGTGGCCGTGTTCAGCACGCGGGACGCCGTCCCCGCCCGCCACACGCGCGTGGCCATCGCCGTGGGGATGGTGCGAGACGGGCGCATCGTGATCGAAACGCGGGGCGAGACCGAAGACGTGGGGCCGCTCAGGGCGGAGGAAAACGCGTCGGTGCAGGTGGCCGCCGCGCTGGCCGTGCACGCGCTGCACGAACTGGAACGAGACGACGCACGAAAGTGATGGCTGATCAGGCGAACACGACGGAGGCAGCGGACGACCGGATCCGCCGGCGCTCGGACCGCACCGCGGGGCGGCTGGTGCTCATCGGCGGGGCGTGCGAGCCGGACGGGGAGGCGCTGGGTGCGTTTCTGCGCCTGTCCAACGCGCGGGACGGCGGCAAGATCGTCGGAATCACCACGGCCTCGTCAGACCCGGCGGAGTCGGCGCGGCACTGGATGGAGGCGTTCAAGAGCGCGGGCGCCAGCCGCGTGGAGATCCCCGTGCTGGACCGGCGCGACCTGGCGCAGGACCGCCGCATCGTAAAGATGATCGAGCAGGCGGACGGCATCTTTCTGGGCGGCGGCGACCAGGTGCACCTGGTGGCCACGCTTGGGGGCTCGCGGGTGGACCGCGCCATTCGCGCCGCCTACGCCCGCGGTGCCACCATCTGCGGCACCAGCGCCGGCGCGGCCGCGCTCACCGAAACCATCCTGGCCGGCGGCGAGCCCGATGAGTACGGGCAGATGCAGAAGCTTCACCTGGGCCCGGGATTCGGCCTGCTGGGCTTCCGGGCGATGATCGACACGCACTTTACGCAGCGGCGGCGGCTGCAGCGCCTGTTCATGGTCATCGGCCGCAATCCGGAGATGCTGGGGCTGGGGATTGACGAAGACACGGCGCTCGTGGTGGAAGACCACCTGGGTTCCGTGGTGGGCCGCGGCTCGGTGACGTTCGTGGACGGGCGCGGCGTGCGCTTTGACAACGCCGACGAGTGCATGCACGGCGCGCCGCTCACGCTCAGCTACCTGCGCGTGGGCATCGTGGGCGCGGGATACACGCTCAACCTGCGCGAGCGCGAACTGGAGGTGCTGCTGGAGGCCCGCCGCACCGAGGCGGCCGGCGCCGCCGAACTGGAGGTGCTGCGGATGGACACCGACCTGGAAAGCTGACCCCGCACTCTCCCTGCGGCACAACCCGTTGCTTCCCAGGGAGTTGGGATGCCACATGCGATGTCGTCCTGAGGGAGCATGCGCCGCCCTCTCCCCTGCGCGGAATTCTGCGCGACGATGGATCTGCTGCTCGCCCGAGCCAGCGTCGCGACACGCACGCCCGTTCTCGCGGGGAAAGTAGATCCTTCGTCGGCGCCGGGACGTGGCGCCGCTGACACTCCGGGCGGCGCCTCCTCAGGATGACATCGCGTTGCGCTGCAATCATTTAGGATGCGCACACGACTGTCATTTTGAGGGCGCGCGGGGACCGTGGGCCAGCCGCACGGTGTCGCCGTGCCGAAGGACGTGCAGGTCATCGCCCGGCAGATGCTCGTCCGCCCACGCCTTCCGCAGGCGGACCGGGGGCTCCAGCGGGTCCTCGTCGGTGAGGCGAAACGTGCCCCAGTGCATGGGGATGAATGCGCCGCGCCCGCCCATCTCGCGGTAGGCGCGCACGGCCTCCTCGGGGTTCATGTGCGCCGGCGCCATGAACCAGCGCGGATCGTACGCGCCGATGGGCATCATCACGGCGTCGAACGGGCCCAGGCGCGCGCCGATCTCCTCGTATCCGCGAAAGTAGCCGCTGTCCCCGCCAAAGTAGAGGCACCGGTTGCCGCCACGGATGGCGAACGATCCCCACAGGCGGTTGTTGAACTCGCGCATTGTGCGGCGCGTCCAGTGCTGGGCCGGCGCGCAGGTGACGGTCACCGGGCCGGCGGCGCCGCGCAGTTCGACGGTATCCCACCAGTCCACGTCGTGCACGTTCGCGCGGATCCCCATTCCCGCCAGCCACGCCGCATGCCCCAGCGGCGCGATCCACGCCAACTCGTCGCCGTACGCGCGGTGCAGGCGGCGCACGGTGGGCGCGTCCAGGTGGTCGTAGTGGTCGTGCGAGAGCAGGACGGCGTCGATGGGCGGCAGCGCGTCCAGGGCGATCGCGGGCGGCACGAACCGGCTGGGCCCCATCCACCGCAGCGGCGACGCGCGCCGGCTGAAGTGCGGATCGGTCAGCAGGTTCAGGCCGCCGAGCTGGATCAGGAACGTCGCGTGGCCGATCCAGGTGATGCGCACGTCGTCCGCCGCCGCGCGGGGATGCGCGACGTCCGGCGTGCCGGGCGGAAGCTGCTCGGGGCGCGGGTTGGGCGGCCGCGGGGTGGAAAGCCGCTCCCGCTGCCAGCGCAGCACGCCGCCGTTGCGCGTCTGGTCAGGCACCTCCAGCGGCCAGGGGATGCGGAACCGGCCGTCCGGGCCGTGGTGCGCGGGGCGCTCGCTCATCGCGCGCTCCCGGCGGACGGGGCGGGGCAGGAGCGCATGGAAGCCTGGCGCGGCGCCGGCCCGTCCGTCGGCCGAAAGACGGCCAAGTAGCCGCTTCCGCCGCCCAGGTCGTGCGTTTCCATGCGGGTGTAGCCGGTGGCGGCGAACTCGCATTCCAGCAGCCCCAGCGGCGTTCCGTGGCGCTGCGTCGCCCGGTCCAGGTCCACGACGGCGACGCGCCCGCCCGGGCGCAGGGCGGGGCGCAGGTTGGCCAGAAAGGCGTAGGGCTGCTCCACCTCGTGGTACATGTGCACCAGCAGCACCAGATCCACCGACGATGGCGCAAGCCGCGGGTCGTGCGGCTCGCCGAGCGCGAGCTGCACGTTCCGCAGCGAGTCCTTCTCCACCCGGCCGCGCAAACCCTCCAGGTATTTGGGCATGATGTCCTGCGCGATCACGCGCCCGCCCGGCCCCACCCGCGGCGACAGGCGGACGGTGTAGTAGCCGCTTCCCGCGCCCACGTCGGCCACCGTCATCCCCGCACGGATGCCGAGCAGGTCCATCACCTTTTCGGCCTCGCCCGCGCTGTCCCGCTCATCCTCCGTGCTCCACGTGTCCGTGACGATGTCCGCCACGGGGCGCGAAGCCCTGGGGAACGAGTCCGCAGGCATTCCGCGCGGCCCCAACGCGGTGATGGCGTTCTCGCCCCGCGGCGCCTGCTCCGCCCGCGCGCACGCAGCGGCCAGCAGCAGCGCCGCGCCGGCCATCATCCGCATCCGTCCGCGTATCCTGTCCCGCCGCATGGCTCACCCGCTCCCGCTCTGTGTCCGCCGACCGCCGTTCCTCCCGCTCCACCACACGCGTTCGGGGTGGATGAGGAGAACGCCCGTCCAAGCTTTATCGCACGTTGTCTGCCGGTGCGTCCGTGGCGGCTTCCGGGAGCCACCCGGGCGGCAGATCCTGCGCCTCGTCCACGTCGCGGAGCGTCTCGAGCACGACGGGTTCGAAACCCGCCGCGCGGAGCCGGCGCATCGTTGCGTCGAACACCTCCGCCGTGCTCCACGCGACGCCATCGAACACGCCGGCAACGGGGTGCGTGAGGCCGAGCAGATAGTATCCCCCGTCGCGCGCCGGGCCGATGACCGCATCCGCGCCGTCGAGGGCGGCGAACGCGCGGCGAAGGAGGGCGCCGCTCATCTCCGGCAGGTCCGAGCCGATGATCACCACCTGCGCGCATCCGTCGGCAAACGCGCGGCCGAACGCATCCCGCATCCGCGCGCCCAGGTCGCCTTCCGCCTGCGGCAGCAGCGTCAGTCCATCCCCCAGCCATTCCTTCATAGCCAGCCGCGCGTCCGCGGGCGTGTGGTGCACGCGGACCTCCACGCCCTCCGCTGCGAGCCCGCGTGCCTCGGTGATCGTGTGCTCCGCCAGACGCTGATAGATGCGCAGCGCCGCGTGCGGACCGATGGAGGCGGCCAGGCGCGTCTTTACCCTGCCCAGTTCCGGGGCGCGGAGAAAGACGAGCACCGCGCGTCTCGCGGGGGATGGCTTGTCTTGTGCACTCTGGTGGCCCACGTGAACCCGACCCGAATTCGTGAGGATCAACGCTGGATGGCGAAAGAAACTGTGAGCAGGGCGCCGCTGGGCATCGCGCTCGTCACCGTAGGTGCGTGCATGGGCATCGCGTGGGCCCTGGATGCCAGCGCCCGTGAGCGCCGCCTGGCGGAGATGCACCGCGACATGGTGGACCTGCTGCTGAACGCGCTGAGCGCCGGGGACCCCGTAACCGCGCGCCACAGCCGCCGCGTGGCGGACCTGAGCTACGCCGTGGCCGTCGCCTCCGGCATGGCGGACGGGGAGCTGCGCACGTTGCGCGTGGCCGCCCTGCTGCACGACATGGGCAAGATTGACGACCGCTTTTTTCACATCGTGCATTCGCGGCAAAAGCTTACGCCGGAGCAGCGGGCGGAGATCAAGAACCATCCGCACGAAAGCGCGCACATCCTGGCGCCGCTGGAGAGCATGCACCCCGGCATTCAGGAGATCGTGTCGTCACACCACGAGTGCTGGGACGGGAGCGGCTACCCGAATGGCCGCGCGGGGGAGGACATTCCGCTCGGCGCGCGCATCATCGCCCTGGCCGACGCCTTTGACGCCATGACGCAGCCGCGCAAGTACCGCGAGGCCATGCCGGTGGACAAGGCCCTTGGCGAACTGAGCAAGGGATCCGGCAGCCAGTTCGACCCGCGCCTGGTGCGCCTGGCCGCCACCCCGGACGTGCGCGAAACATGGGAACAAGTCGTGGAGCGCGACCTGTTCGCCGAGCGCTGTGCGCTGGACGGGGTGACGGAATAGGGAGAGTGCGTGAGTGCTGGGTGAGTTAGTGCGAAGGACTGAAGTGCGGAGTGCTGAGTGCTGCGTGCTGAGTGCGGAGTTGGACGACGGTGCGAGCGAGGGAGAGAGCCGGGCATCCGGTTCTCTCCCTTCACTTTCGTACTCTCGTACTTTCGTACTGCCGTTCCGCACTCAGCACTCCGCACTCCGCACTTCCCTTACATCCCTGTCGGGTGATCCACAAACACCCACTCGATCCCGAACTGCTCCTGCAGGCGCTGCCCGAGCGCGCGCACGCCCCACGTTTCCGTGGCGTAGTGGCCGCCCAGCAGCAGGTTGATGCCACCCTCTTCGGCATCGAAGAAGTTGTGGTGCGCACCCTCTCCCGTGACGAACGCGTCCAGCCCCGCCGCGACGGCGTCCGCCACCGATCCGCCCGCGCCGCCGGTGATCACGCCCACGCGCCGCACCCGCTCCGGCCCGCCCGGCACCAGCTTTACCCGGGCGCCCAGCAGCCCGTCAAGCCGCGCCGCCAGCCCCTCGCGCAGCACCTCGTCCACGGTGCCCCACACGCCCACAGGGCTGCCGCGGTACTCGCCAAAGGTGCCCTGGATCTCGATGCCCAGCTCGCGCGCCAGCACGGCGTTGTTGCCCACCTCCGGGTGCACGTCCAGCGGCAGGTGCGCGCTGTACAGCGGCAGGTCCGCGTCCAGCAGCGCCTTCAGGCGGCGGTAGCGGCGGCCGGTGACGGGCTGGTTGCCGTCCCAGAACAGGCCGTGGTGCACGATCAGCAGGTCCGCGCCTTCCGCGATCGCGCGGTCGATGGTGGCCTGCGCCGCGTCCACCGCCACGGCGATGCGCCGCACCTCGCCGCGGCCGCTGTCCACCTGCAGCCCGTTCAGCGCGGTGGGGTAATCCGGGACCGCGCCAATGCGCAGGTACTCGTCCAGCCAGGTAACGATCGCGCGAAGATCCATACAGTGAACAGGTTGCGGGCCTTCCCACAAAAATGTGGATAACCCTTGTGGGTAACCGGTGGATTCTGTGTTGGAAAACAGCCAAGCCGCTGCAGGGCAACGGCTTGGCTGGGTTTGTATCAGTTGTGGAGAACTGTCAGGCGGATGTGGAGTTCTCCGCGCCGGTGCGTGACGGAAGGGCCGCGGGCGGCGTTCCGTCGCCCATCTGGATCTGCCCGTTGAAGCGCGCGCCCTCCTCCAGAACCAGGTGCTGCGCGGGGGCGCGGATCTGCCCCTCGATGTCGCTGCTGGCCTGCAGCTCCAGCCGGCTTTCAGCCACCAGCGTGCCGCGCACCCGCCCGCCGATCACCGCATCCTGCGTCACCAGGTCGCCCACCACCTCGCCGCCGCGGCCGATGATGACCGCCTTGCCGGCGCGGATGGTGCCCTCCACGCGCCCCTCCACCCGCACCGTGCCGTCCGTGGTCACGTCGCCCACGATGTTCATCCCGGGGCCGATGATGGACATGGACGCTTCTCCGCCCCCGCCGCGCACCGCCGCCGTCCGTTCCGTTTCCTTGCGTCCCAGCATCTGATGGATCAGTTCGGGTTGGCTACCAGGGTCGCGGGATCCACCGCGCGCCCGTCCTTGCGGATCTCAAAGTGCAGGTGCGGGGCCGTGGATACCCCGGTGCTGCCGCTGAGCGCAATCACCCGGCCCGCGGACACCGGCTGGCGCGCCCGCACCAGCAGCTTGCTCGCGTGTCCGTACACGCTCTCGTACCCGTCGCGGTGCGCAATGCGCACGTAGCGTCCGTACACGCTGTCTTCGCCCACCTCGGCCACCACCCCGCCGCCCGCGGCAAGGATGCGCGATCCGGCGGCCACGGCAATGTCCATCCCCGGGTGCAGCCCCAGCGCCGCCAGGTGCCCGCGCGTCACGTAGCCGTGCGAGGTCAGCGGCCAGCGGCGGGGCAGGGAACTGATCGCGGGTGCTTGGTCACCCTCCGCGTCGGAGTCCCCCGCCGTGTCCGCCGCCGCGGCCGGGCGGGCCGCCTCGCCGTGCGCGGGGAGCGCGGCCGAGTCGGGGCCCAGCATGGCCCGCACTTTGGCGTAGTCGGACTCCATCTGCTTGAGGCTGCTTTCCAGCTGCGCCGCCCGCGCCCGGTCACGGCGAAGCTCGCGCACCTCCGAGCGAAGGGAAGGCACCCGCGCCGCCTGCGCCGCCAGCCAGAGCCACGACCCCGCCATCAGCACCAGCAGGGTGCCCGCGACAACCGCGATCGTCTTCCACCGCCGGATCTGCCGATCCGTCAGTTCGTACGATCGCGTGCTCAGGTCGCGGTCACGCGTGACCAGGATGAGGGTCTTGGTGTGGTCGTCGGACAACGTACGGGAAGTGCGTGAGTGCTGGGTGCGTGAGTGCGGGCCGATGCTCGTCGTGCGAGCCGGCTACTTCATGCGGTCGGCGCCCAGGAGCAGGTCCATCACCCGCTCAAAGTCGTCCGCGTTCAGGAACGGGATCTCCACGCGGCCCTGGTTGCCGGGCTGCGTGCGGATGCGCACCTGCGTGCCCAGCTTGCGCTGCAACTCCGACTCCAGCCCGCGCACGTGCGCGTCGCTCGTTGCCGGCGCACGGTCCGCGCCACGCGCGGCGGCGGCGGGGCGGCGGTCGCGGACGCGCTCTTCCACGGCGCGCACCGTCATGCCGCTCACGGCCGCCTGGCGCGCCAGGTCCGCCATCTCGCGCTCATCCTCCAGCCCCAGCAGCGCGCGGGCATGGCCCATGGAAAGCTGCCCCTCGTTCACCAGGCGTTGCACGCTGGCGGGAAGGGCCAGCAGGCGCAGCAGGTTGGCCACGGTGCTGCGCTCGCGCCCCACGCTCTCCGCCACCTCCGCCTGCGTAAAGCTGAACTCGTCCATCAGGCGGCGGTACGCGGCGGCCTCTTCCAGCGGCGACAGCTCGGCGCGCTGCACGTTCTCCACGATGGCCAGCACCAGCATGGCGCGGTCGTCCAGCTCGCGGACGACGACGGGGACGCTGGTCCACCCCAGGCGCCGGACCGCACGCCAGCGCCGCTCGCCGGCCACCAGCTCCCACTCCGCCCCTTCCGGCGCGCCTTCCTGCGCGCGGCGGACCACGAGCGGCTGCAGCAGCCCGTTCTGGCGGATGGACTCTTCCAGTTCCGAAAGCTGCTCGGGGGTGAACTCCCGCCGCGGCTGGAACGGATTGGGGGTGATGCGTGCCGGCTGCACGCTGGTGATGCTTTCGCCGTCCGCTGGCGTGGGCTCGGCGCTGTACTCCCCCAGCAGCGCGCCCAAGCCCTTGCCCAGCCGCCCCTTCTTTGCGAGCGCCATCGCCTATTCTCCCGCCGCCACGGGTGCGGCCTCGGCCTCCGCGCCCTTGCGGCTGCCCTTGCGCGCAATTACCTCCTTGGCGAGCGACAGGTAGCTCTTGGCGCCCACGGAGATCACGTCGTAGAGCACGATGGGCTTGCCGAAGCTGGGCGCCTCGGCGATGCGCACGTTTCGGGGGATGGTGGTGCGGTACACCTTGGGCCCGAAGTACTCCTTGGCCTCTTCCGCCACCTGCCGCGACAGGTTCAGCCGCCCGTCGTACATGGTCAGCAGCACGCCCTCGATCTGCAGACGCGGATTGAGATTCTTCTGCACGATGGTGACCGTGTTCAGCAGCTGCGACAAACCTTCCAGCGCGTAGAACTCGCACTGAATGGGGATCAGCACCGAGTCGGCGGCGGCCAGCGTGTTGAGCGTAAGCAGCCCCAGCGAAGGCGGGCAGTCGATGAGCACGTACTCGTACTGGTCGCGCAGGGCGGCGAGCGCATCGCGCAGAATGTTCTCGCGCGCCTTGCGGTTCACCAGCTCCACCTCGGCGCCCACCAGGTCGCGCGTGGCGGGGAGCACGTCCAGAAACGGAAAGTGCACGTTGTGGATGACGGCATCGGCGGGGGTGAACCCTTCGATGAGCACGTCGTAAATGGAGCGCTCGACCTCTTCCTTGTCGATGCCCAGCCCGCTGGTGGCGTTCCCCTGCGGGTCCATGTCGATGACCAGCGTCTTCTTTTCGGCGACCGCCAGGCACGCGCCCAGGTTGATGGCCGTGGTGGTCTTGCCGACGCCGCCCTTCTGGTTCGCGATGGCGATGATGCGCGACACGCTGGTCCCTTTGGAGATGGGTGTGGCGAGGGGTGAAAAGAAGGGGTGTTTCAACAATCTACGCGCGCGCGTACGCGTGGGGAAGGACAGGCCGACTGCCCCGACCGCGGCTGCGACACGGACGGGCTCGAAAATGTTTCACGTGGAACATGGGGCAGGAATTCGCGCCAGAATGCCTCAGAATCGATTTCAGCCCCGAATTCACCCCGGTGTATTCACCTGAATGCGTTCGCGCCTCATAAATCATCCTCGCGAGCCACTTTTCTTCGGGTTTCTACCGGATTTCGCCGGATCAGCGTTTCACCATGTGGTGAGAGCCACGCCAGGCTTTCAGAAGAGGCCTGGGTCGCGCGCATCGCCTGTGCCGCTCCCCCCTCGCTCCTCCGCCACCCCCGCGTCCTCCGCAGGAACCGGCCGTACTCGTTCAGCTCGGACCTGACGGTTCACGCGCCCGGCGCGCCGGCGGGAAGGCCGAGTTTGCGGACTTCCATCACCAGATTCTGCAGATCGCTGGGGCTCACGCCGGGAATGCGGCCCGCCTGCGCCAGCGTCGCCGGGCGGATGCGGTCCAGCTTCTGCCGCGCCTCAAAGCTCAGCGACAGCAGCTCGGGGTAGGGGAGCGCATCGGGGAGCGGGAACTCCGCCTGCCTCTGCAGCGTGGCCGCCCGCGCGCGCTCCTTCTGCAGGTACCCCTCGTAGCGCAGCTCCATCTCCGCCGTGGTGAGGGCCTCCGCCCGCTCGTGCTCGTCCCCGTCCGGCGCCCCGCCGATGACGGGCATCAGCAGCTCCGCCGTCACGTTCGGCCGCCTGAGCAGAACGCTCAGCCGCGTGGGTTCGCGCAGCGCCGGGGAGCCGACCGTCTCCAGCAGCGGGTTCACCGCCTCGGGCTGCGCGTTCGTGGTGCGCAACCACGTATCCACCTCGTCCGCCACGCGCAGGCGGCGCTCCAGCACGCGCTGCTGGTCGTCCGTCAGCAGCGCGCGAGCCGCCGCGAGAGGCCCCAGGCGGCGGATGGCGTTGTCCTGGCGCAACGTGAGCCGGAACTCCGCGCGGGAGGTAAACAGGCGGTACGGCTCGTCCGTTCCCTTGGTGACCAGGTCATCAATCAGCACGCCGACGAACGCCTGGTCGCGCTCCAGCAGCAGCGGTTCGCGGTCCAGCGCGGCAAAGGCGGCGTTGGCGCCGGCGACCAGCCCCTGGCCCGCGGCCTCCTCATATCCCGTCGTCCCGTTTACCTGCCCAGCGAGAAAGAGCCCGTCCAGCGCCTTGCACTCCAGCGTGGGCCGCAGCTGGTGGGGCGGGTAGTAGTCGTACTCGATGGCGTACCCCACCTTGGTCATGCGCGCGCTCTCCAGCCCGGGAATGCTGCGCAGCATCCGCAACTGCACCTCCGCGGGGAGCGAGGTGGAGAGCCCGTTCACATACAGCTCCGTAGTCTCCAGCCCCTCCGGCTCCAGAAAGACCTGGTGCCGCGCGGCGTCGGGGAACTTGACGATCTTGTCCTCGATGGACGGGCAGTAGCGCGGACCGCGCCCGGCGATCTCGCCCCCGTACAGCGCCGACTCCTGCAGGTTGGTCTGGATGATGTCGCGCAGCGGCTCCCCGGTCCACGTAATCCAGCAGGGAAGCTGAGGCAGCAGGGGTGCGCGCTCCCACACAGAAAGGCGGTACTCCGGGTTCTCTCCGGGCTGCACTTCCAGCCGCGACAGGTCTACCGAGCGCCCGTCGATGCGCGGCGGCGTTCCCGTCTTGAACCGCGCCACCTCCAGCCCCAGCGCCTCCATCTGCTCGGCGAGACGCACGGAAGGTGCGTCACCCGCGCGTCCGGCGGGCACCCCGGGCGTCTTGCCCACGTGAATGCGGCCGCGCAGAAACGTTCCCGCGGTCAGCACGACGGAGCGCGCCCCGAACTCGTGCCCGGCCTCCGTGCGCACCCCCGCCACCCGACCGCCCTGCATGACGAGCGACCCTACCATGCCCTGAAAGAAGTGCAGGGCGGGGAAGCGCTCCAGCAGAGAGCGGGCGGCGCGCGGGTACAGGCCGCGGTCGCACTGCACGCGCGGCGCCCAGACCGCGGGTCCCTTGGACTGGTTCAGCATGCGGAACTGAATGCGGGACCGGTCCGTGGCCAGCCCCATCACGCCGCCGAGCGCATCCACCTCGCGCACCACGGTGCCCTTGGCCACGCCACCGATGGCGGGGTTGCAGCTCATCTGCCCGATCCCCTCCAGGTTGGGTGTCACGAGCAGCGTGCGCGCGCCGATGCGGGCCGCCGCACCGGCCGCCTCCACCCCCGCGTGCCCCCCGCCGATCACGATGACGTCGTACCGCGTATCCATGCGTTCCTTGCTGATTCCGGAGTCGTGGTCCTGTACAGCCTCGGGGGAGGTGTGTTCCACGTGAAACAAAGTGCGTGAGTGCTGAGTGCTGAGTGCTGAGTGCTGAGTGCTTGAACTGAAGTACGAGAGTAGGAGAGTACGAGAGTACGGAAGTGGAAACGGAGAGCCGACCCATCACTCGGGACCGTGCCGCCTGGGCACTGGGCACTGGGCACTGGGCACTGGGCACTGGGCACTGGGCACTGGGCACTGGGCACTGGGCACTGGGCACTGGGCACTGGGCACTGGGCACTGGGCACTGGGCACTGGGCACTGGG
>NZ_DASVTX010000152.1:0-6334 GCF_036387355.1 Longimicrobium sp.
CGCGCCTCCCCGGCACTCGTGACTGCGCAAGAGGCGAGGAAATAGCTCCTGAAGCCCGACGAGCGGCGCCTTATGTCCCGTTCGGAACCGGAACAGCCTTCGGTCAGGCGCTCGGGAGCCTACTCGCTTATTTCAGGGCTAGGCTGCGCAGTCCACTCGAAAGCGCAGCAGCACCGTCGTGACGTGCAATTGCTCGGCATTGTAGACGCCGCCGGCCACCACGTACTCTCCGTTCCGCGACTTCAGCGACGCGACGCTGCCCAAGTACGGGTTGGGCTGGTGATGCAGTAGCCTGCCCCCGCGATCCACGAACCGGATCTCGGACGGCTCATCCGCCCGTGGCTCGTGTACCGTGATCCAGAGATCCGATCGCGGATCGAAGGGCAGGGCGAATACATGGTTCCAGAAACTGGCAGACGGCTCGATCATCATCGTAGGCTCATTCCTCTCGCCCACGTCTCCAATCATCGCGAACGCCCGCCATGCCCCCCCCTCCTCAGGAGGGGCTGGGGACATCCAGGTGAGAGATCCGCTTCCATCCGCACGAAACCGGAGGGATGGGCGATGTACCTGCTGCTGCAGCGCGGAAATCACGCGGCGGGTACGGGCCCACTCCCCCCGGCGGTGCCATAGAAACAGGCTGTTGCCGTTGTCCTCGGGCGTGTACGGGTCTGATTCCACCGTCGCCAGGACGAGCCCGGAAACCGGCGAGTAGGCGGGCGCCGCATAGATGCCGAAGCGAGTAGGAAGAGAATCATAGGCCCACCGCCCTTCACGCCGCTCAAAGACCAGCATGCGCCGGAACTGGTCCGGAGCCCTGGCAATCAACGCGAGAGCCAGGGTGTCCCCGGTGCGCGCGAGGGGCGAAAGGTCAGCGGACATTCCCCAGCCCTCCGGATGCGGAAGGGTGTCGAGCATGGTCAACTCCGCCCCCCGAACGATCCCGGACCAGAGCCTGCGAATGGTCCTGGCCTTGAAGTCGGGCGGGGTATCCTCCGACTCGATTCTTTCGCCATACACCACCGTCCAGGAGCCGTCGGAGTTTGGCGCCACACCGACATCTCCCAGCAGCCGGTTGGTGATGGGTGCGCGCACCAGGCGCGGCGTTCCCTCCGGACTCACCACCGCGCCAAGCACGCTGTCCATCACGACAGGCCGCCACACGCCGGCCGAGTCCTGCTCAAGGAGTGCGTAGAGGTCGCCGGCGATGAACATCTCCCCCGCGCTGTTGGTTTCGAACGCGTGAGGAGTGAAAAACAGGCGGCGCCCACCCAGCATCAGCGAGTCGCGCCCCACCTCGCGAACGGTGCATCGGCCCGCGTCGCCGCTCACCACGGCCGTCCCGGCGGCGGCGGGAAATGCCTGGGACCACGCGTTCGCGGTGAACGCGACGATGCAGAAACACGCGATTGTACCGACGGACCAGAGGTGGCGAAGAGGCACGATGCGCGGGAGGGTGGAGGTGGGACGGCGGCGAACGTTGCGTCCCGAAAAGGATGCATGCCGCGTGCCCTGATTGTCCCTGAGTGAGCGGTGTGGCCCTTGCCTGATTCATCGAACCGCTGCGTCCGGAGGATACGAGAGGATGGCTCCAGCCGCCCATCGTGATATTGAGTCCTGAACAAGGTGGCGAATGCGAGAAGCCCCGAGCGCGGATCGTCCACGTTCGGGGCTTCTCGTCATCCGGCAAATCCGTCAGGGCATCAGCGGCTCATTCAGCACGTTGCCTCGATTTGGATCACGTTGGTGCACGCCGCTCAGGGCATCAGCGGCCGATCCAGTACGTCGCCTTGATCAGGAACACGTTGCGCGCCGGGACGCGCCACAGTTCGCCAAAGTCGCGCAGCGCGTCAAAGTCGCCCAGCGCCTCCTGCCCCTCGCGCTGCTGCTGCCACACCAGAAAGAGCGCGCTTCCCGGCCGGTACTCCCACCGCAGCACCGCGTTTCCGCGCACCGAGCGAAAGTTGAAGTTCGGGTTGCCGAAGCGGAAGCACGAGGCCGGGCCGGCGCCGTCCGGATCCACGGCGTAGACGCCGTCGTCGCGCTGCGTGCCGCACGCCCCGCCCAGCTCCACGGTTCCCGTCTCCCTGCCGTACACCGCGAACCGGTCGTCCCGCGGCGCCTCCAGTTCCTTGAATCCCCGGTACGATCCAGCGGATACGAACGGCCGGGCGTACAGCTGCAGGCTCAGGTTGGGCGTGAAGGTCCAGTTCAGCCGCGCCGCCATCTCCGCCGTGTTCTGCGTGAGCGTGGCGAACACGTAGCGCCGCCCGAAGGTGTTGGCGGCCAGCGCGTCGGTGCGCGTCATCACGTACTGGTTGCTGGATACCACCCGCTCCAGCGCCGGGCCGATGGAAAGCTGGATGTTGGACGTGGGCCGCGCGCTCACCGACGCGTACACGAACCGGACCTCGCCGCCGTCCGCCGCCTGCACCCCGAACAATTCGCCGTTCAGCGTCACGCGCTTGCGCGGGTCCGTGCCCAGGGTGCTGGAGAACGACCAGGACGAGGGGGTGCGCACGATGGGCCCGCCGCGCGTGAGCCGGTCGTCCAGCGCGGGGGCCACGTACTCCACCGTGGCCCCGCCGCTCCACAGGTTGCGGAACGTTCCCGTGCCGCGCAGCGCCACACGATGGTCCAGTCCATCGCCCCCGAAGTTCCACCCGTTGCTGGTGAACGCGCGGACGAACCAGTCGCGGAACACCGGGCCGGGTCGCCCCTGGCGCCGCCCGAACAGGGCAGAAAGCGCGCGTCGGTCGGTGCGCCCCAGAATGCCCGCGTCGTTCACCTCGAAGCCCGGGCTGATCTCCTGGTACCACACGCTGCCGCGCCAGTCGCCGCCCTTTCGCAGCGCCGCGCCGAATGCGTGGCCGGCCAGCGACGTGGCGGTGGAATCGTAGCGCAGGTAGTCGGCGTCCGGCCGCCGGTAGTAGCGCGCGCTGGACCGCTGGGCCGCGCCGATGGCGGACTCGCTCCCGCCGATGCGGCTCCCGGCCAGGTATCCGCTCACCGACCAGGTGCGGTCGCGCGTGGAGTGCTCGCCATCGATTCCCGCCACGTACCCGTCGGACCGCAGCCGCGGGGCGAACACCGTGTCCTGCAGCGCGCGGTGCGTGGCCGTGGCGATGCCGCCCAGCACCGTGCGCCCCGCCGCGAAGTCGCGCCGGGTGCGCGCGACCAGGTAGTTGCTCAGCGGCTCTACCCCGACGGTGCGCCGCAGCCCTTCCGCGTCCAGCACCCGCGCGTTCTCCGGCGCCGTCACCGCGTCCAGAATGCCGATGGACCAGCCGCCCGGCGTTTTTCCCGTCACCTTGGCGGCGCCCAGAATCGTCGTCTGCGGGTTGCGGTCAAAGAAGCGGATGCCGGGATCCGCGCCCAGCTGCCGCTGCGGCTCGCGTCCCACGCGGCGGGAGTAGAAGAACTGCGGTGAGCCCTGGCTGATGTACGAAAGCAGGCTGCCGAAGCGGAACAGGTCGCTGCCTTCGACGAAAAAGGGCCGGTTTTCCGGCAGCACCGTCTCGAACGCGCTCAGGTTCACCACCGCCGGGTCCGCCTCCACTTGCCCGAAGTCCGGGTTGATGGTGGCGGAAAGCGTAAGGCCCAGCGGCAAGCCGGCCCGAACGTCCGCCCCCACGTTGAAGGCCGCCTCGCTGCCGCGGTAGAACGGGTCGGGGTCGCCCTCCGCGCGGCCGGGGTCGCCCAGCGAGGCCGGCGTGCGGGTGAGCCGGGTGCTGGCGTACGGCATCAGCTCCAGCCGGGTGGGCGGGCGCACGCCCACCAGCCCGGTCAGCGTGCCGAAGCGGGAAACGAAGCCGTTGTCGTTCTGCGTCCACGGCGACCACACGGCGCGCGACTGGTAGCGCGCCATGTCGCGCGTCAGCTGCAGTCCCCAGGTGCGCTCCGCGCCCTCGTTCACGCGCCCAAAGCGCAGCTGCGACAGGGGGATGCGGAACTCCGCCGTCCATCCCGCGGAGTCGATGGTCGTGGCCACGTCCCACACCGCGTCCCAGCCGGAATCCTCGCTGTTGTCGTTGGAGAGATAAACGTCGCGCTTGACGCCGCGCGGGTTCACGGCGAACGCAAAGGCCGTCCGCCGGTCCAGGTAGCTGTCCACCATCACCTGCGCCCAGTCGCTGTAGATGCCGCCCGCGTCGCGCCGGGCCAGCTGCGCGGCGATGCTGTCCGGCCGCGGATCGTGCATCCGCATCCCCCCGTACAGCGTGCGCTCGTCGTACAGCACGCGCGCCTCGGTGCGCAGCCGCGGCGCGCCGCCCGGGTTGGGGTACGCCTCCGTGAACGAAGAGGTCGCCTCGGCGGCGGTCCAGGCGGCCTCGTCCAGCCGGCCGTCCACGCGAATGGCGGCGGCCCGCGACGCACGCAGCGACGGCGTGACGCGCGTCCCCGCCGCGGGCGCGGTCTGCGCGGCGACCGGCGCGGCCGATGCCGCGGCCAGCATCAGAGGAAGAAGAAGGCGGCGCTGGATCATGGGCGGGCTGCTGGGTGGACGGGGTGGCAAATTTTCAGCACGTGACCACTGTAGCTGAAATTTCAGCATATGTCCAATATGATGAAGTTGCTGACGCGATACGCAGCGCGTATGATGCGAGTCCACCCACGTCCCCATGCGTTCCCGAAACATCCCGCGCGCCCATGAAGCCGGAACTGCTGGAACGGATCGAACTTCGGCACCTGCGCTACTTCATCGCCGTTGCGGAGGAGCTGCACTTTGGGCGGGCGGCGGTGCGGCTGGGGATGGCGCAGCCGCCGCTGAGCCAGCAGATCGCGCGGCTGGAGCGGCTGGTGGGGCACGCCCTGTTCGAGCGGCGCCCGCGCGTGGTGCTCACCGAGGCGGGAAGGGTGCTGCTGACCGCGTCACGGCGCCTGCTGCTGCAGGTGGAGCAGGGTGTGGATGCGGCGCGGCGCGCGGGGAGCGGCGAGGGGGGCGTGCTCACCGTGGGGTTCGCCGCGTCCACCATGCTGACGGTGCTCCCCGGCGTGCTGCGCGACTACCGCGACCGCCACCCCGCGGTGGACCTGCGGCTGCGCGAAATGTCCACGGCGGCGCAGGCGGACGCGCTCAAGGCGGGGCTCATCGACGTGGGCTTCATGCGAGAGCCCGCGGCGGACGCAGCCATCCGCGCCGAACCCGCCGTGCGCGAGCCGTTCGTGGCCGCGCTGCCGCCGGGGCACGCGCTGGCCGGGCACGCCACCCTTCCCCTGGAGCGCCTGGCGGACGAGCCGTTCGTCCTCTTTCCCCGCCGCGTGGCGCCCACGCTGTACGACCAGGTGATCGTGCTCTGCCGCGCCGCGGGCTTTCACCCGCGCCAGGTGCAGGAGGCGCAGGAGTGGCTCACCATCGTGGGGCTGGTGGATGCGGGGCTCGGCGTGTCGCTGGTTCCCGCGTCGTTTCAGCGGCTGCGGTGGGGCGGGGTGGCGTACGTGGTCCTGGAAGGGTCCGGCGGGCAGACGACCATCGCCCTCTGCACCCGCCGCGAGGAGCCGTCGCCCACGCTGGCGGGGCTGCTGGAACTCACGCGCGAGCGCCTTCCCCTGCTGCGGGGCGCCGGTCCGGCCGCGTCCTGAACGGGGAGGGCGCGGCGGCTTGACGGTGCCGGGGCGCGGGCCTATGATCGCGCCGACTTTCCCCGTCATTCCGGAGAACCATCGTGTCCGTCCCCGCGCGCATCGCGGTGCTCGCCTCCGGTGGAGGAAGCAACCTGCAGGCGCTCATCGACCGTTTTCACACCGATCCCGACGCCCCCGCGCGCGTCTCGCTGGTGGTTGCCAGCCGTGGCGGGATCGGTGCGATCGGCCGGGCGGAGCGCGCCGGGATCGACGCGGTGGTCATCGACGGGCGCGCGCTGCCGCCGGACGCCGTCCGCGACGCCTTTCTGGACGGGCTTGAAGCGCACCGCATCGACCTGGTGGTGCTCGCGGGGTGGCTGCAGCTGGTGCCCGCGGAGGTCGTGGCGCGCTATCAGGGGCGGATGATCAACATTCACCCGGCGCTCCTTCCGGCGTTCGGCGGGCACGGGATGTACGGCATGCGCGTGCACCGCGCCGTCATCCAGTCCGGCGCGCGCGTTTCCGGCGCCACCGTGCACCTGGTGAACGAGCGGTACGACGAGGGCGCCATCCTGGCGCAGTGGCCCGTCCCCGTGCTCCCGGGCGACACCGCCGAAGCGCTTGCCGCGCGCGTGCTTGCGGTGGAGCACCGGCTGCTTCCGCTCGCGGTGGAGACGATGGTGCTCGGTGCCCGCCTTCCGCGATCGGACGGCGGGCCGCTCGCGTTCGGCCCCGCGGGCGAGTTGCCGGGGGACGACGCGCTGCGCAC
>NZ_DASVTX010000153.1:0-13342 GCF_036387355.1 Longimicrobium sp.
GGGCCGGCGCTCTCGCAGAAGGGATGGGTGGATACGTCCAGCCGGCCGGCGTCGAAGTCGAAGCCCATCCGCTGCACCACGCCCCGGTTGAAGGCCTCCTGGCGGTCGATGGGGAGGGGGATGTTCATCCACTCCGTGTCCGGGGGACTGCCGTTGTCCGTCAGCTCGCGGATGAGCGGCACCAGCCCGGCGCGCAGTTCGCCGAAGATCCCGTCCAGCTCCGCCGCGCGCATTCCCGGCTCGTAGCTTTCCAGCAGCGCATCGTACAGCTCGCCGCCTTCGGGCACGCCCAGGTGCTCGGCGGCGCGGCGGTTGAGCACCATCAGCTTTTCCAGCCAGGGCGCGAACGCGGCAAAGTCGCTGCGCTCGCGCGCCTCGCGCCACGTGTGCATGGCCAGCGAGGTGGTTTCCGCCGTCTCTCGGACGAGGGCGACGGGAAGGCGCGTGGCGCGGTCGTAGTCCTGGCGCAGGCCGCGCAGGTTGGCGGCGGCGTCGGGATCGGCCATGAGCTCCGCGTCCGCCTGGCAGACGGCGATCAGTTCGCCCAGCTCGGGGCGGGTGCGGCGCTCGTGCACCAGCGACGACAGCAGCGCGGCCTGCTCGCCGCGCAGGGCGGCGGCCTTGGTGGGCATCATGACTTCCTGGTCCCACCCCAGCATGGCGCCCACGGAGCCGAGCGTGGCGATCTCGCGCATTTCGCGCAGAAGCTGGTCGTACGGGGCGGCGCCGGGTTCGGCGGGCGCGTCGGCGTGGAGCGTTTCGGTCATCGGGATCGGATCGGTGGAGTGCGAGGGCGGACGGGAGTGATGAGTGCTGAGTGCTGAGTCTCAAGTGCCAAGTGCCAAGTGCCCAGTGCCAGGTGCCCGATGCCCGCGAACGGTGGTTCGGGGGGGAGCTGGATGGGCGAAGGCTCGGGGCTCGGCGGTCCCGCGCGGCAGGTTCCGTGCGCGCCCGCACCTGCTACCGGCGCGGTGCGAATCCGGCGGAGCAGAGCCGCATGGAACAGAATGACTTCAGCTCGCTCCGGGAACGGTACAGGGCTCTCCTGAATACCGCGGAGGAGCTTCGGCAGGCGTGCCAGAGTACGCGAGCCCGCTCGCGGGAACTGCTCGCGCTGCGCGACGCGGACTCTTTCCGGCATCCGCGCACGTCTCCGCCGTCGTTCAGGGATCGACAGCAAGAGCCGGAATCCGTACTGGATTCCGGCTCTTGCCGTCGTCAGTCTCCGATCCCCACGCTGGCGGCAATCGAGGTTCTCACACCTTGAGCTCGGGCGCGGACTCGCCGGCGGCGTCAGGGTAGCGGGCCAGCACCGGCTCCACCCACTCCGCCAGGAACTCGTCCACCTGCTGCGGCGCGCGCCCCACGTACAGCTCGGGGCGCAGATCCTCCTCCAGCTCCGCGCGGGTGACGCCGAACGCCGGGTCGGCGGCGATGCGGTCCATCAGGTCGTTGGGCCGGCCGTGCTGCTTTACCTGCAGCCCGGCCGCAATGCTGTGCACGCGCACTTTTTCGTGCAGGTCCTGCCGGTCGCCGCCGCCGCGCGCGGCGCGCATCATCAGGTTTTCCGTCGCCATGAACGGAAGCTCGTCCATCAGCCGCCGCCGGATCATCTCCGGGTACACGACCATGCCGGACGACACGTTGTGCATCAGCAGAAGCACCGCATCCACCGACAGATACGCCTCGGGAACGGCGATGCGCTTGTTGGCGGAGTCGTCCAGCGTGCGCTCGAACCACTGGCTGGCGGCGGTGAACGCCGGGTCCAGGGTAAGGGTGATGGCGTGCCGCGCGAGGGCGTTGATCCGCTCGCTGCGCATGGGGTTGCGCTTGTACGGCATGGCCGACGAGCCGATCTGCTGCTCCTCGAACGGCTCTTCCACTTCCTTGAGGTGCGAGAGCAGCCGCACGTCGTTGGCGAACTTGGAGGCGGACTGCGCCACGCCCGAAAGCGTGCTCAGGCACGCCGCGTCCACCTTGCGCGGATACGTCTGCCCGCCCACGCCGTACGCCTGCGCAAAGCCCATCTTTTCCGCGATGCGCCGCGTGAGCCGCTCCGCCTTGTCCCCATCGCCCTGAAAAAGGTCGACGAAGCTGGCCTGCGTCCCCGTGGTCCCGCGCGAGCCGTGGAAGCGCAGGGTGGCGATGCGGAACTCCACCTCTTCCAGGTCCAGCAGCAGGTCCTGGATCCACAGCGTCGCCCGTTTGCCCACGGTGGTGGGCTGCGCGGGCTGAAAGTGCGTGAACCCCAGCGTGGGCAGGTCGCGGTGCTCGCGCGCGAACGCCGCCAGCCCCGCGACCACGGCGGCGATCCGCTTCGCCACGAGCCGCAGCGCCTCGCGGTGCTGGATCAGGTCCGTGTTGTCGCCCACGTATGCGCTCGTGGCGCCCAGATGGATGATGGCGCGGGCCTCGGGGGCCTGCTCGCCCAGGTGGTGGACGTGCGCCATCACGTCGTGGCGAAGCTGCCGCTCCAGTTCGCCCGCGCGCTTCAGGTCAAAGTCGTCCAGGTGCGCGCGAAGAGCCGAGATCGCCTCGTCGGGGATGGGGAGCCCCAGTTCCTGCTCGGTTTCCGCCAGCGCCAGCCACAGCCGCCGCCACGTGCCGAACTTGAACTTCGGCGAAAAAATGTACGACATCTCCGCCGAGGCGTAGCGCTCCGTCAGCGGGTTGGAATATCGGTCGATGGACATGGGCTCCGTACCGGATCGTTCGTGGTTGCGGCGCGATGGACGGGCACCGCCGTCGTCACGCGCCGTCATTCGGCTGGATCAGGTCCCACCGGTTGCCGTACAGGTCGGCGAACACCGCCACGGTGCCGTACGCCTCCGCGCGCGGCGCTTCCAGGAACCGCACGCCGCGCGACGTGAACGCCCGGTGGTCGCGCCAGAAGTCGTCCGTGTGCAGAAAAAAGGCGACGCGCCCGCCCGCCTGCCGCCCCACCTGCGCCGCCTGCTCGTCCGCCGCCGCGCGCGCGAGCAGAAGCGACGCGCCGCCGCCCGCCGGGCGCACGACCACCCACCGCTTTCCGCCTTCCAGCGGCGTGTCTTCCACCTGCACGAAGCCGAGGCGGTCCACGAAGAAGGCGATGGCCTCGTCGTAGTCGCGCACCACCAGCGTCACCGCGCCGAGCGTCTGCGGCACGGGCTCAGGGCACCAGCCGCGGGCCGCGGGGGCGCGGCGGCTCCATGCCGGCGTTGGGCGGATAGGTGACGGCGGTCAGGAACAGGCCCTCCGGCGGCGCGGGGGGCGAGGTTTCCAGCCCCTCCTCTCCCGCCAGCAGCGCGGCCATGACCTCCGGCGGGCGCTGGCCCAGGCCGATGTCCACCAGCGTGCCCACCAGGTACCGCACCATGTGGTGCAGAAAGCGGTTGGCGGTCACGTGGAATTCCAGCCCGATCCCCTCCCACGGCGCCCAGCGCGCGGCGGTGACGGTGCAGCGATCGCCGCGCTCCTCCTGGCCGGCCTTGGCGAACGCGCGGAACGAGTGGTCGCCCACGATGTGCGCGGCGGCCTTTTCCATCGCCAGCAGGTCCACGGGGCGCACCAGCGGCCAGCACCAGGGCGAGCGAAAGGGCGAATCCGCCTCGGAGGCCAGCCCGACGCGGTAGACGTACGACCGTGCGGTGGCATCGTACCGGGGATGGAAGTACGGCGCGGCGAGCGTGGCTTCGGCCACCCACACGTCGTCAGGGAGCAGCGCGTTCATGGCGCGGCGCAGCGACTGCGCGGTCCAGCGCACGGGTACGTCAGTGGCGGCCACCTGGCCGGTGGCGTGCACGCCGCGGTCCGTGCGCCCGGACCCGATGACGGCGCAGGGGCCGGCGGTGAGCTTGGTGAGGATGCGCTCCAACTCGCCCTGCACGGTGCGCTGGTCGGGCTGCACCTGCCAGCCCGCGAACCCACGGCCGTCGTAGTGGATGATGAACCGGATGCGGTGCCGCTCTGGGGTGTTCATGGGGGCGGGAAGCTATGGGGCGGGGCGGGGGAAGGGAAGTGCACGGCGGTGCATCGGGCCAAGGCGGCCACCGGTGGGACACGTGTCGCGCCTCGGACGATGGTGATCGATGCTTTGGGACGGGAGATGATGCGCGTCTGGCGGGTTTGCTGAGCGAATGAATTCGCCGCAACAACGGCGGAAAGTCCCCCCAAACAGCGGGGGGACTTCACCTGCACACGGCGGAAAGCACGGCGCGGATCGCGGACGTTTCTTCCGCGCCGAGGGTGGTGTGAGCGACTCAAGTCGCCGCAACAACTGCTGAAAGCCTCACGATACTGCTGTGAGGCTGCACCTGGCCGGGGCCGCGGGATCCGGTCTGGGTTCTCCCCTCTCCGTGCGCAGTTTGCACGGGGCGGGGCCGGGGGAGGGGCCCACGCGCGGAGTGACGCCGTCCTGATCGGATGAATCCGCCGCTCCAACCGCGGTAAGCCGCGACTCGTGGCCGCTGTCGCGTTCACGATCGAGGCTTCGACCGACCCGGGGGACAGCTCGCCGCCCGCGCCAGAGCCGCGGATGCAGTCCGCGCAGGCGGACTTCGTGTGTCTCAAGGCGCGGTTTCATCCGCCGGGGACGGTCCCAGGGACGCGCGCCGTCCTCCGCCCCCGCGCCGAACGCCGCGTGCAGGAGCAGCCGCCGCACTCTTTGCGCCCCGCCGATTGACACGTTCCCCCCGCGCCGGTAAGCTTGGAGTCCCCCTCTAGACGTACCTTCCACGAATCCGGACAGGGCCATGTTCTTCCCCGTTCGGCTGCATGACGCGGTCGATACCGAAACCGTTCTGCGGCGCCTGCTTCCGGTGATTGCCGGGGCGCGCGAGCGGCGCGTGGCGTACGCCGCCTACAACGTGGCGCGCGGGCTGCTGGACGAGCGCTGGACCGTCACGGAAACCGGCGACGTGGAAACCGCCCCGCTGGAGCTGGAACCGTCGCGCCTGCACTCCCTGCTGATGGACGACGTGGGCGGCGACCGCCCGCTGCGCCCCGCGGAGAGCGTGGCGGTGTGGGTGCTGCGCGACCTTCTGCCCGGCATCGACCCCGACAAGTCGTGGGTGCACGTGCGCGCCATCGCCCACGACGGCGCGCTCATGGGCGTGCTGGTGGTGGCTGAGGCGCGCCGCTTCTCCTTTTCCCGCAAGTCCGAGGGCCCGGTGCCCGCCGCGGGCGACGTGCTGGAGATGGCGCTGGCCCGCGCCCAGGCCCTGCGCGCCGCCGGCCCCGCGCTGGCCGTCGACAAGCCCATCAGCCTGGCGGAGTCGGTGCTGGAGCGGCTGCGCGAAAGCGAGCGCGCCGTGGCCGAGGCCCGCGCCGAGATGGAGCGCAGCCGCGGCCGCATCGAGGCGCTGGAGCGCGCCGCGTCGGGCGCCACGGAGCTGCTGATGGACGCGCACGTGGACCTGGACCGCCGCGCCGCCAAGCACCAGCGCCAGACCCGCGTCATGTTTCTGCTGCGCAAGCTCATGGAGCGCAACGCCGCGGGAATGGAGCCGCGCGAACTGGCGGTGGAGATCGTGCGCACCGTGGCGGAGGCGTTCGGCGGCGGACGCTGCTCGCTGATGCTGGTGGACGAGGCGGGGGAGGAGCGCGAGCTGCGGCTGGGCGCCGCCATCGGGCTGCCGCCGGAACTGGTGGCGGCGGGCGTGCGCATTCCGCTGGGGAGCGGCGTGTCCGGCCGCGTGGCGCACACCCGCCTGCCGCTGGTGGTGCGCGACCCCGACGACAGCGGCGACGCGGCGCTCATGGGCGACGACTGGTACACGACGGACGCCTTTGTGTCGCTGCCGCTGGTGTCGCGCGGGCGGCTGCTGGGCGTGCTGAACCTCACCAACTTTCGCGCGGGGACGGTGGACGACACCGAAGTGGAGCAGCTGCGCCTGGTTTCGCTCTGCGTGGGGCTGCTGGCGGACCACGCCGGCCTTCCCGAGCGCCTGTTTCTTCCCGCCGGATCATGACCGCAGATTCTCTTTCGCCCGACGCGGACCTCGCCGAACTGATCCGCCGCGCCGCCGCGCGCCCGCTGACCGCGGACGAGGCGGAGCGTGCCTTCAGCGAGGTGATGGAGGGGCGCGCCTCGCCGGTGCAGATGGCGGCGCTGCTGGTGTCCATCCGCGTCCGCGGCGCCACCTCGCAGGAGGTGGCCGGCGGCGTCCGCGCCCTGCGCCGAGCCATGGTGCCGGTGCACACCGCGCCCGAGGGGCTGGTGGACACCTGCGGCACGGGCGGCGGCACCCTCACCACCTTCAACATCTCCACCGCCGCCGCGCTGCTGGCCGCGGGCGCCGGCGTGCGGGTGGCCAAGCACGGCAACCGCAGCTTTACCAGCAAGTGCGGCAGCGCCGACGTGCTGGAGGCGCTGGGGGTGCGGCTGGAGCTGGACCCGGAGCGCGAGGCGCGGGTGCTGGAGGAGGTGGGGATCGTGTTCATGTTCGCGCCGCTGCACCACCCGGCCATGCGCCACATCGGCCCCATCCGGCGCGAGCTGGCCATGCCCACGCTGATGAACATCCTGGGCCCGGTCACCAATCCCGCCGGCGCGCGGCGGCAGGTGGTGGGGGTGAACGATCCCGCGCTGCTTCCGCTGATCGCGGGCGCGCTGCAGGAGCTGGGGCACGAGCGGGCGCTGGTGGTGCACGGCGAACCCGGGCTGGACGAGATCAGCCCGCTGGGCGCCACGGAGATGATGGAGCTGGATGCGGGCCAGGTGACGCGCCGCACCTTTCACCCCACGGCGGACCTGGGATGGCCGGCGTTCGAGGCGGCCGGGCTGGAGGGCGGCGAGCGCGACGAGAACGCGGCCAAGGTGATGGGCGTCCTCCGCGGCGAAATCGGCGGCTCCGCGCGTGCCGCCACCGTGCTGAACGCGGGCGCCGCCATCTACGTGGCCGGCCTGGCGGACTCGCTGGCAGCGGGCGTGGACCTGGCTGATTCCGCCCTGTCTCGCGGCGCCGGCTACGACAAGCTGCGCCAGCTTCGCGACGCCACGCGCGTCTGAAGAAAAACCCCTCGCACGGAGGGCACGGAGGAAAAGAAGGAGGTCACGGATGCTCTCGGGCGTCCGTGACCTCCGTTCGCTTCTCCGGATCCGAAACAGAAATCTCTAACAGAGACACAGAGACACAGAGAAAGAGATTGATTGGTTTTCTCCTCTGTGGCTCTGTGCCTCTGTTAGAGGTTTTTCGTTGTTCGCTGTTGCCGTGACCTCCGTGCGGCCTCCGTGAACTCCGTGAGAGACGCGGTTTTCGGAGCCGTGGAAATGCAGAAGAGGACGGCGATGCACGCCGTCCTCTTTGCGTTTCTTCCCGCGTCTCTGCGCGAGGTTTTACCGCTCAGCGCGAAAAGACCGCGCGCAGCTCGAACGGGCCGGGAATGGGCGGGGGCGTCTTTTCCTCCAGCACCATCATCCGCTTGTCGTTCTTGCCCAGCTTGCCAACCACGAACGGCACCGACGATTCGGACTTCATTTCCGTTCCTTTCCCCTGCGGATGCCCGGCGCACGGGCGCAGTGCGGTTCTGCCCCGGGTCCACGCGAGCCGTCCCACGGCGCGCCGGATGCGGGGGTGGCAAAGACGCGGGCGGGGGTGCCGCGCGTGCTTCACCGGATGATCAGTACTTGCGGATCACGCCGACCACGATGCCCTGAATGGCCACCTGCTCCGCGGGAAAGAACATGGGCTGCATGGTCTCGTTCGCGGGCTGCAGGCGAATGCGGCCGCCGCTTTCGCGGTAGAACTTCTTGACCGTGGCCGAGCCGCCCTGCGTGCCGTCGTTCACCAGCGCCACCACCATCTCCCCGTTCTCCGCCGTCTGCCGCGAGTTGACGATGATGTAGTCGCCGTCGCGGATCTGCTCCTCGATCATGGAGTCGCCCTTGACGCGCAGCACGTAGTTGTTGCCGCGGCGCACCATGTCGTGCGGCACGGTGACGGTCTCGTCCATCCCGTCGGCCACCGCCTCGATGGGGAGGCCGGCCGCCACCTCGCCCCGCAGCGGCAGCTCCAGCGCCGGGGCGTGCAGGTCCGCGCGCACCACCTCCAGCGAGCGGCTCTTGTTGTAGTTCTTCCGGAGAAAGCCCTTTTGCTCCAGATTGGTGAGGTGCTCGTGCACCGTCGCCAGGGAGTTGTAGTTGAAATGGTCGGCGATCTCCTCGTAGCTCGGCGAGTAGCCGTTCGTATCGACGAAGCTCTCGACATAGTCGAGGATCTGCCGCTGCTTCTTGGTGAGCGCCATCCGCGTCTCCGCAGGGTTTCTGGTTGCCGGTCCGAACAGGTGCCGAAGAAGAATATACCCGAAGGCAAACCGAAGTCAAGGAATCCGTTGCAATGAGTGGTACGAGCATCCTGGACCGCATCGTCGCAACCAAGCGCGACGAGGTGAGGGCGGCCGCGGGACGCCTGGCGGAATATCGCGACATGACGCGGCAAGTGCCTGCCCCGCGCGGGTTTGCGGCCGCCCTGACTCATCCCGCGCACGTTCGCCTGCTGGCGGAGGTCAAACGCCGCTCGCCCAGCGCGGGCGACATCCGCCCCGGCGCCGACCCGGCCGCCGTGGCCCGCGACTACGCCGCGGGCGGGGCCGCCGCGCTCAGCGTCCTGACCGACCGCGAGTACTTCGGCGGGGGCATGGACGCGCTCCATGCCGTGCGCGCCGCCGTGGACCTCCCCCTGATCCGCAAGGACTTCGTCATTCACCCCGTGCAGGTGTGGGAGGCGCGCGCCGCGGGGGCCGACGCCGTGCTCCTCATCGTCCGCATCCTGGAACCCGGGCAGCTGGCCGACCTGCACGCGCTCATTCGCGAAACGGGGATGGACGCGCTGGTGGAGGCGCACACCGAGGCGGAGCTGGACACGGCCCTGCAATCCGGCGCGACCCTGGTCGGCGTAAACAACCGGGACCTCGACACCTTCACCACGGACCTGGACCTGTCCGTCCGCCTGGCGCCCCGGCTTCCGGAATCCGTCACCTACGTGGCGGAAAGCGGCATCCGCACGGCCGCCAACGTGGACCGGCTGGGCGCGGCGGGGGTGAACGCCATTCTCGTGGGCGAATCGCTGATGCGCCAGCCGGACGTGCGGGCCGCCGCGGCCGCCCTGGCCGGCCGCCCCCGCGCGGCGGGAGTGCGCCCCGCATGACGTGGCCGCCCGCCGTGAAAGTGTGCGGCCTCATGCGGCCATCCGATGCGGCGGCCGCCGTGGATGCGGGGGCGGGGTACCTGGGGGTGATCCTTGCCCCCGGCGGAAAAAGGACCGTGACGGCGGCGCAGGCGGGCGTTATACTAGGCGGCCTGCACGCCCGCAGGGTGGGGGTGTTCGTGGATGCGGACGAGCCCGCGCTGCACGCCGCGGCCCGGGAAGCGGGGCTTCACGTCCTGCAGCTGCACGGCGACGAGCCCCCGGAGCTGGCGGACCGAATGCGCGCCGCGGGGTATGAGGTGTGGAAGGCCGTGCGGGTGCGCGAGGCCGCCGACGTGCGGGCCGCGGCGGAGCGGTACGCCGGCTCGGTGGACGCGCTGCTGCTGGACGGGTACAGCGCGGCGGCCCACGGCGGCACCGGGACGCGCTTTCCCTGGGAGGAGGTGGCGGCCATCCGCCCCTCGCTCCCCCCGGGGCTTCGGCTGATCGCCGCGGGCGGGCTGCGGCCGGACAACGTGGCCCATGCCGCCCGGCTGCTGCGCCCCGACGCGGTGGACGTGAGCAGTGGCGTAGAGGCGAGTCCGGGCGTCAAGGATCACGGCGCGGTGCGCGCCTTTGTGCAGGCGGTGGTTTCTCTTTCCGAGGGGCAGTGACACGCATGGCGCTGGAAGCAGGGATCGAGGAGGCGGTTTCCGGGCGGTTCGGCGCGTTCGGCGGGCGGTTCGTCCCCGAAACGCTCATCACCGCGCTGGACGAGCTCACGGAGGTGTACGCGGCCGCCCAGGCCGACCCCGCCTTCTGGGACGAGCTGCACGCGCTCTGGCGCGACTTCGTGGGGCGCCCCACGCCGCTGTACCGCGCCGACCGCCTGTCTGAAGCGGCGGGCGGCGCCCGCGTGTACCTGAAGCGCGAAGACCTGAACCACACCGGCGCGCACAAGATCAACAACTCGCTGGGGCAGGTGCTGCTGGCCCGGCGGATGGGCAAGCGCCGCATCATCGCCGAGACGGGGGCGGGGCAGCACGGGGTGGCCACCGCCACGGCGTGCGCGCTGTTCGGGCTGGAGTGCATCGTCTACATGGGCGAGGAGGACGTGCGGCGCCAGGCGCTGAACGTCTACCGCATGAACCTGCTGGGCGCCGAAGTGCGCCCCGTGAGCAGCGGCACGCGCACCCTCAAGGACGCCACCAACGAGGCCATCCGCCACTGGGTCACGCACGTCCGCGACACGCACTACATCATCGGCTCCGTGGTGGGGCCGGACCCGTATCCCCGCATGGTGCGAGACTTTCAAAGCATCATCGGGCGCGAAAGCCGCGAGCAGATCCTGGCGGTGGAAGGGCGCCTTCCCGCGGCGGTGATCGCCTGCGTGGGCGGCGGCAGCAACGCCATCGGCATGTTTCACCCCTTCGTGGGCGATGCCGGGGTGGAACTCGTCGGCGTCGAGGCGGCGGGCGAGGGGGTGGACACGCCCCGCCACGCGGCCACGCTCACCAACGGGCGCCCGGGCGTGCTGCACGGCTGCCTGAGCTACCTGCTGCAGGACGACGCCGGGCAGGTGGCGGAGGCGCACTCCGTGAGCGCCGGGCTGGACTACCCCGGCGTGGGCCCCGAGCACTCGTTCCTCAAGGACAGCGGACGCGCGCGCTACACCTCCATTACCGACGCGGAGGCGCTGGACGCCTTTGGCCGCCTGGCCCGGCTGGAGGGGATCATTCCCGCGCTGGAGTCGGCGCACGCCATTGCCCTGGTGCTGCGCGAGGGCAGCCGGTGGAAGGACGCCGGCCCCGTGGTGGTCTGCCTGTCCGGGCGCGGCGACAAGGACGTCGCGCAGGTCGCGGAGATGACCGGCGCCCGCTGAGCGCGCCGCATCCCGTGTTGCCACACCCGCTCCATCCCCTCAAGACGCGCGTCCCGTGACCGTGACTCTGCCCTCCGCCGGCCGTTCCGAAGCCGCCTCCCCCTGGGAAGGCGACGCGGCCGTGCGCGCGGAGGTGCAGGAGGTGGCGCGCGGCTTTGCCAAGGCGCTGCGCACGCACCTGCTGTACGAGGGGCATTCGCCGGCGCTGGACCGCTTTGTGGAAACGCTGCGGGAGCGCTTTGCCGCGCTCTGGGCGCGCCTCCCCTACCTGGTGCTGCAGGTGGAGGAGCGCGAGCTGCTGTGGGAGGGCACCGCCGCCTTCACGGGGGAAGAGCGCGACAACCTGGCCTTTTCGCTGTACAAGGACGGCGTCCGCGAGCTCACCTTTCAGCCCGGGTTCGAAGGCGACGACCTCACGGCGTTCCTGGAGCTGCTGGCGCGCATCCACCGGCTGCGGGCGGATGAGGAAGACCTGCTGACGCTGCTGTGGGAGCACGACTGGGGGTACTTCCGGTACCGCTACGTGGAGCCGCTGGCGGAGGGAGTCAAGCTGCCGGAGGGGGGCGAGGGGGCCGCCGCGCGCGCCGCCGCCCCGGCGCGCGAAGATCCCGCGCCGCTCTCCACCGTGTCTACCGACGACTTTCGCGAGGCGCTCTACTTTCTGGACGAAGGGGAGATGCGCCGGCTGGAAGGCGAGCTGGACAGGGAGATGCAGCGCGACCTGTGGACGGACGTGCTGAACGCCCTGTTCGACCGGCTGGAGGACGGCGCGCCGGAGCGGCAGGGGCGGGTGGTGGAGGTGTGCGCCGACCTGCTCCCCACGCTGCTGGGCGCGGCGCGGCTGCAGACCGCGTCGTACATGCTGGGCGAGCTGGTGCGCATCGCCACCTCGCGCCGGCTGCCGCCCCCGGTGATGCGCGCCTTTCGCTCCCTGTTCGACCAGCTGGCGCGGGCCGAAACGGTGGCGGAGCTGGTGCGCATCGTGGACGAGGCGGGGGAGGGTCTTTCGCGCGAGCACCTGTCGTCGCTGCTCTCCTTCTTTCCCCCCGAGTCGCTGGGCCCGCTGCTGCGCGCGGGGGAGAGCGCCGGGAGCGAGCACGCCCGCGCGGCGCTCATGGGCGCGGCGGAGCGGCTGGCGGGGGCCAACGCGGCGGCGCTGCGCGGCTTTGCGGCCGACGCGGACCCCGGGGTGGCGGCGGGCGCGGCGCGGCTCATCGGGCGGCTGCGCGTTCCCGAGGCGGGGGGCGACGTGGCGCGGCTGCTGGCGCGTCCCGAGCCGCGGGTGCGGCTGGCCGCCGTGGAGGCGCTGCAGGAACTGCGCTCGCCCACGGCCAGCGGCGCGCTGGAGGGCGCGCTGGACGACGCGGACCGCGAGGTGCGCGTGGCCGCCGCGCGCGCCATCGCCGCGCTGCGGTGGAGCGCCGCGCGCCCCCGGCTGGAAGCGGCGCTGGACAGCAAGCGGCTGCGCGAGGCGGACCTGACGGAGCGCATCGCCTTCTTTGAGGCGTACGGCGGGCTCACGGGGGCGGAGGGCGTGCCGCTGCTGGACAAGGTGCTGAACGGCAAGAGCTGGCTGGGCCGGCGCGAGAGCGGCGAGATGCGCGCCTGCGCCGCGCTGGGGCTGGGCCGCATTCGCCATCCCGGCGCCGACAAGGCCCTCGCCGCCGCCGCCGCCGACCCGGACCCCGTGGTGCGCAACGCCGTGGGCCGCGCCATCCGCGCCCTGCGCCAATGACCGATCTCGCCCACCCCCTGCAGCACGCCGCCCTGTCGGCCGACGACCGCGGCCTGCAGCGCCGCGGCCGCGACCTGCTGTTCGCCGTGAGCGGCGCGCTGCGGGCGCTTCAGCTGTATCCGCTGGAAAACCAGACCGTCGTGAACTCGCTGGCCGAGCTGCACGGGGTCACGCAGGACCTGCTGGCGGCCGAGGAGCAGCTCACGGTGCGCTTCGTGGGCGACTTCTTCTTCATCAACGACCTGCGCCTGCGGATCGACCTGCAGAGCTACGCCACGTACGGCGCGGTGGGGCGCGCGCTGGCCCGCCACGGCATCGGCGAGCTGGAGGTGTTCCGCGGGGTGGAGGTGCCGGAGTGGACGGCGCTGCTGGCGCTGGTGAACACGGAGCCGGTGGCCGACGACGCGTTCGGCGCCTTTCTGGAGCGGCTGGGGCGCACGGCGGTGCTGCACCTGGCGGTGGGGCCGGACCGCGAAAGCGAGCCGGACCTGCGCGACAACGAGGCCCGCAAGGTGGCCAAGCGGGCGTACGCGCAGACGGTGGCGGTGGCGCGCGAGGTCATGACGGGGCTGCGGATGGGCAAGGGGGTGAGCCTGCGCCCGGTGAAGCGCGCGGTGCAGT
>NZ_DASVTX010000154.1:0-4069 GCF_036387355.1 Longimicrobium sp.
TCCGGAAAAGGGCTCGCCGCCAGACAAATGTGAGCCCTGCCGGGGTAAAAATCAGGGAACCACCTTGCGATACCGGCGGAATGGGTGCATACTTATGCGAAGCCCAACAATCCCGTCGTCCGCGCGCCGTCTCTCCGCGGCGCGGTCACTCACCGCCCTCAGGCTTGCCCATGAAGAACACACTGCGTCGTACTCTTGTCCTCGGTCTGTCCGCGCTGTTCGTGGCTTCGTGCAGCGATGACACGTCGTCGCCGCAACTCATCGGGTCGGTAGTGGTGTCGCCGCTGTCCGCCACGGTGGTCGCCGGCAACAAGCAGCAGCTGACCGTCAACGTTACGGACACGGACGGAAACGTCATCACCGGCGAGCCGGTGGTGTGGACCAGCGGCAACACCAACATCGCCACGGTGAGCCAGACCGGCGAAGTCACGGCGGTTGCCGCTGGCGGCCCGATCCTGATCACGGCCTTCGTGGGCGGCAAGACCGGCCACACTGCGCTTACGGTACTTCCGGTGCCGGTCGCCACGGTGACGCTGACCCCGAACCCGGCTTCCGTTCAGGTGGGGCGTACCACCAACCTGACGGTCACCACGCGTGACGCGAACAACAACGTGCTCACGGGCCGGACGGTCACCATGACCAGCAGCAACGCCAATGTCGCCACGGTGACCAACGCCGGCGTCGTGACCGGTGTGGCGGTCGGCTCGGCCACCATCACGGCCACCTCGGAAGGCCGCACGGCGACCACCGTCGTCAACGTGGTCGCGGCGACTCCGTAACCCTCACGCGACCCCGGAGCGGCGCCCGCCGCCGCTGTGGGATCCCGTTCGGCGCAGAACCCCGGCCTCCTTCACGGAAGCCGGGGTTCTCTGCTTTCCAGGGCCAGAGCCTCCGCGTGGTTGTGTCCGCGCTGGCACGAAGAAACCCCGTCGCGATCCCTCGCGACGGAGTTTTCCGTGCCTGTGCCCGACCGTGCCAGCTACCCCCGAGGGCTGGGGGCCAAGCGAGCCGACCGGCTGTTCTCGTCGATCCGCGACATCAGCTTGTGGACTCCTGTCGACGGATTCTCGCCCGCGGTACCCATCGCCTCGTGCCGCTGATCCAGCGCCTGAGCCCTGCGCACCGCGTCCGTAAAACCGCCGTCCAGGGCGGCGAAACGCAGGTGCTTGTCGTAGCCGGGCAGATGACGGGTCAGCCTTCGCCTCGCATCGGCGGCGGACAGGTGTGCCGAGTGATCCGCGAAGTGCAGCAGCAGCCAGAGTTCAAAACAGGGATTCGAGATGGCGAGTTCGATCCCCTCCCAGGCCGCCAACGCGCGGGCGCTGTCCAGCCGGGAATGCTCGTCCACATCCAGGACGCACCAGACCTGGTCGTACGCCAGATTGCGATCGTCAGCGCGGCGCGCCTTGTGACGGGCCTCGTTGCGGAGTTTGATCGCACGCTCCACCAGCACGAGCGGGTCGCCTCCTGGCGCACGTACGTCGAGCCGAACGGCGGCTACGCCGCGCGTGACGTTGAAGCCCTCGATGTACTGGCGTTCCGTCACCTGCCCCTCACACACGATGAGGAAGGTAGGAAGCACGTCGCGGATCGGGCCGCGCCGCCGGAGCGGCCCTCCCGAATCTCTTCGGTTCTGCCTCGCCATCAGTCAGCGGCGGACTGCTGCGGGTCAAAGTTGCCGAGAGCGGGCACCGCCCCATAGCGGCCCTGCAGATACCCGCGTTCCAGATTCTCGTGCTTCCGTGCCTTGAAGTCCGTCAGCGGAAAGAGCCGCGTCGCGCCGTCCTCCCCCTTCTCTGTGAACCACACCTGGTCGCGGCGCAGGAGGGAGGAGTCGAGGAGGTTGGTGTCATGCGTGTTGAAGATCAGTTGGGCGTTCTTGGGATTCGTCCCCTGCTCGTTGAACAGCTCCACGATCTTCATTGCCAGCTGCGGGTGCAGGCTGCGGTCGAGTTCATCCACCACCAGCACGCCGCCTGTTTGCAGTGTGGCGACGATCAGCCCAGCCAAGCCGAACAGCACTCGCGTTCCGCGGGATTCCTGATCGAAAGGAAGACTCTCATCGACATCTGCCACCTTGGTGCGATGCCTGAGTTGAACACTCGTCACCACTCGGGGCAGAGCATCGGCATATTCCCTCCATTCCGGAGTATCCGATCTGATGTTCCATCGATCGGCAAACGTGGGAAAATCGTCCACGTCAACGTCCAGGCCGGTAATCCCGAGATCGGCAGACTCAAGCAAGCCCAAGATGGGAACTCGCCCAGTTTCGCTGATGCATATCTGAGATGCGGCCAGTTCACGCCCTGCCATGTCCTGCTCATCGGTGACTAGGAGATTGGCACTGAACCACCTGTACACCGGCGCTAGCATGGCGTGGTTGTTCTGCGCGGCCGCTGAAAGGAAGAGGCTATTGGGCCGCGTGAATCCGCTGATCGCACGATTCTCGCCTTTCAAGAGGCGGCTGAATTCGAATTCCTGCCCGCGTGAAGCATCGCGGGTGAACCATTCCTGCTTTCGCCCTCTTGGATACGCGTACAGCCATTCCTCGAGAATGCGCGAATCATCTGCCACGAATCCGTACTCGTAGCGAACTCCGCCCAGAAGCAGATCCACTCCCCACAGAGACGGCTCGGCCGCGGAACTGGCGTCCAGTGCGAATGGCGAACGCGGAATCTTGGCGTCGGGTGCCCAGGTGCGCTGAGAGTCCGAGACGGCGGACTTCATGAATTCCAGCGCGTGCATCACGGTCGACTTTCCCGAAGCATTCGGCCCGTAGATCGCGGCGGTGCGCAGCAGGTCCACGCCGAACCGGCCCGCGCGGACCACCGCTTCGGGATGCTCGGAGAGCGGCGATGCGACGAGCGAAAGTTCCTGCTCATCGCGGATGGAGCGGAAGTTTTCTACGCGGAAGCGGATGAGCAACGGCGGCAACTCCGGCAATGGGAATGCGAGAACCTGCACTTTCGGCGACCAACACGCAGGAATCTGCGACAAAACCGGTTGAAAGTACAGGACGGCGTAACTGCCGGACGCAGAAAACCCCACCGCGATGACTCGCGATGGGGCTTTCTGTTCATGCGCCCGACAGGATTCGAACCTGTGACCTCTAGCTCCGGAGGCTAGCGCTCTATCCAGCTGAGCTACGAGCGCGCATGTACGGGATGTGGAGGCGAATAAGCCGAGTTCTGTCCCCGTTGCCGGGGGAGGATCATTTCTCTAGGGCCGACGTTGCCGCCGGCCTCCAGCAGCCTACCCGAGGCTCAGATGGAGCGGGCCGCTCCTTGCCTCTGCTTGGCCTTGCTCCGGGTGGGGTTTGCCATGCCGCGGACTGTTGCCAGCCGCGCGGTGCGCTCTTACCGCACCGTTTCGCCCTTGCCTGAGCCCGAAGGCCATCGGCGGTCTGTTTTCTGTTGCACTTTCCGTCGCCTCACGACGCCCGGCCGTTAGCCGGCACCCTTGCCCTGTGGAGCTCGGACTTTCCTCGCCGCCGCGAACGGCGCCGCGATCCTCACTCGCCTCCCGCTACCCGGATTGTCAAAACAACCTGCAGTGCCCAGGAGAGGACTCGAACCTCCACGCCGGTTAAGGCACCAGATCCTTAGTCTGGCCTGTCTACCAGTTTCAGCACCTGGGCAGGGTGCCATGGTTCCCGCGACAGTGCTCCCGAGAGGACTCGAACCTCCACGAGCTTGCGCCCACTAGATCCTGAATCTAGCGCGTCTACCAATTCCGCCACAGGAGCAGAACCGTCGCCGGACAACCACAAGCTTCACAAGAACAGGTGCGCCCGGAGAGATTCGAACTCCCGGCCTTCTGATCCGTAGTCAGACGCTCTATCCAGCTGAGCTACGGGCGCACGAGCGTTGCTTCGGTCCCCACCACCGGGCCGAAGCACCAGTGCACCGAGTAGGAATCGAACCTACAACCTTGGGATTAAGAGTCCCCTGCTCTGCCGGTTGAGCTATCGGTGCATTCAGCGGGCAGGAGGGTGAATGTACACCGCCCGGCCCCATCGGTCAACCCCGCACGGGCGTTTGCGGCCGCGTCAGCGCGCCGCCGACGCGCA
>NZ_DASVTX010000155.1:0-8796 GCF_036387355.1 Longimicrobium sp.
GCGCGAGGCGGAGATGCGCCCGGACTCCACCGCGCGCACGATGGCGTCCACCGTCCCGGGCACGTCGTCCACCCCCACCAGCAGGTCCGCCCCCGCGGCCACGGCGCGCACGGCGGCCTCCTGCGCGCCGTAGCGGCGCACCAGCGGCGTCACCGGCGCCAGGTCCTCGATGATCAGCCCGTCGAACCCCAGGTCGCGCCGCAGCACGCCCTGCGTGAACACGGGGTTGTCGGGAAGGGGAACGGTGTCGCGCGTCAGCGAGGGGATGGACACGGAGGCCGGCTTGATCGCCGCCACCCCCGCGGCCACCAGCCCGCGCATCAATCCCAGCTGCAGCCCGTCCACCGCGGCGCGGTCCCACGCCAGCCGCGGCGGGCCTCCGTCGCGCACCTCCGGCCCGGCGGAAAGCGCGCGCACCCCCACCAGCAGCCCGGCCCCCGAAAGCTGCCGCGCGTAGCGCACGAAGGCGCTGTCCGCCGCCGCGCCCCACGGTGCCGGGAGCGCGGTGGGGTACGGGAACGAGGGCGCCGTCAGCAGGGCGAAGTTGATCCCCAGCCGCTCCGCCTCCACCGCCGCCTGCGCGGCCGCCGCGTCCACCCGCTCGTCCCCCGCGGTCCCGAGTGACAGCGGCGGGGGCAGCTCCGACGCGCCGGCCAGCGCGCCCCCCACCCCGCGGTCCAGGTCGGCGATCACCAGCAGCGGGAGCCGCGACGCGCGCCGGATGGCGCCCAGGCGGCGCTCCGCCACGGAAAGCGAGCCGGGAAGAAGCCGCACGCCGCCTACCCCCGCCTGCGCAAAGCGGCGCGCCAGCGCGGTGTCCGCGGAGGCACGCGCGTCCGGGCCCACGTACACGGCGGGCGCCAGCATCTGCGCCACGCGCGCGCGCAGGTCCATCCGCGCGAGCCGGTCGTTGGACCAGGGCGAGGTTTCGGCCTGCTCGCACCCCGTGGCGAGCAGGGCCAGCAGCGTGGCGAACAGGGCGAGGGCGCGCGACGGGCAGAGACGGGTCAACGCATTCAGACGGCGCGAGATGGGCCCGCGCCGGGACCGGTTCGTCCACGGTGCGCGGGCACGCCCCGCCGGGCGCGGGCGTGCACGGCCCGCGCGCCCGCGAGGCGCGTACCGGAGCGGAGGCAGGTTCCGGACCGGGACGCGCGTGGGACAGCGCTGGTGCATCCCGGGGCGCACGCGCCGCATGCAGAGGTGTAGATCAGCCAAACGCCGGGGGCGGGCGGAGTGTCCAACCTTGGTCCGGCTCTTGCCGCGTCCTTGTGGGATTGTGCGGCCGCGCGTTGTCAGGCGCGCGCGGACGCCGCGGGTACCTTCATCCGCTCCATCCTTCCGGCCGCGCACCCGTGGGGGTGGGCCGCCCGCAGTCTTTCATCGCGAACCGGCCGCGCCGGAACCGCATCGCCGCTGCACCTCATGACCGATCGCTCCGCCACCGTCTTTGTCGCCGACGACAATCCATCCATTCTGCAGGGCCTGGACAGGGCGCTGAAAGTAACCGGCTACAACGTCCGCACCGCCACCAGCGGCCGCGCCGTGCTCAAGCTGCTGGAAGAGTCCGAGGACGTGCCGGACCTGCTCCTGCTGGACGTGATGATGCCGGAAATGACGGGGCTGGAGGTGCTGCGCACGCTCCGGCTGGACCCCCGCTGGGTGGACATTCCCGTCGTGCTCATCACCGCCACCAACGACGGCGCCCTTCCCGTTTCCGCCCTGCGCGACGGCGCGGTAGACTTCCTCACCAAGCCGTTCCGGCTGGATGAACTGCTGGCCCGCGTGGAGCGCCACGTCCTGCGCAACCAGGAGCTCAAGCGGGCGCGCGAGCAGGCACGCATGCGGCTGCAGGCCATCGACCTCATCCGCGAGCTGAACCGCGTGGTGACGGCGGACGAGATGTTCCACCTGGTCACGTCGCGCACGTCGGAGATCCTGGGCGTGGGGCGCTGCTCCGTCCTGGTGGTGCACGCGGGCGAGCAGGTGGCGCGCGTGGCCGCATCGTCCGAGGCGGAGCTGGTGGAGGGGCTGGAGCTGGACCTGTCGCTCTACCCCGAGGTGCGCGAGGCGCTGGAGACGCGCCGCCCGGTAGTGGTGCGCGACGTGGGCCTGTCACCCCTGTTCGACGGGGTGCGCGGCGAGTGGGAGCGGCGCGGGCTGGTGACGCCGCTGCGCTCGGTGATCGTGGTGCCGTTCCCCATCAGCGAGAACGTCACCGGGCTGTTCGTGGAGCGCGCCACGGTGGATGAGCCCCTGCTGGGCGACGAGGCGGCGGAGCTGGCCGAGCGCGTGGTGGAGGCCATCGTGCAGGCGTGCGGCCGGGTGCAGCTGTTCCAGAAGCTGGTGGACCAGCGCAAGCAGCTGCACGACTTGGCGCACACCGACGAGCTTACCGGGTGCGACACGCGCCGCTCCATCGTGGGGTACCTGTCGCGCCAGTTCGAGGCGGCGCAGCGCACGGGGGCGCCGCTGAGCATCGTTCTCCTGGACCTGGACCGGTTCAAGGAGATCAACGACAGCTGCGGCCACCTGGCGGGCGACGCCGCGCTGCGGGCGCTGGGAAGCTGGTTGTGCACGGAAGGACTGAACGCCAACGAGCGCGCCGGGCGCTACGGCGGCGACGAGTTCGTGGTGGTGCTTCCGGGAATGGCGCCCCCGGCGGCCAAGGCGTTCGCCGAGCGGGCCCGGGCGCACTTCGCGGGCATTCCCTTCGTCTTCGGTGAGGTGACGGTGCGCGCGTCGCTGAGCGCGGGCGTGGTCTCGTGGCCCGACGCCGACGCCGGCACCGCCGACGAGCTGATCTCGCTGGCGGATACGGCGCTGTACCAGGCCAAGCAGGGCGGCCGCAACCGCATCTGCATGGCCGCCACCGCCGCCGCGGCCTGATCCTTTCCGGCCACGTCCGCGCGGCTCCACGGCTGGGCACCGGGCACTTGGCACTGGGAACTGCGGTTCTCGCGGAGGAACCGCGGGAGGATGTCTTTTCAACGCGGCCCGGCGTGGAACCTGCGAGTTCCGCCGGGCCGCTCTTTTGTCCGTGCAACCGGGATCGTAGGGAATGACCGACCGTCCGCTCATCGCCGTCACCACCACCATCTGGCCCGGGGGATCGTACGGCCTGCCGCGCACGCAGTTGAACGCGCAGTACATCGCCGCCCTGGAAGCGCCCGGCGCCACGTCGCTCCTGCTGACCCCCGCGCACGGCGAAGCGTCCATGCGGCAGCTGCTGGGGCTCTGCCACGGCCTGCTGCTCACGGGCGGCGAGGACGTGGAGCCCAGCCGCTACAACGCGAAGCCGCACCCCGAACTGGGCGACGTGAACCCCGCCCGCGACGCCACGGAACTGGCCGCCGTGCACGAGGCGCGGCGGCTGGGAATGCCCATTCTGGCCATCTGCCGCGGGATCCAGGTGCTCAACGTGGCGCTGGGCGGAACGCTGTACCAGGACATCCCTTCCGAGCTGGGCGGCGACATTCTGCACGAGCAGACCGGCGACTGGCGCGAGCGGTCGCACGCCGGGCGGGTCGAGCAGGGGAGCACGCTCGAGGCGGTGTTCGGGACGAGCGAGCTGCGCATCAACTCGTTTCACCACCAGGCGTTGCGCGAGGTGGCGCCCGGCCTGCGCGCCACGGTGTGGGCGGAAGACGGAATCGTGGAAGGGGTGGAGGGAACGGAGGGGACGTGGGTGTGCGGGGTGCAGTGGCATCCGGAGCGCGGCGAGGCGCACGGCCCCGACGCCGACGAGCGCGACCCCGACCGCCGCCTGTTCTGGGCCTTCGTTCAGGCCGCCCGCGAGTTCGCCGCCGAATCCACCGCCGTCGGGGTGGGCAGATAACTCAGGGTGCGGTCCGGCGGGCAACCCCGCTCGCGCCAACAACTTCTTGTCATCCTGAGAAGGCGCCGGCCGAACCCCGCCGTCGCACCGCTCTCTGGCGCCGACGAAGGATCTGCTGTCCGCCCGTTCCAACCCGGCGAACCCGCACCGGAACGGCGCACGCGGTATGTGACGCAGTTGAAGCCCCGAACGTGGACGCGACAGCGGCCTCGTGTCGGGGCTTCCCGCTTCTTGAGCGGCGGATTCATCCGCTCAGGGAGGCCATCCCGCTGTGGCTGAGAAAGACCGTTGGAGGGACGGTGCACGGCCCTGCGAGTTACCCCCGGATGATTGATGAAGGAAGGTGCACGGCCCTGAGCATCGTTCGTTCCCGCCGCCGTGTGGCCCTCACCCGCTCGCGGCCCTCACCCCGCGAGCTGCGCACGCCGCCCCTCTCCCACAAACGGACGAGGGAGGGAGCACACCCCAGTCCGGCGCGGGGGCAGCGTTCGGCACCGGACGCAGGGGTCCCGCGCGGGTGCAGCCTCACATCTGTATCGTGAGGCTTTCAGCCGTTGTTGCGGCGGCTTCAGCCGCTCAGCAGCGGCATCTCCGGACTGGGCAAGACAGGGAGGGCGCACGATCATCGTGCGCCCTCCTCGTTGTCATCCACCGGACCCGTCCTCGCTACCCGATGACGGTAAACGCCTCCACGTCATCCATCGGAACCTGCACGCGGTCGCCCGTCCCCAGGTGCCGCCCCACGAGGATCTCCCCTCCGTACACCTGCCGGATCTCCACGGGAATCAGCACGATGTCCCCGCCGCGCCGGCGGATCTGCACCCGCGTCCCCTCGTCGATCGCGCGCTCCAGCCGGCTCAGTGCGCTGGGTGTCCAGATCACCGGGGTGCCGTGGCCGGCGGCCCGCGCCGGGCGGTGTCGGGCGCGGCGGTTCCGGGCTCCTGCGGCAGCGGTCCCACCGGCTCATCCGCCGCGGCGCTGTCGGCCAGGGTGGGCAGCGGCTGGGGCGCCGCGGCGGCCGCCGACGTGTCCGGCCGGAGCTCGTTGGTGCTCCGCACGGCCCGCAGCCCTTCCGGCCGCACCGACAGGTAGTAGTCCTTGATGAACAGCGAATCGATCTTGGCGAACCCGCTGTCCGGAAGGTCACCGAACTTCACCCCCGGCGCGGGGCGGGGAATCACCACGCCCAGCGTGTCCGTCCACATCTGCAGCTCGGCGCGCGACAGCTTCTGCAGGTAGCCGTTCACCTCCAGCTGCGCGCCCGGATACAGCCCGCTCAGCGCCCCGGCCGACGGGTCCGGCTCAAAGCGCACCAGCATGCGGCGCCCGCTGGGGGTGCGCACCCACACCGAGTTGCCCAGCACCCGGCTCTGCGTGGTGGCCGTCATGTGCACCAGGCGGCCCAGCTCGCGGGTGTCCAGCGGCAGCAGCGCCTCGAACTGCTCCGGCTGCATGGGCAGCACGGCCGTGCGGTCCGAGCCGAAGCCCGCCGCGGCGCCCACCTGCTTCTTGGCGCGCTGCGTACGGTCGCCGAACACGAACGCGGAAACCAGCACCAGCACCGAAATGCCGGCCAGGAGCCCCGACCACAGCCACACGCGCGACTCGCGTCCGCGCACCAGCCTGATATCCATGGAAGTCACCGGGATGAGAAACGCGTTAACACGGGGCGGATGCGCAAGGAGTGTTCCGGTACGCGCTTGCCCGGCGCGCGGCGCGGCGGTTATTGTTTGCCGTCCCGCACCGGGGCGTACGCCGCCCCGGCCGCGCCCGCACCCCCGCATTCCGGAGAAAGTCCCGTGCCCCGTCCCGCGCCCAGCGCCCGGCGCTCGTCGTCGCTGCTGCCCTTTTACATCATCCTGGGGATCGTCGCGCTCGGTGGCGGCTTCTTCCTTTTCCGCCAGGCCAGCGGCGGCGGAGGAGCGCCGCCCGCCGCCACGCTGCAGCCGGTGAACCTTACGCCGGAGCAGATGCAGTCGGTGGCGGGCATCAGCAAGGGGAGCCCCAACGCCCCCGTGGTCATCATGGAGTTTGCCGACTTCCAGTGCCCCGGATGCGGACGGTTCGCGACCTTCTACGAGCCGCTGGTGCAGGAATGGATCGACAACGGGACCGTGCGGTTCGTGTGGTACGACTATCCCCTGCCGGAGCTGCACAAGAACGCCGTGCTGGCCGCGCGCGCGGGGCGCTGCGCCAACGACCAGAACCGCTTCTGGCAGTTTCACGACCACATCTTTGCCCGCCAGCCGGAGTGGTCGGAGTCCGATGACGCGGCCGGCATCTTCGCCGGCTACATGAAGTCGGTGGGCGGCGACGAGGCGGCGTTCTCGCAGTGCCTGCGGTCGGACCGCTTTCTCAAGGAAGTGTCGGAGTCCCATTCGTTCGGCAGCAGCCTGGGCGTGAACGGAACGCCCACGCTCATCATCAACGGCAAGCGCGTTTCGGACATGCCGTCCACCCGCGCCGAATGGCAGCAGCTGATTGACCAGGAGCGCGGCGCCGCGGCTCCGGCCCCCACTGCGGCGCCCGCCGCTGCTCCGGCAGCCGGCCCGGTGGCGCCCGCGGCCGCTCCCGCCGCCGACAGCGCCGCGGGATGACGAGCGGCGCGGAGCACCTGGCCGCGGAGCTGGAAGACCGGCCGCCGCTGGCGCGCATGGGCATCGCCCTGCTGGCGCTGGCGGGGCTGCTGGTGTCCATGTACCTGGCCCTGTACAAGCTGGGGTACATGGGCATCATCCAGTGCCAGATCGGCAGCTGCGAAAAGGTGCAGGCGTCGCAGTACGCCTACTTTCTGGGGCAGCCGGTGGCCATGTGGGGGGTGGGGGCGTACATCGTCCTGCTGGTGCTGGCGCTGCTGGGCACGCAGCCGCGCTTTGCCCGCGAGCGCTGGGTGGCGCTCTCCATCTTTGGCATGGCGCTGGGCGGCGTCCTGTTCTCGGCGTACCTGACGTACCTGGAAGCCGCGGTAATCCGCGCGTGGTGCCAGTGGTGCGTGATCTCGGCCATCCTGATCACGCTCATCTTTCTGCTGTCGCTCCCGGGGCTGCGGCAGGCCCGGTAGGCGCGGCAACTTCAACGGACCGACCGACGGAGGAAGTCAGTAGATGTCACATACCCCGGGGCAGACGGTGCTGGTGCGTCTGGTGTTCGCGGACCAGGGAACGTTCCACGCCGAGACGGTGAACGTGCCCATGGACCTGCTGGGCCGCTACGAGCGCCTGGTGGACCTGCTGCGCGAGGAAGAGTCAGTCACCCGGCAGCTCTTTGTGGACATGGGCCGCCTGGTTTCGGCCGCCGTGGTGGAAGCCGGATCCTGATCCACCCGCCCGCAGAAAAGAAACCGGCCCTCCGCGCGTGGCGGAGAGGGCCGGTTTTTTTCGTGGATGACCCGCGGCGGTCAGGGCCGGGGGGCGGGGGGCGCGCCGGGCTGCGGGGCCGGGGCGGCGGGCCGCGACGAGAGCGAGTCGATGGCCTGCTGAAACTGCTCAAACGGCACCGCGCCGTTCAGCGAGGCCTGCTGCCCGTTGCCGTTCAGGATGAACATGGGCGTGCCCTGGATGCCCGCGCCGGCCGCCTGCATGGCGTCATTCACGATCAGCGAGGCGGTGCGGTCGTTCTGCGTGCAGTCGCGGAACTCGGCCATGTTCAGCCCCAGCTGCTGCGCGTAGCCCTCGAAGCGCTGGGCCGCGTCGGCCTGGCCGCTCCACTCGCGCTGCGTGGCGAACAGGCGGTCGTGCATGGCGAAGAACTTGTCCTGCGCGGCGGCGCACATGGCCGCCTCGGCCGCGGCGAATGCCTGCCGGTGGTTCATGAGCGGCAGGTTGATGTAGAGCAGCTTCGCGCGGCCGGTGCGGAGGTAGGCGCTGTCCAGCCGCGGATAGGTGGTGGTGGCGAACTCGCGGCAGTACGGGCACTGAAAGTCCGACACTTCAATGATGGTGATGGGGGCGCTGTCCGGCCCCTTCACCCGGCCGCGCTCGGCGCGGGCCACGACGGAATCGGCGTTCACGCCCGACGCGGCGCGGTTGGCGGCCGCGCCGTTGCCCGGCTGCGCGCACGCGCTGGTGGACAGGGCGGAGCCCAGCAGCAGCGCGCCGGCGGCGGCCAGCGAGCGAAGGTGCCGCGGCTGCGGCGTGGGAATGCGGGTCATGAGAAACGGTGCGCGGAACGCGGAAGGGGCGCGCGAGGTCGGCTCGGGCGCCCCTTCCGCGCGTACAAGATCGCGCGAAAGATAGCCGTGCGCCGTCCGGCGGGTCAAATGGCGCGCCGCAACGGCAACGGTGTTCACGCGGAGAAGAGACCCGGTGAACGGGACGGTTGATTGTCCCGGCCGCGGGGCGTATGATCTCCGCGACACACAGAATACGCCAGGAGCTGACGACGCTCCGGCGCCGACCCGACCGGAGATGCCCGATGCTCAAGAAGCTTCGCCTGGATGTGGAGCAGCTGGCGGTGGATACCTTCGCCGCCAGCGATGGATTGGGGGTGCGGCGCGGTACGGTTCGCGCGGCACAGGACGACTGCACCAACTGGAACTCGTGCCTGTGCGTGACGGCATACTACTGGTGCGTGGAATACAACTATACGGACTACTCGTGTGAGGGCGGCAGCGGCTACCCGACCGAACGCGCCTGCCGGGAACCCTGACGGCCCGTCCGCGTTCGCGGGCTGCATTCGCGGCGACGCGAGGCTGGCGTCCGATGCAGTTGAAGCCTCGATCGTGGACGCGTCAGCGGCCACGAGTCGGGGCTTACCGCTTTCAGAGCGGCGGATTCATCCGCTCAGGAGGGCTTCTGGCGGAACGGCGTCGCGCTGCGCGCGGGCCCCACCCCCGGCCCCTCCCCGTGCAAACTGCGCACGGAGAGGGGAGAAAGACGCAGGCCGGTGCGCTCCGCACCGGCCTCGTCGCCCGCACCGGGGCAGCCTCACGGCAGTATCGTGAGGCTTTCAGCAGTTGT
>NZ_DASVTX010000156.1:0-5905 GCF_036387355.1 Longimicrobium sp.
TTCAAGAAATAAACCATGAAAATCCATTACGAGGTCCCGAGCATTGGCAAGGAAGCGAACGGGTGGGCGCAGCAGGGTCCCACGTGCTGGTATTACGCCACCAAGATGCTGCTCAAGTTCCACAAGGCGGTGGATCCGGCGGCACAGGGCTTCTACGAAAACCTGAAAGCGCTCAAGATTTTCAAGCAGTTCTTCGTAGAGACGGAGCGCGGCGCGGAGTCTCAGAAAGCCATGCAGGCGAGACAGCTCCAGTATGATCTTCTGCAGGGCCGAATGAGGAACTTCGACCGGGTGAAACTGCAGATCCACGAGCGGAGCCAAGGTAAGCTGGCAGAACTGGAGGAGGCCGCCGCCCCACCCGGCCCATCTTCTTCCCCGGGGCAGATCGATGCGCTACGGCAGGAGGTGGCGCAGCTTGCCGCGGAGGTGAGGGATTTCCGGAAAGATGGGCAGGAGTCCCAGCGCTTGGGGAGATTTCTCCATGTCATGACCACGGTGAGCGGGCCGACAGGGGGCGGGGATTGGAATCTCCGGATTACACGCGCCTTCTTTCCCCACGAGTTTTTCTACGACATTCCGTACAGAGTAGGGCTGGGCAGCCCGCAGGGCGCCTACGACTGTCTTGCGCAGTGGGGCCCGCTGTTGATTACGGGCTATGTAGCGTCTCCCAGACCCACGCATGCAGAGATCTATCATCAGGTCACTTCGTTCGATAGTCGCGGAAGGCACGTCGTCGTGCTGACCGGGGTGGACACGGATACGGGGATTGCGGAATTCAAGGATCCCAATTTCTCAGACCGGGTCTGCTGGTGCCCGTACGAGGACCTCATCCTGCAAAATGACGGGGTGAGCATGAGCGCGGACCGACAAGCGTCGCCGTTCACCGCCGTGCGCTGCAGCCCCCAGAGCAACTGCTCGCACCTTCAGAGCGGACGACGGCCAAACTACCCGGAACTCCGTCGTGCCCCGGACGAGGCCGCCCACGCGGAGATGGCGGCAACAGCGGAACAGAGTGCCCTTTTCGCCCTGTCTGACGATTGAGTAGCGGCCGCGGCGAGCTGGCCGAGCAAGCCCGCCGGCTGCTCGCGACGCTCTGAGTCCGTAAACCGCGTCTCCCACGGAGGGCACGGAAGGAAAACCACGGAGGTCACGGATGCTCTCAGGCGTCCGTGACCTCGTTTCGTTTCTCCAGATCCGCAAACAGCAATCTCACACAGAGGCACAGAGACACAGAAAGATGAGATTCTGATGTTCTCCTCTGTGACTCTGCGCCTCTGCGTGAGGCCCTTTGTGCAGTTCCTCCGTGACCTCCGTGCCGGCTCCGTGAACTCCGTGAGAGACGCGGTTCCAAAGCCGGCGCGCCACAATGCGCCGTGTCGCACGATCGGGCGCGAGGGCGGGTGCTGTGACATCCGCGACGGCCCAGCGCGTCCTGATCGCATCCTGGCGGGGCACGCCTCCGGAGCGGGGCGCCAGGACCCGGAATCCAGCCCCAATCACACATTCCCACGGCTCGATAGGCTTTTCCACACTTCTCCACAGCAGCTAGTTTACATAATGCATATTATACGCATTGGACCGGGGGTTGCATTTGCCGGGGTTCCCATGTGACTCAGGAGCAACGAGATGGCACGCGCAATCTGGAAAGGCAGCATCAGTTTCGGCCTGGTCCACATCCCCGTGGGACTCTTCAGCGCCGAAAAGCCCGACGAACTGAGCTTCCGGCAGCTGGACCGCCGCAACCTCTCGCCGGTCGGCTACCGCAAGTACAACAAGGCCACCGGCGACGAAGTCGAGATGGACGTCATCGTCAAGGGCTACGAGTACGAGAGCGGCCACTACGTCGTGCTCAGCGACGAAGACCTGCGCCGGGCCAATCCCGAAAAGACGCAGACCGTCGAGATCACCGACTTCGTGGACCTGGACGACATCGAGCCGGTGTTCTACGACAAGCCGTACTACCTGGCGCCCATCGGCAAGAACCCCAAGGGCTACGCGCTCCTCCGCGAGGCGCTCAAGCGCACCCGCAAGGTGGGGATCGCCAAGGTGGTCATCCGCTCGCGCGAGCACCTGGCCGCCGTGGTTCCCCAGGGCGACGTGCTCGTCCTGGAGATCCTGCGCTATCCCAACGAGATCCGCGCCACCGAGGAGCTGGAGGTGCCCGGCGAAGACCTCAAGGCGCTGGGCGTGAACGAGCGCGAGCTGGAGATGGCCGAGCGCCTGGTGGAAGGCATGACCGCCGAGTGGTCGCCGGAAAAGTACCACGACAGCTACCGCGACGACCTCATGCAGCTCATTCAGGGGCGCATCGAGGCCGGCCAGACCGACGCGCCCGACGAGTCGCCCGTGCCCGAGGCCGCGGAGCCGCGCGAGGGCGTCATCGACATCATGTCGCTGCTCAAGCGCAGCGTGGAGGCTGCCGGCGGCGAGCGTGCGGCGCCCAAGAAGGCGGCCGCCGCGAAGCCCAAGGCGGCCCCTGCCCCGGCGGCGCGCGCCAAGCCCAAGGCCGCCAGCAAGCCGGCAGGCGGCAAGCCGCAGCCCCGCTCCGCCGCCACCGCCAAGCCGCGGCCCAGCAGCGCCAAGAAGCGCAAGGCGGCCTGACCGTGCCAGGACTCTGAATGGGCCTCGACGAGTACAAGCGCAAGCGCGACTTTCGCGTCACCGATGAACCAGAAGGGCACGTCCACCCGGCGGGGGACGTGCTCTCGTTCGTCATCCAGAAGCACGCCGCCAGCCACCTGCACTACGACTTCCGGCTGGAGCTGAACGGCGTTCTGCTCAGCTGGGCCGTCCCCAAGGGCCCCAGCCTGGACCCGGAGGTCAAGCGCCTGGCCATCCACGTGGAGGACCACCCCATCGAGTACGGCGTGTTCGAGGGCATCATTCCCCGCGGGGAGTACGGCGGCGGCACGGTGATGCTCTGGGACCGCGGCACCTGGACGCCGGAAGGTGATCCCCGCACCGCGTATCGCAAGGGCCACCTTCGCTTTACGCTGGAGGGAGAGCGCTTGCACGGCGGATGGCACCTGGTGCGCTCCCGCCGCGGCGCCGACGGCGAAAAGGAGCAGTGGCTGCTCTTCAAGGATGACGACGACACGGCCCGCCCGGAATCCGCCGGCGTCATCACCGAGGAGATGACGACCAGCGTGGAGACCGGCCGCACGATGGACGAGATCGCCGCCGACGCCGACGCGCACTGGGACAGCCGCGCCCCCGCCGCCGACGCGCTCATCCGCTCCGGAAGCCAGGCACCGAAGAAGCCCGCCGCGAAGAAGCCCGCCGCGAAGAACTCGGCGGCGAAGAAGCCTGCCGCGAAGAAGCCGGCGGCGAAGAAGCCCACGGCGAAGGCGGCCCGGAAACCCGCATCCAAACTGGACAGCGGGGCGGCCGTCCCGGGCGCGAAAAAGGCCGCGTTTCCGGCGGAGTTCTCCCCTGCCCTCACCACACTGGTGGAGGACGTGCCCGCCGGCGCCGACTGGATCCACGAGATCAAGTACGACGGCTACCGTCTCGTCGTATACGTCCGCGGCGGCAAGGCGCGGATGATTACCCGCAACGGCAACGACTGGACGAGCAAGTTCCCGGAGATGGCGGCCGCGCTGGGCGCCCTTCCCGTCCGCGACGCGGTGCTGGACGGCGAGCTGGTCGTCATCGCCCCGGACGGCCGCACCAGCTTTCAGGCGCTGCAGAACGTGCTGAACACCGGGCGCACGGGAGAACTGGTGTTCTACGCCTTTGACCTGATGCACCGCGACGGAATGGACCTGCGCGGGTCTCCCCTGCTGGCCCGCAAGGAGGCGCTGCGCGAGGTGCTGTCCGCCGATCCCGCGGGGCCCGTGCGCTTCAGTGACCACATCGTGGGCAACGGGGGCGTGTTCTACCAGCAGGCCTGCCAGATGTCGCTGGAGGGGATCATCAGCAAGCGCGCGGACAGCCCGTACTCACAGCGGCGCACCCGCGACTGGCTCAAGGTCAAGTGCCTGCTGCGCCAGGAGTTCGTCATCGGCGGATTCACGGATCCGCAGGGCTCGCGCTCGCACTTCGGCGCGCTGCTGGTGGGCGTGCACGACGCCGAGGGCCGGTTCGTCTACTCCGGCAAGGTGGGGACGGGGTTCAACGAGGCCTCGCTCAGGCAGCTGCACGACGCCCTGAAGCCGCTGGCGCGCGATGAATCGCCGTTCGAAGACTACGGCCGCAAGGGGCGCCGGCCCATCGGCGTCACATGGGTGGAGCCCAGGCTGGTGTGCGAGGTGTCGTTTACGGAATGGACCGGCGACGGCATCCTGCGCCACCCCGTCTTTCAGGGTCTGCGCGAGGACAAGCCCGCCGCGCAGGTGGTGCGCGAGAACGCCGGCGCGCTCCCCGCGGGCGAGAAGCCGGCGCCGGCCCGCAAGGCGCCCGCGCGGCTCACCCGCTCCGCCGAGCGCGAGCAGAAACCCTCCGCCACCACGCGCCCCGTGCCCCCGTCCACGACCAAAAGCGGACACCGCCGCGGCAAGACGCCCGAAACGCAGGTGGCGGGCATCCGCCTTACCAGCCCGGACAAGGTGCTGTACCCCGCCGTGGGGATCACCAAGCTGGACCTGGCGCGCTACTACGAGGCTGTGGGCGAGTGGATGCTGCCGCACGTCAAGGACCGGCCGCTGACCCTGGTGCGCTGTCCGGACGGCGTGGGCGGCCCCTGCTTTTTTCAGAAGCACGGCGACGAGCACTTTGCGCCGCAGGTGGGACGCACCACGGTAACGGAAAACGACGGGGACGAAAAGGTCTACACCTACGTGCACTCCTTTGCCGGCCTCGTGGCCATGGTGCAGATGAGCGTGCTGGAGCTGCACACGTCGAACGCCAAGCGGACCAGCTTTGAGAAGCCGGACCGCTTCATCATGGACCTGGATCCCGGGCCGGGCGTGCCGTGGCAGCGCATCATGGACTCGGCGCTGCAGATCCGAGACCGGCTGGCGGAGCTGGGGCTGGCCAGCTTCGTCAAGACGACGGGCGGCAAGGGGCTGCACGTGGTCGTCCCCATCAACAAGCGCCACAGCTGGGACGAGGTAAAGGAGTTCGCCCGCGCCCTTGCGACGGACGTGAGCGTGGCGAACCCGGGCAAGTACGTCACCAAGAGCACGCTGGCGGCGCGCAAGGGAAAGATCTACATCGACTTTCTGCGCAACGGCCGCGGCGCGACGGCCATCGCGGCGTACGGCATTCGCGCCCGCCCGTCCGGCGCCATCAGCGTTCCCCTGCGCTGGGACGAGCTGACCGCGGACCTCAAGACGGACCGCTTCACCCCCGCCGCCGTGATCGAGCGGGTGCGGGCGTTGAAGCAGGACCCGTGGGCGGAGTTCTGGACGACGCGCCAGAGCCTGACAAAGAAGATGAGGGCGGAACTGGGATTGAAGTAGGGCCGCGCCGCCCGCGGGAGAGAAGCGGAAGCGCTGCCCGAACGACACTGCAAACAGCGAGAATTGCAGAGGAACAGAGAAAAAGCCAGAGGTACAGAGGAGCCCCTGTTGTCCTCTGCATCTCTGGCTGTTCTAGGATTGCCCCGGCTTGGTGGACACCAACATAAGCCCGTAGGTTTACGGGTAGGAGGTGACACATGGCCGAGAAGCGAAGGCAGTTCACGCGCGAGTTCAAACTGGAAGCGGTTCGTCTGATTTCCAGCGGGGAAAGGAAGCTGGAAGAGCTCGCTCGCGATCTGGGCGTGCGATCGGATATCCTGCGCGGCTGGAAGAAGCAGGCGGAGGGCCGTGCCGGGCTGAAAAACGACGACGTGTTCCCGGGGAACGGGAAGCTGACGAGCAAGGACGAAGAGCTGCGCGCGCTTCGTCGTGAGCTGGAAGAAGTGAAGCAGGAGCGGGACTTCCTAAAAAAAGCGGCGGCGTACTTCGCGAAGGGGTCGCGG
>NZ_DASVTX010000157.1:0-22936 GCF_036387355.1 Longimicrobium sp.
CCGGCGACGGCACGGTGTACGGGCTGGATGTGATGGACGGCGGCGTGCGGTGGAGGTACGCGCTCCCGCCCAGCACCTCGGCGTTCGCGCAGAGCCCGGCGGGGACGGACGGCGAGCGCTTCTACATCGGCGCGTGGGACCGGCACGTGTACGCGCTGAATGCGGCCACGGGCGCGCTCGTGTGGCGCAGGCCGGGGACGGACCGCTCGTTCGCGTATTCGCCGGCCATCGGCGGGCCGGCGGTGGGCGGCGGAACGGTGTTCATCCCCGCCAACGGCAACGTGCTGCACGCGTTCGACGCGGCCACGGGCGACACGCGCTGGACCTTCACCTCGCCGGGCGACAAGGTGGGCTACTCGTCCCCGGCGCTCGTGGGGGAACGCATCTACATCGGCTGCCTGGGCGACCGGGGCGAGGTGCGCTGCATTTCCGCCGCGGATGGGCGCGAGGTCTGGGTCGCCGCGACGGGGAGCACCATCTACGATTCCAGCCCCGCCGTGGCCGACGGATGGGTGAGCATCGGGTCGGTGGATGGAAGCCTGTGGATCATCGCCGCGGACAACGGGCGGATCTCGGCGCGCCACCGGCTTCCGGCCGGGCACCTCCTCTCCTCCCCCGCGGCGGGCGACGGATCGGTGTACGCGGGATCGTTCTCGGACGAGGTCGTCGCCGTTCCCCTCCCCTCCCGCGCGTAGGCCGCCCGCCCTCCGCCCACCATCATCGATCCCGATGAAACTTTCCGGGCTGTCGCTCGTCGCGCCGTTCCCCGGCGTGTTCATCCGCCGGTCCGTGGCGTACTGGGCGCTGCTGCACGGGATGCGCGCCCTGATCATGGCGTTCGCGGCGTCGCTCGCCAAGCAGCCGCTTCCCCCAACCGCCCTGCTCCCCGGCGGCAACCCGCTCGTCGTGGCACTCACCATCGGGCTGGGCATGCTGGAGGCGCGGCGGCGTGACGAGGACCTGTATCTGGCCAACCTGGGCTACGGCTGGCCCGCCATCGCCCTCTACCTCGCTTTTCCCGCCACCGCGCTGGAGGCGGCGTTCACCGTCGCGCGGTTCGGATGGGGAATGCTGGCGGCGTACGCGGCGCTGCCGCTGGCGGGGCTCAGGGCCGTGTTCGCGTCGTGAGCGCGCCGCCGGAGGCCCTGCTGGTGGCGGATTCCATCGGCAAGCGGTTCGGGGAGCACAAGGTGCTCTCCGCCGCGACGCTGGCGGCGCACCGCGGCGTGGTGACCGCGCTGGTGGGGCGCAACGGCTCGGGAAAGAGCACGCTGCTGCGCATCATGTCGGGGCTGATGGCGCCGGACTACGGCATCCTGCGCGTCCGCGGCCGGGTGTACACCCGTACGCGCCTTTCGCGGATGGCGCGCGAAGGGCTCTTTCTGCTCCCGGCGGACCGCTGCACGCTGAGCCGCACGCTCACGCTGCGCCAGCACCTGGACACGATGCGGCGCCGCTTCGCCCTCCCCGCCGCGGACGAGGTGGTTGAGGAGTTGAAGATCGCGCATCTGCTGGACCGGTACGTGGGCACCTACTCCGGCGGCGAGCGGCGGCGGGCGGAACTCGCGCTCGCCCTCGCGCGCGCGCCCGAGGTGCTGCTGGCGGACGAGCCGTTCCTGGGCATCACCCCCGCGGACACGGAGCTGTTCATCGACGCGTTCCGCGCGCTGGCCCGGCGCGGAACGGCGGTGGTGCTCACCGGGCACGAGGTGCCGTTCATCCTGGCCGTGGCGGACCGCGTGACCTGGATCACCGCGGGCACCACGCGCCCCCTCGGCGACCCGGAGGCCGCCCGCCGCGACTTTCAGTTCCGCCGCGACTACCTGGGCACCGGCGCGGCCTGATTTCCGGGCAGGGCGATGCGGACGACGGGCCGAGACCCGGTACGCGGATGGCGGCCCGGGTCTTTTTCATGTGGACGACACGCCGGATGTGTGGATGACGGACGGAACCTGGGACGCGGATGGCGGACTGCGCTTCGTCGGTGGATGCCGGTCGCTGCGACGGGACGCGTTGACCGTGCGCACTTTCTTCTGCCGCCCAGCCCCGCTACTCTTTTGCCGCCGCCGCCAACCAGGCGCACTTCTACACGCGGGTGAGCCGCCGCACGACGGAGCAGGAACTCGCGCGCAAGCGGCAGCTGTTCGTGTGCGAGCAGGGCTGCGCCTACCGCATCGCCGACCCGCGGGAGATCTGAACGGATGAAGCTGGCCGACTACGACTGGGAAAGCGTGCTGCGCCACGCCCCGCGCTGGAGCGGGCTCTCCGTGGCGGCGCGGCGCGCGTTCCTGCACGTCAGGCCCGGGGCCGCGGCGCCCCCCGAGCTGCTGGGCGGCGCGGTGGACGAACTGGTGGCCGCGGGATTCGTGTCGCCGCCCGGCCCGCGCGGCATGCACTACCCGCATGCGCCGGAGCTGCGGCCGCTGCTCACGGCGTTCCGCGCCATGCACCGCCACCCCGTGCTGCACCGGCCGGACGACGAGACGCTGGTGGGGTACCTGCAGGACCAGTTCGCCGACTACGAAGCCAACGCGCTCGCGGGCGGAGATTCGTACCGGTTCTGGACGACCCGTGAAACGGTGGTGGCGACGATCTCGTCGCTGGACTGGGTCACCGGCTTCCTGGAAGCTGCCGCAACGGTCCGCGCCGCCCAGTGGGAACAGGCGCACATGCGGCGCAACGGCGCGCACCTGCTGGGCTCGCGCGCCACCGCCCGCGCGCTCTACACGCTGGTCCGGGCGCTCACCACGCGTCCGGGCGGCGCACGGCTGGCAGAGCTTGCGGAACTGCTGCCGGAGGAGGAGCCGGAGGTGCGCGCGGACGCGGTCAAGGCGGGGCTGCGGTACGCGCTCGTCTTCGGATCCATCGACAGCGTTACCATCGAGCCGGTCCTGGGGCTGCTCCCCGGCATCGTGCGGCGGCTGGGACCGCCTCCGCCGCCGCCCGTGCCGGTGGAGGTGACGGCGAGCTTCGAGGCGGCGTTCCGCATCGCCGACATGACCGCGGTGCTGGTGGAAGCGGCCGCGGAGCCCATCCCCATGCGAGGCGGCGACGGCGGCCTGTACGTGCGCTCGCTGCGGGCCCTGGTCCCGCGACTGATGCCACTGCCGGAGTGGGGGTGGTTCTTCCTGAGTGGAGGCCCCGCGTCGACGCCCCCCGAACCCGCGTCGGCGGAACAGGCGGAGCTGCGGGCGGAGATGCGCGTCACCTTTGCCGTCCTCACCCTGCGGGTGCTGGGGCTGGGCGACGTGGTTAGCTCGGCGGACCGGCACCACTTCAGCGCCACCCGGGCCGGGCGCGCCTGGCTGGCGCTCGCCGAAGAAGCGCGGCTGAAGCACGCGCTGGACGCCATGCGCGCGGCGCCGCAGCGCAACCCGGGCGCCGCCTCGCTCACGGGCGACGAGATGGACTTCTTCGGCACGCGGCTCTCGTTTTCGCTCCCCAGGGACCTGGACCTGCGCACCCCGCTCACCGAGGCGTTCCTGGCGCTCGCGCCGGACCGGTGGTACGACGTGGAGACGTTCGCGCGGTACCACGGCGAGGTGGCCAATCCGCTGCTTGCGGCGGGGATTCCGCCGGCCCGGTCGCCGTACGGCTACTCGCCCGCGCCCCGCACCCGCGAGGAGTGGGAGGACCTCTGGCTGCGCATCGTGACCGAGTTTCTGCGCGTGCGGCTGCTTCCGTTCGGGGGCGCGCGGATAGGGGCGGGGAGCGCGGGGTTGGCGTTCACCCTCACGGACGTGGGGCGCTACCTGCTCGGCGCGTCGAAGACGTTCGCCCTGGCGCCGCAGGCGGAGGGAGAGGTCGTGGTGAACCCGGACTTCGAGATCGTGTTTCTGGCGCCCGCACCGCGGCTGGAGGCGGAGTTCGGGCGGTTCGCGGAGCGGGTGGGGAGCGGCGTGGGCACGCTGTTCCGGCTCACGAAAGCGTCTGTGCTGCGCGCCGCCGAGCAGGGGCTGGCGGCGGATGCGCTGCTCAAGACCCTCGGGAGTGCGTCGCGCAGCGCCGTGCCGGCGAACGTGTCGCGGCAGGTGCGCGACTGGATGGGCGCCACGCGCCGGGTGCGTATTCGCCCCGCCGTGCTGGTGGAGTGCCCGGACACGGAAACGGCCGCCCGCGTCACCGCGCTGGCCGGCGCCAACGCCACCGCCATCACCCGCACCATCCTGCGGCTGGAGGGCGACCCCAGGTTCATCGCCGCGCTCACCAAAAAGCTCCGCGCGCAGGGCATCTTCGTCCAGAACTGAACGCCCGCGCGGCCCACTCACTGAAACCCCGGCCCGGCGCACGCCATCGTGCGCCGGGCCGGGGTTTCTCGCGTTAGACCACCGCTGTCGGGAACCGTGCGACGCCCGTTTTTGCGGGCCGGGGAGGCTGTCCCAAGTGTCCAATCAAAAGGATTGACTCGGGGCCCTGACGCGGGTATCGTCTGGCCTCAACGCTTCGGCATCGATCCAATCGAGCCGTAACGCACGACAAAGTGGACGCCGTGACATCCGGCTGAAGTAGCCGTGTCAGGGATGACGCAAAAGGATTCGGCGCAGATCCCGAATCCTAGACGGCCCGTGCTGCACATACTTAGTGACGATATTTACACATACGAGCTTGCAGCCCAGGATCTCACCGGCCGATTCAGCGGGCAGCAGTCGCGCCGGCGAAGACTGCCACACCGCGCTCCGGGTCACCTGCCCGGAGCCTGACCCACTCACCTGCACCGGAGCCTTTCCATGACGATCCGCATTCCCATCCGCATCGCGGCCCGCCGCACCGCCGCCGCGCTGGCCTGCCTCGTGGCCGCGGCCGCCTGCGCCGACCAGCCCACCGGCCCGGCTTCGCTCGAAACAACCGCCGCCGCGGGCCCGCGGCTGGTGCCGAATGCCGTCCGGTACCGCGACTCCGGCCGGAAGCCCGCGACGGGGCGAGCCGGCGGCGCGAGCCTGAGCATGCTGGCGTTGCTGGACAACGCGGGCGTGACGCACGTAGAACTCGTGAGCGGAACCGCGGCGCGGCCCGGCACCGGCGCGGGCACGCTGCTGGACGTGCAGAGCATCCTGGGTGCACGGCACGAACCGGCGCGCGACTTCCGCGGGACCGGCGGCGGCCGCCTGACGTACGAACTGCGGGGCGCGCGGCGCGGGACGCCACTCGCGTTGCGGGCCACCGTCCGCGGCGACGGCGGGCGGACGGAAGCCGTGACGGTGCGCGACTCCGTCTTTCTGCGCCCCGACCTGCGCGTCTCCGTGCACGGCCCCCGCCGCGTGCGCCCGCGCGCGCCGGTGAACATCACCGCGCTCGTGAGCGAGCGGAACGGCGACGTGGGTGCGCGCGCCCACTGCGTGCTTTACGTGGACGGCGCCCCCGCGGACCGCGCGGAGGGCATCTGGGTGGATGCGGGTGACGACGTCACCTGCGCCTTTACGCACAGCTTCCTTACCGGCGGGGCGCACCGGGTGGACGTGCGCGTCCAGAACCTCGCGCCGGCCGACTTCGATCCGTCTGACAACACGTCCGGCACGGAAATCCTCGTGGACGTGGCCTGGACGGGGTACGCAGCCGAGGCCCGGGACAGCCGCGGGACCTCGTCGTACGCAAGCTCGTGGGAGTTCCGCGAAGCGGGCGGACTCGCCGGCGTGGACCAGCGGAACGAATCCGAAAGCTACGCCGACCAGTACGCCTCCACGTACGGCTGGCTCCCAGGCCATCTCGCGTTCCCGGTCCGCGCACGGCTCTCCCAGTCCAGCGGGGGAAACACGTACAGCGACACGACGCTCACGGGGCTGGGAAGCGGGAGCGCGGGCGGCCTGTTCTGCGCCAGCGCACTGGCGGACGCAGCCGGGGAAACCGTCTTCCATCTCTGCACCGAGGGTGCGGGCCCCGGCGCCGCAACCATGTGGCAGTATGAGCGGTGGAGCGGCTCGGTGGCGTACCACTCGTCCGTGTATTCGGCGCGGTGGGATCCCGCGGGAACGGCCGGCTACGTCTACACGCAGTCCTCCGCCTCCGGCTCGGGGACGGACTCGCCGGTGTACGGCTCCACCTTCTCCTTCCGCGTCACGCTGACCGACGCGGTCGGACGCGTGTACCAGGCCAACTCCAGCCTGGCCCTGCAGCCGTTCAGCTGGTTCTACGAGTCGCCGGAGCAGTGCAGCTTCACGAACAACGCGGTCTACACCTGGGCGGCGTACTGCTGGAGCAGCAGCGAGGAAAACACGACCCTGAGCGGCTGGGCGCAGTACGACTGGTGATGGAACGCCGTGCCCGGCGTCCACGAGCCGGGCGCGGCTCCCGCCGGACGGGGGGCCGTCCGAGGCAGGCACCGAGGGCCGCCTTGTGCCCGGCGCGGCGGGGACGCAATCTTCGCCTCCGCTCCGGTCACTGCCCCCGCGACCCTCGCCCCCATGCGCCTGATCTGCACCGTTGCGCTCGCCCTGACCGCGTACGCCGCCGCGCTTTCGGCGCAGGCGAGGCCGGAGCGGCCCCGGGCGCGGGAGGCCGGCGTGGTGGTGGGCGTGCTGCCGCCGGGGCCGCTGAACGCCATCACCGACGTGGCCGGGGTGCGGGTGGGGCAGACGACGGTGACGCAGGGCGACTCCGTGCAGACCGGGGTGACGGCCATTCTGCCGCACGGGGGCAACCTGTTCCGCGAACGCGTTCCCGCGGCCATCCACGTGGGCAACGGGTTCGGCAAGCTGGCGGGGAGCACGCAGGTGGATGAACTGGGCGAGCTGGAGACGCCCATCCTGCTCACCTGCACCCTCTGCGTGTGGAAAGCCGCAGACGCGATGGTGGAGTGGATGCTGGCGCGCCCCGGGATGGAAGACGTGCGCTCCATCAACCCCGTGGTGGGCGAGACGAACGACGGACTGCTGAACGCCATCCGCCTGCGGCCCGTGGCACGCGAGCACGTGGTGGCGGCGCTGGAGGGTGCGTCCGCGGGGGCGGTGGCGGAGGGGAGCGTGGGGGCGGGCGCGGGAACGGTGGCGTTCGGGTTCAAGGGCGGCATCGGCACCAGTTCGCGCCGGCTTCCGGCCACGCTGGGCGGATACACCGTCGGCGTGCTGGTGCAGACCAATTACGGCGGGGTGCTCACCATCAACGGTGCGCCTGTGGGGCGGGAGCTGGGCCGCTACGCCTTCCGACGCGAGCTGGAGGCGGCGCCGCCCGCCGCGTCCGGCACGGCGATGAACTCGGCGCGGGACCGGGCGGACGGGAGCGTGATGATCGTGGTGGCCACGGACGCGCCGCTCAGCGCCGCCAGCCTGGACCGGCTCGCCAGGCGCGCGCTGGCGGGAATCGCGCGGACGGGCGGCAGCTTCACCAATGGCTCGGGCGACTACGTGATCGCGTTCTCCACGGCGGATTCCGTGCGGCGCCGCGCGCAATCCATCCCGCGCGCCATCGCCGACCTGCCGAACGACGCGCTGTCACCGCTCTTTCAGGCCGCCGCCGAAGCCACGGAGGAGGCCGTCTACAACTCGCTCTTCCGCGCCACCTCCGTCCGCACGCGCGGCGGCGCGGCGGAAGCGCTGCCCATCGACCGCACGCTGGAGATCCTGCGGCGGTACAATGCGCTCGGCTGGGACCGCACCCTGCCGCCCGGCGCGCGTCCGTGACCCGCCGCAGCCGGGAACCGCGGGGATGGTGAGCCGCGATTCCGAGGGAACGCACAACCGCATCTTCGCCGTGGTGCGGCGCATTCCGCGGGGGCGCGTGCTCACCTATGGCGACGTGGCGGCGCTGGCCGGGATGCCGGAGCACGCGCGTCTGGTGGGGTATGCGCTGCACGCCCTGCCGGAGCACAGCAGCGTGCCCTGGCACCGCGTCATCAACCACAAAGGCGGCATCAGCACCGGCCGCGCCTGGCCCGGCGGCGAGCTGGTGCAGCGCGCCCTGCTGGAAGCCGAAGGCCTGGAGTTCGACGCCAACGGCCGCACCTCCCTCAAGCGCTACCGCTGGGCCCCGGACCGGGACGATGCGCCCGGCCCACACTCCGGCTGATCATCGGAGCCACCCCTCGGTCCAGATGTGTCCGGAGTCTGGACGAAGCCAGATGGAATGGTGCATGCTGCCCCAAGCAGATCCCGCAACGAGCCTGCACTCAATCTGATCTACGCCCGAACAGTACTGGGGAATGAGGATGACGGCCTCTGACGAGCGTGTGTGTCTTTTGCTGCCAAGATGGGTGACCGCACTGCTTGCGGTACTGCTCCTGGGCGGCTGCCTGTGGCCCATGGATGCGGTGCCGGAGTGGAAGTATACGTTCGAGGGAACGGCGGTCAGGTCGGGAACCACGACTGCGGTGGCGGGTGCCCAGGTGCAGATCTGGTTGCTGGACTCGACGCTTGAACCCGCTGGGAAGCCGTTCCTGGAGGGCGTGACAGATAGCGGCGGCGGGTACCGGATGCAGGGCCGCTTCCGGAGCAGCGTTCCGGCACCCGACATCGCCGTTCGCGTGACTCCACCCGCGGGGAGCGGCCTGCTGACGACCACGTTGAGCGGCTTTGTCCACGACTTCTCCACGCGCACCGTCTCTGGCCGAAACGTCACCGTCCGGACAGCCGTGGTGCTGGCGGCGGCGCCGTGAGCACTTTGCCCCACGTCTACGCCGGGAACGCTGCTTCTCGTACGGAATCGGTGACCAGTCCGGGGTGCGCTGCCAGCACGATCGCGGCTCCAGAACGTACGGTCCGCCCGGGATTCCGTCGGGCGGTTGTGGCGCTCGCAATGCTGCTGCTGGGTGCCTGCGGATGGCCGATGGATCCGGTGCCCGAATGGAACTACACGGTTTCGGGGACCGTCGTCCGGAGCGGTTCCGCTGCGCCCGTAGCCGGAGCGGATGTACAGGTCTGGTTCACGAACTCGACGGGACAACCCGCGGGCCAGCCGTTCGTGCGAGCCACAACCGATGCGAAGGGCGCGTTCCGCATGACGGAGCGCTACCGGAGCACCGTTCCGCCGCCGCATGCCGCCATCGGGGTGACTCCGCCGGCGGGCAGCGGTCTCGCGGCGCGCACGTTGAGCGGCGTCGTTCGGGACTTCGCTACGCAGACAACCGCGGGCGACAAGATCACGATCCAAACGTCCGTGGTGCTGGACGCGTCTCCCTGACGAGCCCTCTTGCCACGTGAGTTCACGGGACCGGCGCGAGAGTCGCGCCGGTCCCGTGATTTGTTGCAGCGATCGCTTCGCGCGCGCACTCGCGCTACGTTGCACCGTCATGCACCGTCAATCCGCAGCCCTCTCCATTGCTCCTCGGTGCGCCCGGCCAGGACCCGAACAACCCTCCCTCGCCACACCTTTGATCGCCCCATGATCGACCTGTACGAAATCGACGATTTTCTGGATCCCGCCGCGCGGGCGGAACTGGTCGCGGAGCTCGACGGCATCGCCGGCGCACCGGCCACCGTGCTGAGCCAGCAGCCGGGCGGGATGGCGATGCCGTCCGTCCGCAAATCGACGCGCCTGTCCGTGTCACCGGAGACGCGGGAGCGCGTGCGGAATGCGCTCCTGAGCCGCAGCGCGGAGATCGGGGCGCACTTCGGGGTCGACATCAAGGAGTGCGAAGATCCGCAGTTTCTGCGATACGAGGAGGGGGACTACTTCGTCGCGCACCAGGACGGCAACACGCCCATGCTGCACGACGACTCGCGTTTCCGGCGTATCTCCGCCGTCCTCTTCCTCAGCAACCGCTCGGAAGAGCCTGCGCCCGGGACGTACGGTGGAGGATCGCTCGTCTTTCACGGCCCGTACAGCGGCCCCATGCTGCGCGTGGCGGCGGAGGGCAGGCCCGGATCGCTGGTCACCTTTCGCGCCGAGACCACGCACGAGGTGCTGCCGGTGACCCACGGCGTGCGGTACACCGTCGCAGCCTGGTTCCGCTGACGGGTACCCGCTGCCCCGTCCGTCCGGCGCGCTTCCCGGGAAAACGCGAGAAGGGTGTCAGCAATCGGTTCGCGCCACCATCCAATCAACCTTTTGTTTCGTGGGAGCATCCCAGTGGATGCCGTGCGGAACAGGAGTGGCCACGAACCGATGCATAGGGGTTCCGGCACGGCACTTCGCGATTCATTCCCACATCCCATCGGGAAGGGTACCATGAAGAAGCTGAAGCTGGACGAACTGCAGGTCGCGTCGTTCGAGACCGCCACCGCGGCGCCGGAGGTGCGCGGGACGGTGCGGGGCAACGCGCCCACCCTCGTGGAAACTGACTGCGCGGGGACGCGGTGGGACTGCTCCATCGACATGTGCTCGCACAGTTGCCCGCTGACCACCTCGGGCCAGACCACCTGGAACTACTGACCAAGGAAGGGGAGTCGCGCACTGGGCGCGGCTCCCCTTCCGCCGATCCTCCCGCCGTCCACCGCCCGGCGCCTCTGTCGCGTCCGGCATGCGATGATTGGCGCGACCAGCACCTCCGGTTGCGCATTTCCGGACGTTATTGTATCATCTCCAGCCCGGCCGCCGGCATTCTCGGCGGCTCACCCTTTCGCTGGAGATCCAGGTCATGAAGAAGCTTACGCTCGATTCGCTCGAGGTCACGTCGTTCGAGACGTCGCCCATCTCCACCGAGCGCGGCACCGTGCAGGGCAACGCCCAGCCGGTCTCCAAGTTCAACTGCGCCTCCATCCTGGCGCCCTGCTACCCCACGGATCCCAACTTCGACTGCACGTACGGCTGCTCGCGCGACACGGGCTGTCCGGACACCTGCGTCGTCATCGACGGACCCGTGGAGCCCGTGGCCTGAGCCGGCACCCGCGCCCGGTCCCTGCGGACGGGAAGCGTAGATCGGGGCCGGGCTCGCATGAGCCCGGCCCCGATGGCGTTCCGGCGCGCGCCTCCGTCCCCGGCGAACCGGCCGAATCTTTCCGGGAGGGAGACGCGTACAATCCGCCGAAGGCAGTTTCAACCCCGACGACCCTGAGTGGAGCAGACGGTCTCATGGAAGGTATTCTCGCGCTGATGATCCCGGTGCTGGCAATGGCAACCGGCTTTGTCGCCATGCTCAAGCGGCCCTCGCCCGGGCGGCAGCCGGATCCGCAGCACGCGTCGCTGGCCGACGAGGTCGCGTCGCTCCGGCTTGAGTTGGCCGAGATGCGCGAAAAGGTGGAGTTCACGGAGCGGCTGCTGACCTCCGGCGCCCCCGCCGCCGCGCCGGCTCGCCCGTCCACGAGCGTGCTGGCCATCTGACCCGCATCCGCCGCGGGCGTCCCGCTCCCGATCTCGGAAAGCCGGCACCCAGATGCAGGCAATCCGTCCAAAGAACCTCCCCGTGCACTCGCGGCACGGGGAGGTTCTTTTGTATCTCGTTTGCGGAGATGTGGATACGAAACGCTCGACAGATCAAGGGCCGAACGACTCCCGGCGCCACTTCATGACGCTTGCCTAAGTGATCCTATCCGACATAATATCCATTATCACTCGATCGATCACGTGGGTCATCCCTGAGGAGGTTGAATGTCGATTTCTCGCGCGCGTCTCGCTGTCAGCTCCGTCGTGCTGCTCGCCTTCGGCATCTTTGCCCCTACCGGAGCGACCCTGCTGCGGGCCCAGACTACCAAGTGCTACTTCAAGGACTGCGTTGTGTACGAGGATGGAACCCGCCTGTGTCAGGTGCGGGAAATCGCGTGTCCGGCGCAGCAGTGATGCCCGGGCGAACTGGCATGCCGCACTTGAAAGGCGCCGCACGCATCACGACGCTCTCTGCCGCCGTACTGCTCGGCGCGTGCGAGCGCACGCCCCCGGTTGCGGTGGCTCCAGCGCCCGTTGCGCTGGAGTCATTCGCGGCGCGTACGGGCGTGCTGGTGGAGACGCTGAACGCGCTTACCCGCAGCAACGAGCAACTCGCCCAACGCTTGGCGGAACAGCGCGTGGAGCCGGCGAACAGCAAGCCCGACTTCATGGCGCAGCCCGACAAGGCCATCGGCCTGCTGCGCACGGCTGACGACCTGCGGGCGCGGTATCAGGCGGCGCCCAACGCTACGCCGCCGCGTCGATGAAGGGGGCTGCCCGTCGCGGGCTTGCCTCCGCGTTCATCCCCGCGCTCCTGGCCGCGTGTGGTGGCGGGAGCGAGGCGCCCGCCGATCGACCGGTCGCACAGTGGACGCTCGCGCCGCAGCCCACCGCTCGCATCGGCGGGGGGGACGGCGCGGACGCGCTGTACATCGCCACCTCCGCCCGCCGCATGGCGGATGGACGCATTGCGGTCGCCAGCGCGGGCGCGGGACAGATCCGCATCTTCGATGAGCGCGGCACGCTGACGGACAGCGTGGGACGCAAGGGCAACGGCCCCGGCGAACTGCAGTTTCCCACGTGGATCGGCACGCGGGCTGACAGCCTGCTGGTTTGGGATTCGGGCCGACTTTCCGTCTTTGGTCCGGATGGGCGGTTCGCGCGCTCCGCCGCGCCGGATCTGGGCGGCGCGCTCTTTCCGTCGGTCACGGGGCAGTTCGCGGACGGCAGCCTGCTGCTGGCGGTCAGCGATCAGTCCGCGACTGCCCAGGCGGAGGGCAAGGCGTGGCGTGGCCGACTCCGCTTCATTCGCGTCGCGCCGGACGGCCGCGTGATGGACACGGTGAAGGTTGCGCCCTCGGGAGAGCGCTACGCGTACTCACGCGGGTCCACCGGGCGCGTGGTGGAAGACCTGCCATTCGGGCGGCGTACCGTGGCGGCGGTGGCGGGCGACCGTTTTCTGTTCGGCACCGGTGAGGACTACCGGATCAGCGCCGTACAGGGTGCCGCGGGTGAGCGGGAGCTGATCCGTCGGTCGTGGACGCCACGCAAGGTGACGCCCAGCGACGTGCGCGACTACTGGGCGCGGATGGTAACCCTGGGCGGTGCGGAGCGCGAAGACCGGGAGACAGCCGCGGCTCGCGCGCGCATCCCGTATCCGGAAGCGCTGCCCCCGTACCAGCGCCTGCTGGTGGCTGCAGACGGTACCATCTGGGTGCAGGACGCGGCACTTCCCCGGGAGTGGGATGCAACGACGCGCTGGCGCATCTTTTCGCCGGATGGCACGCCGCTCTCCGAACTCAGTCTTCCGGGAAGGTTGACCCTTCACCAGATCGGCCCGGATTGGATTTTGAGCACCTCGCTGGATGATGAGCAGCGCGAGATTGTTCGCGTGGACCGGTATCAGCGAGCTACCCCTGCAGGTTGACCCCCTTTTCACCCTCTGGACGAAAGCTTCCCCATGTTCAAGCCGGGATCCCGTACGCTGGTGGCTCTTGGAGCCGTGGTTGCGATCAGCGGAGTCATTCCCGCAGCCGGGCTGCTGCATGCGCAGGTCCGCAAGTGCTATGTGGAATCGTGCACCGAAATCAATGGCAAGCTGTACTGCGCCGAGCACGAGATCCCCTGCCCCTCCCAGACGTGATTGCTGATCGAGACCGAAAGAGCGGGCTCCGGACCACATCCGGAGCCCGCTTTTCGTTGCGTCACCGCGATCCACAAAGGTCTGGCGCCGCATCCCCGCCGTACTGCCCCGACTAGTCGCCGCGCGTCCTGGACCAACAACCCGCGCCTTTGCGGACCCGAATCGCCCCGGGAAGCCGGTCCGGCCCTGTCCTGCCGTAGCCGGCTGGTACGCTCCTTGACCCCTCGCGGCGCCACACGCTCAGCGAAGGGGAGGCGGGATGTCGAGACGGTGGCCGGACGTGCTGTGGATCGTACGGCACGGGCAGAGCGCGGGAAACGTGGCGAGCGACGCGGCGCACCTGGCCGGGCTGGCGGAAATCGCCATCACCGAGCGGGACGTGGACGTGCCCCTGAGCCCGCTGGGCGAGCAGCAGGCCATTGCCCTGGGCCGCTGGTTTGCCGCCATGCCCGCGCACGAGCGGCCCACCGTGGTGCTGTCCTCGCCCTACCTGCGCGCGCGCCGCACCGCGGAACTGATCCGCGAGGCGGGCGGGTTTGCCGCCGACCTGGGCATCGACGCGGACGAGCGGCTGCGTGAAAAGGAGTTCGGCATCCTGGACCGGCTCACCCGCGGCGGCGTGGCGGAGCGCTTTCCCGAACAGGCCGAGTTCCGCCGGCTGCTCGGCAAGTTCTACCATCGCCCGCCCGGCGGGGAAAGCTGGTGCGACGTCATTCTGCGGCTGCGCAGCGCGCTGGACACCCTGTCGCTGCACCAGCGCGAAGAGCGCGTCCTCATCGTCTGCCACCAGGTGGTGGTGCTCTGCATGCGCTACCTGCTGGAGTGCATGACGGAGGAGGAAATCCTGGGCATCGACGCGGAGCAGGAGGTGGCCAACTGCTCGGTCACCTCCTACCAGTTCAACCCCGCGCTGGGGCCCAAGGGCAAAATGGAGCTCACCCGGTTCAACTTTGTCGCGCCGCTGGAAGTGGCGGGCGCGCCGGTCACCCGCGTTCCTGACAAGCCCGTCGCCGCCCGATGAACAAGCCCATCGACGTCACCCCCGCGCGCCTGCGCGACCTCGCCCTTCCCGCGCTGGACGCGGACGACGACAAGGATGCGCGCGGCCGCGTGCTGCTGGTGGGCGGATGCGCGGAGAACCCGGGCGGGCTGCTGCTGGCGGCGGAAGCGGCCATCCGCGCCGGCGCCGGCAAGCTGCAGATGGCCACGGTGCACGCCATCTCCGTCGCCGTGGCCATCGCGGTGCCGGAGGCGCGCGTCTTTGGGCACCCCGGCAAGCCGGACGGCATCAGCCCGCGCGCGGCGCAGGCCATCGCGGAGCGCGCGGACCGGGTGAACGGGCTGCTGATCGGCCCGGGGCTGGTGGATGAGGACGCCGCCGCGCGCCTGGCCCGCGGCATTCTGCGCGAGATCACCAAGCCCGCGCTGGTGCTGGATGCGGGCGGCCTGGCGGCGCTGCGTGAGGACGCGGATGCGGTGCGCCACCTGGACGGCCGCGTGGTGCTGACGCCGCACGCGGGGGAAATGGCGCAACTGCTCGGGATGGAGCGCGACGAGGTGGAGGCCGATCCCGAGGCCGCCGCGCGCACCGCCGTGACGCGGTTCGGCGCGGTGGTGGCGCTCAAGGGGCCGCGGACGATCATCGTGGGGCCGGACGGCGGCGCGGCGTACCGGTACGACGGGGGCGGCGTGGGGCTGGCGACCTCCGGCTCCGGCGACGTGCTGGGCGGCATTGTGACCGGGCTGCTGGCGCGAGGCACGGATCCGATCCGGGCCGCGGTGTGGGGCGTGTACCTGCACGGCGAGGCGGGCAACGCGCTCGCCCGCCGCACGGGCCCGGTCGGCTTTCTGGCCCGCGAGCTCGCAGCGGAGGTGCCCGCGATCATGCACCGCGTGCCGGACGCGGAGGGCTGACCGGCACGGTTCGCCGCTTTACAATCCGGCCGCCCGCGTCCATCATGGAGCGGCCGTGAGGTCGTTCGTCCGGATCGATCTGGATCGGGGCGCGTCCGATGTGCGGGAGCGAGTTCCCGTCATCGACCGAACGCGCCGCACCGGCCGCCCCGCCGATCTACCTCTGCCCCGCGACATTCGTTGAATCGCACCCTCCGCCGCGTGCTCCGCTGGACGCGGAACGCGCTGCTCTGCCTTGTGGCCGCCCTCGCGCTGGGGTGGGCGGCGCTGCGCCTGAGCACCAACCCGTCGCACGCGCGCACGTGGCGCACGGAGCAGCGCGTGCTTCCGCGCGTGGCGCTGACCGACAGCGTGGTGACCGTGCGCAACGTGCGCGACTTCACCTTTCGCACGGCCACGGACTTTACGCCGGGGTACCGCGACCGGCGCTACGACCTGCGCAAGATCGAGCGCGTGTGGTTCGTGCTGTCGCCCTTCAACCCCGACTGGCGGGGGCCGGCGCACAGCTTTCTCTCGTTCAGCTTCTCCGATTCGCAGTACGTCAGCGTGTCTGTGGAGGCGCGGCGCGAGGCGGATGAAGACTACTCCGTGTGGATGGGCGCGCTGCGGCAGTACGAACTGATGTACGTGATCGGCGAGGAGCGCGACGTGATCGGGCTGCGCGCGGTGACGTGGAACGATCCGGTCTACCTGTATCCCGTGCGCGCCACGCCGGAGCAGGCCCGCGCCCTGTTCGTGTCCATGATGCGGCGCGCGCAGGCGCTGGAACGCCGGCCGGACTTCTACAACACGTTCACCAACAACTGCACCACCAACATCCTGGACCCGGTGAACGAGATGCGGACGGAGCCCATCCGGTTCGGGATGGACGTGCTGCTCCCCGGCTACTCGGACGAACTGGCGTACCGGCACGGGCTGATCGATACGGAGCTGCCGCTGGAGCAGGCGCGCGAGCGGTTCCGCATCAACGAGCGCGCACAGGCGGCCGCGGGCAGGCCGGACTTCTCCGCGCGCATCCGGATGATCGAGAAAAAGCCCGCGTCCCCCGCCGCGGCGCGGTGACGATTCCCTCCGGACGTCGCTGAAACATGCGCCCGGGACTGCCCCTCGCTGCACTCCGGACAGGGCGGCTCATGCGGAAAGGCTCCCTCTCTCCGGCCCTTCCCCGCTGTCGGGGATGGGAGACCCCAACGCGAGCGCCGCGTTCGGCACCGGACCTCATCGTCCGCGCCGGAGCAGCCTCACAGCAGTACCGTGAGGCTTTCAGCCGTGGTTGCGGCGGCTTCAGCCGCTCAGCCAGCCAGGCTATTCGCGCCGCGTAGGCCCCTCCCTTCCCCTGCCCCTTCCCGTGCAAACCGCCACGTGCAGGTGAAGTCTCCCCGTCTGTCTGGGGAGACTTTCCGCCGTTGTTGTGGCGAATTCATTCGCTCCCCTGGTCCGACCCCAGTCCCTCCATCTACGGATGGGTCGATCGGCGGATGCGGGCCCGCACCCTGAAGCGCATCTTCCGGGCACGATCACCTGTGCTGATCACCCGCACCCCGCTCCCGGAGCCACTGGATGCTCGCGATCCTCGCCGCCGCGGCCGTTCTCGCCACGCCCCCGTCGGATTCCGTGCACTATTCCCTGTCGCCGGTCATGCGGGACGGGGCACTGCAGGCGCTCGCGGTGGAGATCCGCCTGGCGGGAGACGCGGACGGTGAAACGCGCCTCCTGCTTCCCGACGAGTGGGCGGGAAGCGACAGCCTGTGGCAGAACATCTCCGGCCTCACGGTGGATGGCGCCACCGCCGTGCGCGAGGAGGGCGGCGTGTCGCGCATCCTGTCGCACCGGCCGGGCGCGCCGCTCGTGGTGCGCTATCAGGTGAACTCGCCGTACGACGAGGACCCGGGCTTCAACTATCACAAGGGACTCCCCGTCATTCGCCCCGGCTGGTTTTTCTTCAACGGCGAGGGGGTGTTCGCCACGCCGAACGGCCGCATGGAGTCGCCCGCGTCGTTCAGGTGGACGGGCGTTCCCGCCGCTTGGAAGGTGGCGTCAGACCTGGACCACCTCTCCTCCGCGCGGCCCGGAACGGTGAACGACATCGTGCAGACCACTGGAATCGGCGCGCCGGACCTGGCGATCGCGACGCATCCAGTGGGCGGCGCCTTGCTGCGGGTCGCCATGCGCGGGCAGTGGGAGTTTACCGCCGAAGAGTTCGCGCGCTCGGCCGCTGCCATCATGAACGCGGAAAACCGGATGTGGGGCGCTCCGGGCCGCCCGTTCCTCATCACGCTCGGCGCGCTGGGCGGCACCGGATCGGGGCTGTCGTACATGGGCACCGCGCGCGGCGATGCATTCGCCGTCGCGTCCACGCCCGGCTTCAACCTGCGCGACGCCGCGCGCTTTCTGGCGCACGAGTACATGCACACCTGGTTTGCCCCCGCGCTGGGCGGGTCGCCGGACCACGAGGCGTCGGGCTTCTGGTTCAGCGAGGGATTCACGGAGTTCTACGCCGCGCGCGTGCTGCTGCGCGAAGGGCTGTGGACCCCGCGGGAGTACGTGGATCACCTGAATTCCAAGCTTCTGCGCAACGCGTCGTCGCCCGTGCGCGGGGCCACGCTGGCGCAGATGGAGGCGGGATACTGGACGGACGGCAACCTGCAGCTGCTTCCGTACGACCGCGGGCACCTGGGAGCGCTGGTCTGGGATGCACGCCTTCGCGCCGCCACCGGCGGCCGCGTGGGCGTGGACGAGGTGATTGCCGAGCAGTACCGCACCGCCGCGCGCAACGGCACCGGCGCGGGCCGCGTTTCCGCGCCCGAACTGTTCGTGCGCACCGTCCGGGAGATGGCGGGAGTGGATCTGCGCGACGACATCGCGCGCATGATGGAGCGCGGCGAGCCCATCGTACTTCCCGCGGACGCGTTCGGCGCCTGCGCGCGGGTGGACACGGCGAGCCAGCCCACCTTTTCCCGCGGCTTCGACGCGCGTGCCACCAACGCCGCGGGCGGCGTGCTGGCGGGCGTGGACTCCGCCGGCCCGGCGTTCGCGGCGGGGATGCGCAACGGCATGCGCCTCATCCGCCGCGAGCCGGGCGTGTTCGGCGACGCCACGGTGGCGCTCGCCTACCGCGTCGCGGACGAGAGCGGCGAGCGCGTGATCCGCTACCTGCCCGCGGGCACCGGCCGCGTGCACCTGCAGCGCGTCACGCTCACGGCGGAGGGCGAAACGCCCCAGTGCAGACGCCTCATGGCCGGGGGATGAAAGGCGAACGGGCATCCAGCACGTGATTTGGCCCTCCGAGAGCTTGCACCTGCTCCGGACTGACACAAAACACTCGACGGGTTCGTAGTGTCTCCCAAGGCCCCGGTTCCGGGGTCTTGCGCGTTGAAGGGCAAACCGGCTTTCGGCTTGCCCGGCTTCATCGCGCACTCGCACCGAAAGGTGGCGCAACGTGGGATTCATGGAGTCGGTGACCGAGGAGCGGGACCTCGTTGTCCTGCACGGGGACGAGGCAATGGCACCGTTTGGCCCGGGGCACCGGACGGACGGGCTGCACTCCGCCCCGCCGGCGCTGCCGCCGTCTGTGAACTATCACCTCTGGCAGGCGTGCAACATGCGGTGCCGCTTCTGTTTCGCCCCGTTTCAGGACGTGGTGTCGGACGTGCTGCCCGCGGGGCATCTGGAGCGCGAGAAGGCGATTCGGCTGACGCGCATTCTGGCCGCACGCTTCGAAAAGGTGACGTTCGCGGGCGGAGAGCCGACGCTTTGCCCCTGGATTGCCGAACTGGCGCGCGCGGCGCATGAGGAGGGCGCCATTGTGAACGTGGTGACGAACGGAAGCCGGCTCCCGCAGGTGCTGGACGGACTGCGCGGCGTGGTGGACTGGATCACACTCAGCATCGACAGCGCGTCCACTGACACGCTCGTGCAGCTGGGCCGGGCAGTGAACCGGAAAGCGCTGTCGGCCCAGGATTACAACGCGCGCGGCGAGCACATCCGCGAGGCGGGGATGCGGCTGAAGGTGAATACGGTGGTGACATCGCTGAACGCCGCGGAGTCGCTGTCTCCGCTGATGCGTGCCTTGCGCCCGGAGCGGTGGAAGCTGCTGCGCGTCCTTCCGGTGGAGGGACAGAACAGTGGGCGCGTGGAGCCGCTGCTGTGCACGGACGACCAGTACAGCGCGTTCGTAGCGCGCCACCGGCACCTGGATGCGGAAGGGATCAGCGTGGTTCCCGAGGACAATGAGGACATGCGCGGCTCGTACGCCATGGTGGACCCGGCGGGACGGTTCTTTGACAACGCCAGCGGCGGGCACCGGTACACGAGCGCCATCCTGGACCGCGGAATCGATGCAGCGTGGGCGCAGGCTGCCTTCAGCATGGACCGGTTCGTGGCGCGCGGCGGGCGGTACGACTGGGGTGCAGCCGCGTGAGCGCCGGCCCGCAATTGATTGCCCTGGCCGGGGTGTCAGGGTCGGGAAAGGATACGGTGGGGGAATTCCTGGCCTCCCGCCACGGGTACGTCCGCGTGGCGTTCGCCGATCCCATCAAGCACGCGATGATGGCGCTGTTCGGGCTGGAGCGGGAACAGCTCTGGGGCGAGCGGCGCAATCAGGCGGATGCCAGACTGGGGCGCAGCCCACGCGAACTGTACCAGCAGTTCGGGAAGGCCTGCCGGGAAATCGACCCGCTCGTCTGGGTACGGGCCTTCCGCACCGAGGTGGAAGGGCGGCTATGCAAGAACGAGCGGGTCGTGTGCACGGACCTGCGCATGAGGCCCGAATTCGACGCCGTCCGTGAGATCGGTGGGGCAGCCTGGCTCGTCACCCGACCTGGATCGGGTGCGCCCGGGATGCTGGCGAACGACACCACGGAGACCGAAGTCGCGAGAATGGATGAGGGCTGTTTTGATGCCGTGATCCGCAACAACGGGAGCATGGCCGAGTTGGAGATGAGGCTTTCCGCCGCGTTGCGGCGCGGCTGAACACGCCGGTGCGGGTCCCGGCGTGTTCAGCGGGACCCGCCCTGGGAAACCGCTCAGCCTTCCGCGAGCTTCTCCAGGTCCAGCTCTGTGGACGGAGTCACGTCGGCGTGGTGCACGCGGGCCATGTACTCAATGGCGCGCGCGTTGTTCTGCGGATCGATGGACGCGGTGCAGTCCGCCGGAACGTGCAGGTGCAGGTCGCGCATGTACGCGTCGCTGGCGGTAAAGAGCACGCAGGTGTCGCCCGTGGCGCCGGTCAGGATCAGGTGCCGCGCGCCCAGGTACTGCAGCAGCGTATCCAGCGTGGTGGCGAAGAAAGCGGAGTGCTTGGGCTTGAGCACGAAGTAGTCGTCCTCGTCCGGGCGCAGCGCCTCGGCCAGCGGCTTCCCTTTCACGTCATCCGCGAGCACGTGGTCCACCACTTCGCGAAAGTCTGAGCGCCAGCGCCCGAAGTTGTCGTTGGCGTAGATCACGGGAATGCGCGCGGCCCGCGCCCGCGCCTTGAGCGCCGCGATGCGCTTCGCGACGGGAATGAGCTGCGGAACCAGCTCGTCCCCGCCGGGGAACTCCAGGTCATTGATCATGTCCACAATGATCAGCACCGCGGGCGAGGTGTCGGGCGCGTTTCCGTGCAGGTCGTGGTTCTTGGCGGCCATCCGGCATCAGTCCTGGTGATGGATCACGATCGGGTGCCCCGGCCCCAGTGCAAGAAGCGGTGTCGGAGGGGCGCAGCTTCAGGACGCGATGCGGAAGGCCCGGAGCACACGCGTGCTGCCAGTCCGGATTCATTCGTTTATTTTTCGGAACGCCCCCGAACGCCTCCCGGTATCCGCCACGGAGCACCCCCATGTACGTCGACCTCGGACTGCGGCGCTGCGGCCAGCGCTGGGATGAGATGAAGCCGGTGGAGGGCGGGCGGCTGTGCGGCGCCTGCGACCGCCGCATCGTGGACTTTCGCCAGTGGACGGACGTGGAGATCGCGCTGGCCCACGTGCGGAGCGAGCAGCCGGTGTGCGGCGTATACAGCGACCCGCAGCTGGCGCGAATGGGGATGATGGATGCCGCTCCGCCGCAGCCCGGGCGGCGGCTGCCGGTCCTGGCGCTCGGCGCATCGCTTCTGGGCACGGCGGCGCACGCGCAGACGCCCGGCACCCCGCCCGTCACGGCCGCTCCCCGCCCCTCCGCCGAGCCCGCGCCCGCGCGCCGCAACGAGGTGCCCGGCGCCGCGCCGCAACGTGTGTCCCGCGTCATCCGGGGGACGGTTCGCGACACGGCCGGGCATCCACTGCGGGACGTGATCGTGTGGATCGGCGGATCGTCGTCACGCGTCACCCGCACGGATTCGGCGGGCGCCTACCGCCTGTACACGGGCGAGGAGCCCGTGGAGGAGGTCGTCATCAGCCGTCTCGGGTTCCGCCGGCAGGTGATCCGGCCGCGATGGGCCGGGGACGAGAGCGTGATCGACGCGGTGCTCGCGCCGGAAGTGCTTGAACTGACCGCGTTCGTGGTCTCGGCCCGCCCGGCTTCGCGGTGGCGGCGGTTCCGCGCCGCCGTGGGGCGCATCTTCTGATCAACGGAATGCACGAGCGATGTCGCTGAACGTGAGCGTATGGGCGCCGGGCCCGGACGGCAACGAGCAGAGCGTGGATCTGGGCCCCGGCGGCGGGCTGCTGGGGTTCGAGTCGTACCGAGGCCACCTGTGGGGCACACGGGTGATGAAGGATCTGGGGCTGCACCTGCTGCCGTCGCTGGGCCGCGAGTACGGGTTCGTGGTGCGCGAGGACGGGCTGGACGAGCTGCAGCACGAGGCCCGCACCATTCACGACGCCGCCGAGCAGATCGAGGCGGCCACGCGCATTCCCGCGGAACGGGTGCAGTTCTACGCGCAGAACCTGCTGCAGGCCGTGGCCATGGCGCGCGAAACGCGCGGCTCGGTGCACGTCGCCTGACCGCGCCTCCGCCGTCCGTTGCGGTACGGCGGGGGATGGCGCGCACTGCGGTAGCGGCGATGGGCCGGTCGCGGTTACCTTGGGGGTGTCAGGTTCCTCCATCGCCCTGACGGTCTGGAAGCGGATGCCTGTCCCCGGGCGTACGCGGCGGGGGTGGCTCACACGCGGGCGAGGGCGGGACCGAGATGAAGATCATAGAAGAGTGGCTTACGGAGCGGGTGGAGAACGCCCCGACTTCCTATCACCGCCACCTGCCGGACATGGCCGCGCTGCGCATCCGCATGGCGTGGCAGAAGCTGAAGCGGCAGGCGGTGGAGGGGGACGAGGTGTGGGCGTTTCAGAACCCGTCCAACACGTGGAAGAAGCAGGGAAAGCTGACCGGGTACGCTCTGGTGCGCGAGGGCAAGATCCTGCAAAGCGTGACGGTCACCAACACCTGAGGTTTGATCGATGACGAGCAGCGCCCGCCGGGATTCCTCCCCGGCGGGCGCTGCTGCTTTGGATGGCGAAGAGGGCAGACCTTCGCGAATTTGCGCGAGCACCTGGGCACTGAGCGGGCGGCCATCGCGCCGGCGCGCCGCGCTCGGACGCTGCGGGTGCCGCAGGAGAGGCTGGAGCACGCCACGCCAGCCGGCGGCGCGGCGAACGTTTCGGTCCGGGATTCTTCAGTCGCGCATGAACGCGGCACCGGGGAAAGCGCGGCGCACGCTCCTTCAGAATGACGCCCCAG
>NZ_DASVTX010000158.1:0-3282 GCF_036387355.1 Longimicrobium sp.
CACGGTGATGGAGGGGAACTCCCAAAGGAAACCGCGCAGCTCCGGAGTCACCTTCCAGAGGCCGCGCGCGTTCTTGCGGTAGGGGTCCAGCACCAGGAGAGTGGAAGGCGGCGCCTGGGCGGCTGCCGCGCGAAGCTCGGGCCACGTGGAGACCGATTGGCAACGGAACACCTTTGCACTAATCGATTGAACACGTTCCCGGAATGCACCATTTGGGTGCATGATGAGCAGTGTGCGGCGCGGCGGGGGCATGACGTGTCCGGAATTAACTGGAGCCAGACGAAAGAAGAATGGGCAGTCGGGCGGCCGTACGCACAAATATACTGTGCCTCACGTGGCCACCGCGCCCTGCCCGTACCAACTCCCTGCACATTGGAACCTCAGTATGAAGACCGCCCGCATCCTTCTCGCCGTTATCTCCCTGGCCGCTCTGGCCGCCTGCGGAAACGATTCCATCACCGGCTCCCCGGCACCCGGGGGCGTGCGCCACGACACTGCGCCCGCCACGGTCAGCAACGACTCCACTGAAGATTCGGGCGCTGGCAGCATCACGGAAGAGACGCCGCCGCCGCCCTGCTCCGGGACGCTGGTCGTCACCACCGATCCGAGCGGCAACGTCACCACTACCTGCGTGACCGGCGACGGTAAGGGCGGCCTGCTCGGCTCAGGCGGCTGAACCCGGTCTGGTAGAAAAGGAGAACGGGTGGCGGGGGGCAAACCCCGCCACCCGTTCGCTTTTGTTGTCAGTGGCTCGAGGCCATCTCCAACGTACGCACCAGGCTGGCCGCGAATACTTCCGTATCCTGCGTCGCCACCGCCGAGACCCCGGTGTCCGCCACCTTGCGCTCGATCCGGCGCCCGTTGCGGATGGAGTCCAGCACCGCGTCGGCGCTGATCATCAGCTTGGACTGGCGCAGCTCGGTCGCGACTGCGCTCGCCTGCTCGGCAGCCTGTTCGGCGCGGTCCCACTCGCCCAGCGAAGCAGCGCCGTGAGCCAGCTCCAGCATGGCCGCCGCCAGCACGGGGCGGACCTCAGGCTCCTTGGCGAGCCGGTTCACCTCCACCCACGCTTTGCGGAACACCTCGCGCTCGCCCACACCGCCCGCCGCGCGCGCGATGTTCGACACGACGGTAAGGCCGAAGTCGCGCCTCCCCGCGGCGTGCGGGCGCAGGGCCTCGAACACCTCGAGCGCCGGCGCAAAGTGGCCCTGCTGCATCCAGAGGTACGCCACGTCCTGCGCAAGCACGGGAAGGCGCTCGTGCTGCGATCCGTACGCACGGAACGCGGCCCGCGCGTACTCCTCCGCCTGCGCGTGGCGCCCCGTCTCCACCGCGACCACGAACAGGTCGTGCGCCGCCATCCCCTGCAGCGCGGGGAGACCCTTCCGCCGTGCGGCCCGGAGCGCCTTGATGTGCATGCGGTGCGCGACCGGGAAGCTGCCGCGCTTGATCGCCATGTTCCCCAGCGCGATGTAGGCGCGGGCGTAGGTCTCCCAGTCGCCCACCTGGCGGGAGATCATGATGGCGTGCCGGAACCAGGTCTCGGCACGGGCCATCTCGGCGCGTTCGCGCGCCACCTGGCCAACCTTGAGCGCCAGGCCCGCGCTGCGCGGCATGGCGAGCGCCGCCGCCTGCGCGAACGCGAGCGAGGTGGCGCCGTGCTGCTCCGCTTCGGCCCACTCCCCGATTGCGGTGCACGCAGCGGCCACCGCGTCGCCAGGGGTGTCCTCGGGCGCGGCGAGCAGGCCGCCGATGACGGTGAGCGGCTCGGTGATCTCGTGCGGCAGGCGCGCGGCCGCCACTTCGGCGAGGCGCTTCCGGCTCGCCTCGGCCGAGAACAGGGTGGAGCGCTCTCCGGGCTCCGCCGTGGCCCAGAACATCACGTTGCGGTACGACTGCCAGAGAAGGACCCCCGCCTCGCTGCCGACTTCGCGCAGGATGTCCATCCCTTCCAGCGTCTCCGAACCGCGGATCAGGGGGGGCGGCGTCCGCCACCGGCGGGGCTCGCGCACGTTGGTCTTGGCGCGGGTGGCTCTCATTATACGGTCTCCTTGTGCCTTCATTGGGTGCTCGGTCTGTAAACTTTCCGTATACGATACGCATCGCGGCTCGCGTGCGCCAGATTTTTAGCACTCGAAGCGTCGATATTCCCGACGACCCGGTTCAGAATCCGACGCGTGGTGTACAACGCGAGGCCGGGCGCACCACGATTGCACATCTCTGGTGAGGCCTGACGGTTATCAGTACCCGCCAGGGTCTACACCGTTTCCTTCCCCCTCCGCCGCGAACGCCGCGGCGGTTCCCGGGCGTCCCTCAGGGGACAGGACGATCTGGCCGTCCCGCGCGTCCACCCGAGCGACGCCGCCGTGCTCCAGCATCCCGAAGAGGAGCTCGTCCCCCAGCGGACGGAGGATCCGCTCCTCGATCAGGCGGGCCAGCGGGCGGGCGCCGTTGGCCGGGTCCAGTCCGTGCTCGGCCAGCCAGGCCCGCGCCGCCGGGGTCAGCTCCAGCTCCACCCCTCGCGCGGCGAGCCGCGCGCCCACTTCCGCCAGCATCCGCTCCACGATCCGCTCCATCACCTCCAGCCCCAGCGGCGCGAAGGCGATGCGCGCGTCCAGCCGGTTGCGGAACTCGGGCGAGAAGGTCCGCTCGAACGCCCGCGCGTCGTCGTTGGGGGCCGCGTCGGCGCCGGCGAAGCCGGGGCGGCGGCGCGAGAGCTCTTCCGCCCCCACGTTGCTGGTCATCACCAGCACCACGTTCCTGAAGTCGGCCTGCTTCCCGTTGTTGTCGGTCAGGCGGCCGTAGTCCATCACCTGCAGCAGGAGGTTGAAGACGTCGGGGTGCGCCTTCTCCACCTCGTCCAGCAGCACCACCGCGTGCGGGGTGCGCCGCACGGCTTCGGTGAGCAGCCCCGCCTGGTCGAACCCCACGTACCCCGGCGGCGCGCCGATCAGCCGCGACACCGTGTGGCGTTCCATGTACTCGCTCATGTCGAAGCGGATCAGCTCGATCCCCATCACCTCGGCGAGGGAGCGGGCCACTTCCGTCTTCCCGACGCCGGTGGGGCCCGTGAAGAGGAAGGAGCCGATCGGCTTGCGCGGGTCGCGGAGCCCGGCGCGCGACAGCTTGATGGCGGCGGCGAGCTGCCCGATCGCGCTGTCCTGCCCGAACACGCGCGCCCTGAGCTCCGACTCCAGCGTGCGCAGCCGCTCTCGGTCGCTGCCGGCGACGGTGCGGGGCGGGATCTGCGCCATGGTCGCCAGGATGCGCTCAACGGTTTCG
>NZ_DASVTX010000159.1:0-3426 GCF_036387355.1 Longimicrobium sp.
GTTCGACCGGGTGGTGGTGGATGTGTACGGCGGAGACGAGATGGTGCCGCCGCACCTGGTTACCCGCGAGGCGCTGGCGGAATTCGCCGCGCTGCTGCGGCCACACGGCGTATTGCTGGTGAACCTGATCGGGGTGGCGCGCGGCGAAGGGCAGGGGCGCTTCTGGTCCGTGGTGCGCACCGCGGCCGAGTCGTTCCCGTCGCTGCGGCTGTACACGCACCTGGGGCAGGATTCGGCGGAGCGGCAGAACTTTCTGCTCGCCGCGTCGGCGCAGGCGGGGACGGCGTTCCCGGAGCGGGCGGGGTGGTTCGAGGCGTGGCCGGCGGAGGAGTGGCCCCGGGTGGAGGCCGCGGCCGTGTACCGCGACCGGGCGGGCGCGGCGGAGGGGGCGCGAACGCCGCGCGCCGCGCCCCTGGAGGAGCGCGGCGCGCGGGCGGCGCCGGTGGCGGACTAGCGCGGTCCGCCCTTGGTGCGCTTCTGCGCCTTTTTCTGCTGCCGGGCCATTTCGCCCTGCATGAACTCCATCTGCTTGCGCCGCATTTCCAGGTGGCGCTTCATCTGCTCCTGCTGCTTCAGCTTCTGCCCTTCGGCGCCGCTGTAGCGCTGCCGGTCCATCAGCCGCTTCATCAGGCGGATGACGGGGGCGGCAAAGTACTTGAGCATGAACGCCTTGCGCTTTTCGCCCTTGCTTTCCAGGTCGGCCAGCGCGTACGGAAGGGCCTGCACCTGGTCCTGCAGGGTGCGGTGGCGCTCTTCGGGAGACACCTTCTTTTTCTTCTTTTTATTCTCGGCCATGACGACGTGGGTCGGTCGATGGTAGTCTCAGGATCGCCGGTGCCCGGCGGCGGCTCCGGTACCCCGGCGGGGAAGCCCGGTTCGCGCCGCGGGTCCCGCGTGCAACGCACAATCGTAGCCGCCGCGCGCCCCGCTCACAAGCGCGGGCCCGCGCCGGCAGGGGTGCGCCCGTGAGGATCGCGCACTGGGCGGACCTGCACCTGGGCTTTCGCGCCTACCACCGCGTCACGCAGCGCGGCGCCAACGTGCGCGAAGCCGACGTGGCCGACGCCTTTCGCCAGGCCGTGGCGCGCACGGTGGAGCTGCGGCCGGACCTGGTGCTGGTGGCGGGCGACGTCTTTCACACCGTGCGCCCCTCCAACACGGCCATCGCCGAGGCGTTCCGGCAGTTCTCGCTCCTGGCGGAACGCCTCCCCGGCGTGCCGGTGGTGATGATCGCCGGCAACCACGACTCGCCGCGCTCCGCCGAAACGGGCAACATCCTGCACCTGTTCCGGGAGATCGAGGGCGTCCGCGTGGTGGCCGACGAGTGCCGCGCGGTGCACCTGCCGGGCATCGACGCCTCCATCCTGTGCCTGCCGCACGTGTCGCTTTCCGGCGGCGAGGAAACGCGCATCGAGCCGGAGCCGGGGGCGCGGCACAACCTGCTCATGCTGCACGGCACCATCGGCGGCGACGTGGCCGAGCGCAAGCTGCGCTACGTGTCGGAATACGGCGGCGCCATCGTCCCCGACACCGACATCGGGCCGGAGCGGTGGGACTACGTGGCGCTGGGCCACTACCACATCTGCACGGACCTGGCGCCCAACATGTGGTACGCGGGGGGCATCGAGCGCACCTCCACCAACATCTGGATGGAAAAGGAAGAGAAAGGATTCCTGCTCTTTGACACGGAGACGGGAACGGCGGAGTTCCAGCCCGTGCGCACCCGCCCCGTCGTGGACCTTCCCCGGCTGGATGCGCGCGGCCTTTCCCCGGCGGAGGTGGACGAGTCCATCCACGCCGCGGTGAGCCGGGTTCCGGAGGGGATCCGCGGCAAGCTGGTGCGCATGGTGGTCGGCGACATTCCCCGCGCGGTGGTCCGCGAGCTCAACCACCGCCGCATCCGCGAGTGGAAGGCCGAGGCGCTGCACTTTCACCTGGACGCCCGCCCGCCCGAGGTGCGCCGCCGCTCCGGCAGCGCCGCCCCCGTGCGCCGGCAGACGCTGCAGGAGCAGGTGTCCGCTTTTCTCACGTCTGATTGGCAGATTCGCGATCCCATCGTGAAGACGGACCGCCTCGTGAACCTCGGGACGGAGTACGTGGACCGCACAGGGGAGGGCTGAGCCATGCGCCTTCTGTCTCTGCGGATGCGCAACTTCCGCCAGCACGCGGACACCGAGATCACCTTCCGGCCGGGGCTCACCGGCATCATCGGGCCCAACGGCGCCGGCAAATCCACCATCCTGGAGGGGATCGCCTGGGCCATCTACGGCTCGCAGGCGGCCCGGGGGACCAATGACACCATCCGCTTCGCGCGCGCGGGGGCACGCGCGCGCGTGGAAGTGGAGTTGGCGTTCGGGCTGGGCGCGCATGAGTTCCGCGTCGTGCGCTCGCTGAACGGCGCCGACGTGTACCTGGACGGCGGCGCCGCCCCCGTCGCCTCCACGCTGGGCGGTGCGACCGCGTACCTGCAGCAGCGCGTCGGCATGACGCGCGAAGAGTTCTTCAACACCTACTTCACGGGGCAGAAGGAGCTCGCCTTCCTGGCGGCCATGGGGCCCACGGACCGCGGCCGCTTTCTGAGCCAGGTGCTGGGCTACGAGCGCCTTCGCCGCGCGCAGGACCTGGTCAAGGCGCGCAAGACGGAGCTGCGCAGCGAGATCAAGGGGCTGCGCGCCACCCTGGGCGACCGCGAGCAGATCGTCGCCGCGCGCCGGGCAGCGGAGCAGCGCGTGGCGGACGCGGTCGCTTCGCTGAACGCGGCGAAGCTCGCGGTGGAGGGGGCGCAGGCGGAGCTTCGGCTCGTCACTCCGCGCTGGGTGGAGGCGCAGGCGGCCCGCGAGCGCTTCCGCGAGCTCACCCACGCCATGCAGACGGCGGAGCGCGACCGGGAGTCCGCCCGCCGCGACCTGGACCGCGCCGCCGCCGAGCTGGAGGCCGTCGCCGGCGCGGAAGCGGAGCTGGCGCCCCTGCGCGAGCGTCTGTCCGAGCTTCCCTCGGTCAACGACCAGTGCTCGCGGCTCAGCGAGCTCGCGCGGCAGGACGAGCGGCGCAAGGCGTTCGCGCGGCAGGCGGCGGACCTGGACGCGGAGCTGGAGCGTGCCCGCGAGCGGCTGGAAAAGGTCGCCACCGCGCCGGAGCTGGAGCGCCGCTACGCCGAGGAGCTGGAGCGGCTGCGGGCCGAGCGGGCCACGGCGGAAACGGAGCTGGAGGAAAAGAAGTCGGCGTGGCTGGCCGACAAGCAGGACGCGTGGACCAAGCTCAGCGGCTACCGCGACCGCGCGGCCGAACTGCGCGAGCAGATCAAGCAGATCCAGACGCTGGGCCCGGAAGGCACCTGCCCCACCTGCGGCCGCCCCGTGGGCGCGGACTACGAGCGCCTGCTGGACGAGCTGGAAGAGCAGTGGGCCGCCCTCGTGCAGGACGGAA
>NZ_DASVTX010000160.1:0-8380 GCF_036387355.1 Longimicrobium sp.
ATCTCCTGCGTAAACCGGGTCAGTGCGGACTCAGCCCGATCACGTCCGCCCCGGCGTCACGGCCGGCATCCACGGCCGCCACGATCTCGCCGTAGGTGAGCGGGCCTTCCGCCGCCACGAACAGAACCTTGCGGGGCCGCGGCGCCAGGATGGCGGCCAATTCTTCCCGCAGCCGCGCCCCGTTCAGCGGCTGGTGGTTCAGCGCGTACTTTCCGCCCGCGCTCACCTGCAGCACCAGCGCGTCCGGCACGCGGCTGTCGATGGCGGGCGGCTCCGGCGGCGGCACCTGCACGATCAGACCGCGCTGCAGGCTCTGCTGCACCACCATGAAGATGATCAGCAGCACCATCACCACGTCGGTCATGGGCGTCATGTTGATCTCCGCCGTGGGCCCGCCGCGCCGCCCGCTCATTCCCATCGCCATGGCCATCCCCCCGGTTCCGCGTGATCCCTCGCCGCCGTGCCTGCAGGAGGGAACGCCGCAGCCCCACCCGCTTCTGACACGGGGAGGAAAAAGAGCCGGCGCCCTTCCCCGAAAGGAAGAGCGCCGGCTCCACGATCTCAGCGGTCCGGGCAGCCCGGGGCTTACTGCGCCGGGGGCGCCACCACGGTGGCCGGCCCCACTTCGGGACGGGGCACCAGGCCCACCACCGCGATGTCGGCCGCGCGGCTCGCGTCCACCGCACGCACGACGTCGCCGTACGTAAGGTTTTCTGCGCCCTTGATGAAGATCACCTTGCGCGGGCGACCCACGAACGTCTGCCGCAGGAACGACTCCAGGTTCGCGGGCTCCACCGGCTGCCGGTTCACGGCGTACTTGGGGCCCGGCTCCACCTCGAGCACGATCTGCTCGTCGTCAGGCGGCTTCTGCGAGATCTCTTCTTTTTCCTTCGGGGGCGGCACCTGCACGATCAGACCGCGCTGAAGGCCCTGCTGCACCACCATGAAGATGATGAGCAGCACCAGCAGCACGTCGATCATGGGCGTCATGTTGATCTCGCTCATGGAGCCGCCCTTTTGTCCGCCAACTCCCATTGCCATGGGATTGACCCTCCGTGCTCAATGTCGGCGCCCGGCCGCGCCACCACGCGCGGCCAGGGCAAAAGGCTTCTCCGCTACTCGCGGCGAACGCGGGCCCCTGCGGGCAGTTCCGTGATCTGGCCGATGCGGCGCACCCCCGCCCGGCGCGAAGCATCGATCGCGCTCAGCACGTACGAGTACTCCACGCCGTTGTCGGCCTTCAGGTACAGGTTGTGGTCACCCGGGCGCTTGTCGTACTCGGCGCGCAGCCGGGCCTCGAGCTGGTCCAGCGGAATGGGGCCCGGATTGGGCACGTCCTCCAGCCAGTACTTGCCCTTGTTGTCCACACCCAGCGTCACGCGGTCTTCCTTTTCGGGAAGCGCCGTGCGGGCCTTGGGCAGCTTGGCCTCGTAGGCCAGCGACGGCGTAACCACCATGAAGATGATCAGCAGCACCAGCATCACGTCGATCATCGGCGTGACGTTGATGTCGGAGGTCACGTCCGAGGTTACGCCCGCAACCGTGGGGAGCGGCGATCCGCCAAAGGCGGCGCCTCCGCCATGTCCTCCAGCCATGGGTCAGTCTCCGTAGGTGGCGCCGCCCACTTCGCGGCGGGCCTGGCGGGTCATCATCCAGTCGATCATCTCACGGCCGGCGTAGGCCAGCTCCGAGAAGAGCGTGTCCAGCTTGGCGGTGAAGTAGTTGTACAGCCACACCGCGGGAATGGCCGCCACCAGGCCGATGGCCGTGGCGATCAGGGCCTCGGCGATACCGCCCGACACGGCCTCGAGGCCGCCGCCCTTTTCCGACATGCCCATGAACGAGTTCACGATGCCCAGCGTGGTGCCCAGCAGACCCACGAACGGCGCGGTGGAACCGATGGTGGCCAGGATGCCCAGGCCGCTCTTCAGCTCGTTGGCCAGCAGGATCTGCTCACGCTCCACGGAGCGCTCGCAGGACACGATCGCGGCGCCGGCGGCGCGGGGATCGCTCAGCAGCGGGGCAACCTCGCGCAGGGACTCGCCCAGCACCCGGGCCACGTGCGACTTGGGGTACTGATCGGCGAGCGCCAGCGCTTCCGGAATGTTCTCGCTCTCCAGGGCCGCGGAGAAGGCGGGCGCGAACTGCTTGGTCGCGGTCGCCATCCGGCGGAACTGAAGCCACTTCCAGATCGCCACCGTAAGCGACGTGATGCTCATCAGGATCAGGAAGATTACGATGCCGCGGTTCAGCAACCCGGTGTCGGCCCAGATCTTCGCAATATCCATGGTTCTACGATCTCCTCAGCGCGCCTGCGCCTTCCGTGATGTTTGCCTGCGTCCGGCGCGGGCCTGCCCGGCCGCGCCGCCCTGGTGTCCTGCCGCGCCCCGGAGCTTCCGGGGCGCACGCGCTCAGCGCGCCACCTGCCACTGGATGGGAAGCTCCACCCACACCTTCACCGGCCGGTTGTTCACCTTGGCCGGACGGAACCGCAGCCGCTGAACCGACCGGATGGTCGGGTCGTTGAACTGCTCGTGCGACGAGTTGGTCACCTCGATGCTTTCCGCGTCCACGCGGCCGTCCTCCAGCACGCGGAAGCGGACCTGCACCGTGCCCGTGACGCCGGCGTCACGCAGCAGGGGCGGGTAGTTGCGCTCCAGCTGCCGCTGCAGCTCCGCCGTATTGGTGGGGCGGGGCTGCTCTTCCACCGCCGAAAGCTCGTAGGTGCCCACGTCGGCCGGGGCCTCGCGCTCCGCCGTGCTTTGCGCCACGCCGCCCTCGACGCCCTTGGCCGAGCCGCCTTCCTGTCCCTGGCCCGAAAGGTCCTCGGGGCTGATGGCCTGCTGGTTGGGGTTGGGCGGGGCGATGGCCGCCGGCGGCTCCGTGGGCGGAGTCAGGGTCTGGAACCCCTTCACCACGGGAGGCGGAGCATTGGGCTCCGGCTCCGGCGGGGGCGGTTCCGGCTCCTTGGGCTTCTCCGGCTCCGGTTCCGGCTCCTTCGGCTTTTCTTCCTCGACTTCGACGAAGTCGACCAGCTCTTCCTTCTCCCGCGAAGCGCGCTCCGCGGCGCCTACACCGGCGGCCACCAGGCCCCCGATGAGCACCACGTGCAGCACCCCCGAGATGAGGAGGTTGGTCGGCGACCAAAAGCCGGTCTTCTTGCGGCCCTCGGACGCGACGAGCTTGTTGAACATTGCCCTCCTCCCGCGTGGATCTCTGAATGCGCCCGGTAGGCGACCCCCGGCTCTGGATACCGAACGAACGATCGGACCAGATTCTGACCGGCTCCCGGCGGCGTGCTTTCGGCGGCTGTCCGGCAGACAAGCGAACGTTAGATCGAAACTCCGTCACACGCCGGGTGAAGGCGCCTGACGGAGGACGTCCGCTCACGAACGGGAAAACCGCGCCGCGAGCCCTGCTGGCAGGGTTCGCCGGTTAAGGTGCACGGTGGCCCCGCCCCTGTCAAGCACCCGCCCCGCACCGGCGTGCCCCCCGCCGCGGAGCGGAACAGCCGTACCCTGCCGCCATCCCGGGGTTCCCGGGCGGAACGTCATGTACGGCAGGCACTTGCGCGCGGTTGTCGACCGTTTGTCGCACCCGTTCGCGGCCGCCGGGGACGCCCGCTCCAATCACGCCGAAACAACCGGCAAACCCGCCGCTCCGGACGGGCCTTGCGGCGCCCTTCCCAGCCCGGGGTCGGACTCCATGGCCTGGCGCAGCGCGTCCACCGACACGGGGCACAGCGCGGGGCCCGCGTCGCGGGCCAGAAGGGCCAGCACCTGCTCGCGCGGAAGCGCCGCGCGGTACGGCCGCTCGGCGCTGAGCGCGTCGCACACGTCCGCGGCGGCCAGCACCCGCGCGGCCTGCGGCAGCGTCCCCGCGGGAATGCCCCGGTGGTAGCCGCGCCCGTCCATCCGCTCGTGGTGCGAGGCGGCCAGGTCCGCCAGTTCGCGGAACGGCCCCACGCGGGCCAGGATGCGGTGTGTGTACAGGGGGTGCAGGCGCACGGCCGCAAACTCGGTTTCCGTCAGCTTTCCCGGCTTGTCCAGGATGCGGTTGCTCACGCCCAGCTTGCCGATGTCGTGCAACAGGGCCGCGCGGCGCAGGTCCCGCCGCTCCGGCGCGGGGAAGCCCAGGACCCGCGCCGTGGCGTCCGCGTACGCCGCCACGCCCTCGGAATGGCGAAAGGTGTAGGGCGACTTCGCGTCGATGACCCGCGCGAACGCTTCGGCGATGCGGTCCAGCGCGTGGTCGTCCGCGCTCATCTCGCGGCCGGCCGGCTCCAGCTCCGCCACCCGCGCCCGCACGTCGCCGCCCAGCGACTGCCAGAACGCTGCGTCGCGCCGGGTGGCAAGGAGGGCGCGCACCAGGGCCGGATCGAACCAGCGCCCCGAGCGGCGCCGGGCCACCTGCAGCGCCGCTTCGGTTCCGCTGGCGGCGTGGAACACCTCCACCGTCTGCGCCAGGCAGGCGATGCGGGCCAGAAGCGGGATTTCTTCGCCCCGCAGCCCCAGCGGGACGCCGCCGCCGTCCCAGTGCTCGTCCAGCGCGCCGATCCCCGCCGCCGTCTCGGCCGAGAGCCCCAGCATGCGCGCGATGTCGGCGCCGCGGTCGCAGCGGGCGCGCACCAGGTCGGCCGTCATGGGCGGGCCGGAGACGATGCCCCACGCCTGCCGCAGCCGCCGCGCCAGCGGCTCGCCCGGGCGCACGTTGCCCAGCACGTGGCGCAGCCCGCCGCTGGGCCGCCGCCAGTCCACCGTTTTCCACGACCGCTTGACCGCGTCGTCGTCCGCGGCGAACAGGGCCGCCGTTTGCGCCGCGTTGGCGGAGCACCCGGCGTCCTTCATCAGCAGGGTATAGAAGAGGGAGGCGCGCGTGTCCGCGTCCAGCCCCAGCTCGTCCGCCACCCGCATCCCGATCAGGCAGGTGCGGATGGAGTGCCCCTCCGGCTGCCCCTCCGTGAGGTCCAGCGCGTAGGACAGGGCGGAGATCACCTCGGAAAGCGGGAACCGCCCTCCCTCCCGGGGTTCCGCGCCGCTCACCGGGCGTCCCTTTCCCGCCGCCGCCGCTGGTGCAGCAGGCCGGCGGCCATCATGGGATACGGGATGGTTTCCGCGTAGCGCCCCACCAGCGCGGGATCGCCGCCCGCCTCCAGCAGCGCCGCGTCTTCCGTGTCGCGCAGCGCCGCGGCCAGGCCGTCCCCGTCCGCGGGATCGAAGCGCCCCGCCGTCTCCGTCCACGCGCGCAGCCGGCGCTCCGCGTCGTCCAGGTGCCATTCCGGGTCGTCCACCCCGCCAAAGTGCGTGGGGAGGAGGATGCGGGGACGCAGGGCGCGCATCCGCCGCAGGCTGGCCAGCCACCGCGCGGTGTCCACGTCCGGCGGGGGCGTGGGCGGGCGGACGTGGCGCGCGCCGTCCAGCCGGATTCCGCCCGCGTCGCCGCTGAAGAGGAGCCCCGCCTCCGCGTCGTGCCAGGCGTGGTGATGGTCGGCGTGGCCGGGCGTTTCCACCGCGCGCAGCGTCCGCCCGCCCACGCGGACCACCGTCCCGTCCGCCGCGGCGTCGATGCGCTCCCGGTCTACGGGGAGCATCGTCCCCCAGAGCAGGTCCATGGCGCCGCCGTAGATGCGCGCCGCGCTGGCCAGCAGCCGCGACGGATCCGCCAGGTGCGGGGCGCCCAGCGGATGGACGACGACGCGGGCCCGGGGTGCGAGGCGGGCCAGGTGGCCGGCCGCCGCGGCGTGGTCCAGGTGAATGTGCGTCAGCAGCAGGTGCGTCAGGTCCGCGGGGTCGCGCCCCGCCGCGCGGATGCCGGCCAGCAGCGTGTCCAGCGTGGACGACGGCCCCGCCTCCACCAGCGCCAGCCCGTTGCCCTCCTCGACCAGGTACGACGCGATGAACCCCGCGCCGCGCCAGCCGTGGTCGATGCGCGTGACGCCCTCCGCTTCCCGGTGCAGCCGCACCTCGCCCCTGTCGTGCATCCGCCCCTGCCCGCCTGGTGTCTGTGATCGTGGACGGAAATGTAGCGCGTCCGCGCCCCGGCCGATGCGTCGGGGCCATTCCGGGGCGCGATCACCGGCACGGTTCGCGCCGCCGCGCCCTCGCGGCGTCAAAGGACGGCGCATAGATTCGGGCGGCACACGCTTTTCCGCACGCATCTCCCCGCGCAACCCGGCCCTCCGCGCCCTGATGTCCCTGGTACAGACCGCCCCCGCGCACGTCCTGGCCGACCGGCAGGTGGACGTGGAAACCCCCGAGCACGTCGCCATCGGCTACGAACTGGCGGACCTGGGTTCCCGGTTCACCGCGCTGCTCATCGACGTCCTGCTGATGTTCGGCGCCATCCTCGGTGCCACCATCCTGCTCGGCTTCCTGTTTCGGGGGATCGGGCTGGAGAACTTCGTGAGCGGGCTGGGGATGGGGATCATGACCCTGTTCGGCTTTCTGCTCATCTGGGGCTACTTCATCTTTTTTGAAGGCTTTCGCGACGGGCAGACACCGGGCAAGAAGCGGATGGGGATCCGCGTGGTGCAGGACGGCGGCTACCCCGTCACCGTGCGCGCCGCGGCCGTGCGCACCTTTCTGAAGCTGGTGCTGGACATTCAGCCCGGCGGCTCGTGCATCTTCGGCGGACTGTCGATGATGCTGCACCCGCAGACCAAGCGCATTGGCGACCTGGCCGCCGGAACGGTGGTGGTGCGCGACCGCACGGGGCACGCCATCCCGGAGGATTCGCCCGCCCCCGCCGCCGGCGCCCCCGCCCTGGGCCCGCCGCGGCTGAGCACGGAGGAGTTCACCGCCGTGTCCATGTACGTGGCGCGGCGGCTCACGCTGGAAGGCGCGGTGCGCGCGGACCTGTCGCGCAAGCTGATGGCGCGGGTGGAGCGCCACGTGGCGGAAGACGGGCGACGGGTGGCCATGAGCCCCGACGCGTACCTGTCGGTGCTGCACGAGGAAGAAACGGAGCGGCGGCGGGCCTCCGGCGCGGGCGGGCGGGCCGGGACCGCGCAGGCCACGGCGCTGGTGCGGCGCCAGCGCGCGGAGTGGGCGGAGTACCAGAAGACGCTGGAAGAAACGCGCAGGCAGGGGCTGGACAAGCTGGACGAGGGGCGCGTGTCGCGCTTTGCCACGCTGTACCGCGGGGTGGCGGCGGACCTGGCCCGCGCGCGCACGTACGGCGGCTCGCCGGAACTGCTGTATTCGCTGGAGCGGATGGTGGGGACGGGGCACAACCTGTTCTACCGCCCCCCGCAGCGCACCTGGCGCCGCTTCCGCGCCTTTGTCGGCGGCGGGTTCGCGGCGCTGGCGCGGCGGCTGTGGCGCCCCATCGCCCTGGCCTCCGTCCTCTTCTACCTCCCCGCGTTCCTGTCCTTTGCCGCCATCCGCGCGCGGCCGGAGATGGCGCGGGAGCTGGTGCCCGCGGAGATGATGGCGCGGGCGGAGAACGCGGCGGCCAAGGAGGCGCGGGGCGAGGGCTACGTGGAGGTGCCGGAGATCTTCATGCCCGCCATGGCCACCCGCCTGATCAGCAACAACGTGCAGGTGACGTTTCTGGCCTTTGCGGGCGGCATTCTGGCCAGCCTGGGGAGCGCCTGGGTGCTCGTCATGAACGGCGTGCTGCTGGGCACGGTGGCGGCCATGTTCGCCAACGTGGGGCAGAGCCTGCACCTGTGGACCTTCGTGCTCCCCCACGGCGGGATCGAGCTCACGGCCATCTGCATCGCGGGGGGCGCGGGGCTGTGGATGGGCTCGGCCATTCTGCTCCCGGGCCGGCGCACGCGGCGCGAGGTGCTGGTGACGCGCGGCCGCGAGGCGGTGGCCCTCATCCTGGGCACCGCGGTCATGCTGGTGATCGCGGGGATGATCGAGGGCTTCATCTCGCCCTCCGGCCTGCCGCGCGCGGTCAAGCTGGTGCTGGCCGCGTGCTTCGCCTCGGCGATGGTGGCGTACTTTCTGTTCGCGGGGCGGAATGCGGAGGCGCTCGCCGCGGCGGAGCGGGCGGGGGAGAGATGAACGGCAGGGAATAGGGAATACTGCAGGGAATAGGGAATAGGGAATAGGGAACGGGGTCCGTACCGATCGAATCTCGCGCAGGGTGCGCGGGATTCGTCGAGGTGTCCGCTTTGCTTGTCGCGGCCGGAGCGGGGCGAGGTTCGCGCGGATCACTTTGCGTGAGGGATGCGCGCCCGCAGGGCCGAGAACCCGGAGTGGAGGGGCAACAGCCGTATCGTTGCCCCGCAACGCAGGGGGCTCGGCGCCGTTGGCAACAGCTGTATCGTTGCCTACGGCGCGCGCAGCCCGGCCCGGAGCGCAGCGCAGGGACACGCCCACATCCGCCTTCGTCCTATCTGGTTCGGCTACGCAGGGTCAGCAAATAAGGA
>NZ_DASVTX010000161.1:0-7510 GCF_036387355.1 Longimicrobium sp.
GCCGCGCTGAGACGCGTCCACCCTCTCCCACGAACCAATGTGGGAGAGGGGGCACACGGCAACGGCGGGTTGGGGCGGACGACGGGCGACTGAAGTCGCGGCAACAACGGCGCGAAGTCCGCCTGCGCGGACTGCGGCGGATGCATCGGTGCGAGAAGCGGGTCGAGGCGCGGCGGCCTGTCCAGAGCGAATGAATTCTCCGCTGGAAAAGCACGAAGTCCGCCTGCGCGGACTGCACCCGCGGCTTCGGCGCGGGCCGCATGCGCCGAGCTGCCCGCCGGTGATGCAGTTGAAGCCCCGCACGGCGCGCCTCTGGCGCCGTGTCGGGGCTTGCCGCTTCTGGAGCGGCGGATTCATCCGCTCAGGGAGGCTCGCGGACGCCTCCTTCAGCCTCGTTGACCCAGCCTCAGTCGCGGAACTGGCCCGCGAACTCCTTGCGGAACTTGGCCACCTTGGGCGCCACCACCACCTGGCAGTAGCCCTGCCCGGGGTTCCGCGCGAAGTATTCCTGGTGGTACGACTCGGCCATGTAGAACGGCGGCGCCGGAGAAAGCTCCGTCACAATGGGCGACTCGAAGATCTCCCGGTCGCCCAGATCGCGCATCACCTCTTCCGCCACGCGGCGCTGCTCTTCGGAGTGGTAGAAGATGACGGAGCGGTACTGCGTCCCCACGTCGGCGCCCTGCCGGTTGAGCGTGGTGGGGTCGTGCGTGCCAAAGAACACGCGCAGGATGTCGCGATACGACACCTGCGCGGGATCGAACGTCACCTGCACCACTTCGGCGTGCCCCGTGGCGCCGCCGCACACGTCCTCGTACGACGGATTGGGATCCCGGCCGCCCGCGTAGCCGCTCTCCACGCTGATCACCCCTTTCAGACGGTCGAACACGGCCTCGGTGCACCAGAAGCATCCCCCGCCCACTGTCGCGATCTCGCGATGTTCCTGCGTCATCATCCCTCTCCCGGTTCGCGCGGCGCCCGGCCGCGTGCTGCAACGCTGAAACCCCCGCGCCCCGGGCACGTGTGCCCGCGTACGCGCAACTCCGTTCCATACACCGAATCCCCGAATCCGGCCCATGCCGTTCGTCCCGCTTGTGCTGCGGTCGCGGTTCCAAGTCGCCGCCAGGGTGGCGTGAGCGACTGAAGTCGCCGAAACAACGGCGGAAAGTCCCCCCAAACGGACGGGGGGACTTCACCTGCACGGGGCGGAAAGCCCGGCGCGGACCGCGGATTTTCGGTCGGGCCGATGGTGGCGTGAGCGACTGAAGTCGCCGCAACAACGGCTGAAAGCCTCACGGCACTACTGTGAGGCTGCGCGTGGCGGGCCGAGACCCTTGTGCCATCTCCCCTCTCCGCGCGGCTGTTTGCACGGGGAGGAACCGGGGGAGGGGCCCCGAGCGGCGGCCGAGTCGAAGCGGGCTGCACCACCGGGGCCTCGGCTCGTGCTGAGGTCTCCCTTTCTCCCGCGACAGCGGGGGAGAGGGCCGGGGAGAGGGGGCCTTTCCGACCGCCCGGCACCATCCGGAACGCACCCGGTCATCGTTGTCCTTATCCTCCACATCCACCGCGCGGCGGTCAGGGCAAGCCCTCCGGAGCGCACCGCGCCGTCCTCACCCCCGGGGCGGGCCCTGGCGGATTCGGGATGATTCCCGGATCCGCTACATGCCGTGGCAGGCCGCGTCCGTGGGGCCGTCGGGCCGGCCGTAGTGGCGGTTCTCCACCCGAGGTGCGGCGCCGGGCTTCAGCACCACCACGAACAGGTTGCTGAACTCGCCGTCGCACAGGTCGCGCGCGGCGGGGCCGCCCAGCGCGTGGATGATCTGGCGCACCGTGTTGCTGTGCCCCACAACGAGGATCGTCTTTCCCGCCATCCCGCGGACCGCGGCGGCCACCGCGGCCGGGTGCCCCGCCGCGCCGCCCTCACCCGCCGTCGACACCACCACGGGCGTGATCCGGCGCGCCGCGGCCAGGGGGGCCGCCGTCTGCTGGGTCCGGACGTACTGCGTCGTGATGATCGCGTCCACGTTCCACGCGGCCAGCGAATCCGCCAGCACGCGCGCCCGTGCCTGTCCCTCCTCGCTCAGCGGCGGATTGGCCTCACCGGCAATCACCGCCTTTTCGGCGTGGCGCACAAGCACCACCACCGTGGAATCCTGCGCGGCGGCGGGGAGGCCGAACAGGAGCGCGGCGAACAGCGCGAGACGAAGCGTGCGGATCATCTGCATTTTCTTCCTCGATACGTGAAAAAATGACCGCCGCCCGGCGGATGCGGATCGGTTCAGCCGGAGATGCCCTCGCGCCCCCGGACCGTCATCATTGTCCCCACCAGCGTCGCGACGTGGGTTTCCGCGCCGTCCTGGACCGCGAACGCGTCTGCCGCCACGACGCTGATGGTCCGCCCGGCGCGCACGGTGCGGCCCACGACGCGCAGGCGCTCGCCGCGCGCGGGCGCCAGCAGGTTCACCTTGAACTCGATGCTGAGCACCCCCGCGTCCGCCGGCATGCGCGTGTACGCGGCAAACCCGGCGGCGCTGTCCAGCACCGACGTGACGATGCCCGCGTGCAGAAATCCGTGCTGCTGCGTGAGGTCGTCGCGAAAAGGTAGCTCGATCACCACCTCGTCCGCGCCCACGTGCACGAGCCGCGCCCCGATGGTTTCCATGGCGCGCTGCCGCTCGAAGCTGTCGCGAATGCGGTCCTCAAAGCCCGGCTCGGGCGGGGGAAGAGTCACGGGGCATGTGGATGCGGGAGATAACGGGCGGCGCGTGGCCCGTGGATTGAATCTGGACGCGCACACGCCCTTTCACCAGCCCGCCACAGTCCATGCTCCCGCTGAGCCGCGCCGAACGACTGGACCGCCTCCCCTTCACCCGCCTGCACCGGCGCCTGCTGGTGGTGGCGGGAGCGGGATGGGCGATGGACGCCATGGACGTGGGGCTGATCAGCTTCATCATGGCCACACTGGCGAAGCAGTGGGGGCTGGATGGGGGCACGGCGGCGTGGATCGGCTCGGTGGGATTCGTGGGGATGGCCATCGGCGCCAGCCTGGGCGGGAGCGTGGCGGACCGCGTGGGCCGCCGCTTCGTATTCGCCGCGACGCTCCTTGTCTACGGATTGGCGACGGGCGCGGCGGCGTTCTCGTGGTCCGTGGCGTCGCTGCTCGTCTTTCGCTTTCTGATCGGATTCGGGCTGGGTGCGGAGCTGCCCGTCGCGTCCACGCTGGTGAGCGAGTTTGCGCCGTCGCGCATCCGCGGCCGCATCGTGGTGCTGCTGGAGGCGTTCTGGGCCTTTGGATGGATCCTGGCCGCGCTCATTGGCACGTACGTGATCCCGCGGAGCGAGAACGGGTGGCGGTGGGCGTTCGCGCTGGGCGCGCTGCCGGCGCTGTACTCCGGCGTGGTGCGGCGCGCGCTGCCGGAGTCCGTGCGCTTTCTGGAGACGCAGGGCAGGGTGGATGAGGCCGAGGCGGTCGTCCGCCGCTTCGAAGCGGAGGCGGGTGTCGCGGCTCCGGACCGCGTCGCGGCGCCGCAGCCGGTGGATCAGTCCGCGGGCGTCGGGCTGGGCGGCCTGTGGCGCGCCGGGCTGGCGCGGCGCACGCTGGCGCTGTGGATGGTGTGGTTCGGGATCAACTTCGCCTACTACGGCGCCTTCATCTGGATTCCCACCCTGCTCACGCAGCGCGGCTTTTCGCTGGTGAAGTCGTTCGAGTACACGCTCATCATCACCCTGGCGCAGCTTCCCGGCTACGCGGTGAGCGCGTACCTGATCGAGAAGTGGGGCCGGCGGCCCACGCTGGCGGCGTTCCTGGCCGGTTCGGCGGGCGCCGCGCTGCTCTTTGCGCGAGCGGATGGCGCCACCGCCGTGCTCGTAGCGGGGTGCCTGCTCAGCTTCTTCAACCTGGGCGCGTGGGGCGCCGTGTACGCCGCCACGCCGGAGGTGTACCCCACCGCGGTGCGCGCCACGGGGGCGGGGTGGGCGGCGGGGTTCGGGCGCATCGCCAGCATCCTGGCGCCGCTCTGCGTGCCCCCGCTGATGGCCGCGGGGGGAACGCAGGCCGTCTTCGGAACCTTTGCCGCCTTCTTCGGGCTCGCCATCATCGGGGCGCTGCTGCTGCCGGAATGGCGCGGGCGGCAGCTGGACGAGGGCCTCGCCCCCGCCTGATCCTCCGCGCGGCGAGCGGCTGATCTTTCCGCTTTTCCATTCCGCGAAACAGAAAGGGCCGCAGCACAGGCTGCGGCCCCTTCTTGCATCCACACGGTCAGCGGTCTGCCGCGGCGGATCGGGGCCGACGCGGCGCCCGGCCGGGCTCAGTTCTGAACCAAGTCCGCGGCCGGCGTCATCTGCCCGACCTTCTCCAGGCCGAGTTCCGGGGACAGCGAAACCATGATCACCATCCGGTCGCCGCTGGTGTTCATGGCGGTGCCCTGCGTGAGCTGCGCGTTCACGGCGTCGGGCGTGAGCTTGTACATCGCACCGGTGGCGGCGTCCACGATCAGCCCGGGGATGCCCCCGAACAGGATGTTGCCGGCGATCCACCCGTCCACCGTCTTCTGCATCTTGAGGTCGTACGGCTGGTAGCCCGCCATGGTGATGCGGACGGTGTGCTCCTGCTTGCGCGAAAGCTGCGCCGACATGGGGGTCACGCCCACGTTCATGTTGTCGATCATGACCTGCGCCCCGGCGGGGGTGCTGGCGACGGTGACCGACTGCTTGGAGCCGTGCACGATGGTGGCGCACCCGCTGAGTGCGAGGCATGCAGCGACGACGAACTTTCCGCGCATTTTGGAGATCTCCAGGGGGGAATTCGGAGGTGCCCGCGACCACGGGGATGAGCCGCCGGGTCACGCTCCGTGTAGTCGCTGCGAAGAGGGTTGCAGCGGCGGCAAAAGCATGTCCGCCCTGTCCAATACTGTCAACGATCGGCTGTTTGTTTTCCAGATTTTTCTCGCGGGCGCTGGTCTTCATCCCCATCCGGAATGCGGGATCTCTGGAACGCCAGGGCGCAAAGAGCGCGGCGGGGGCAGCGTCGTGCACGGTCTGTCGAAAGATCGCCAAGTCGTTGTGATCAAGAGACTTCGATGGGCTTGCAAAATTCGCGTCTGGCGGCTACTCTCATAGTCTTCCCCAACCCGGCGGGCCAGCCCCGCATCCCCGTGACACGGATGTACCGGTGGACCGAATTTCTGCAGCCATGGCCGCTCCGCGGGCGTGGCGCTCCGCGCTTGCGACCGCCGCCTCGGCCGCGGTTGCCCTCCTTGCCGTCGCCTGCACCGACAGCGTCGTAGCCCCCACCGCCCAGGCGCCCACCCCGGACGGCCCCGCGGGCGGACCGTCGCTGGAACTGAGCTGCGTGGCCAGCGTCAAGGCCGGCAGCATCACGTGCCAGACGCCCGCTCCCAGCACCGGCGGCGCCGACGCGGTGATCTACGGCGGGCAGAACACGTTCGTGCGCATGCTGAGCGCCAACACGGCGTACAACTCGGGCACCGGCGTCTTTACGACCGACGTGAGGCTGCAGAACCTGCTGCCGCAGGTCATCGGCTCGGTGGACGGGGTGAACGTGCACGCCAACGGGATCCGCGTGTTCTACGCGGTGGCGCCCTACGTCACCAGCGGCAGCGGAAGCGTGACCGCGACTCCCGTGGACGGCAACGACTCGTTCCTGAACGGGCCCGCCGACTACTACCAGTGGAACCAGCTGCTCAAGCCGGACAGCATCTCCACGGTCAAGCAGTGGGCGTGGAATGTGGACGCGACGGTGAATACCTTTGCGTTCAAAGTGTACGTCTCGGCCGAGGTCACCCCCTCGCTCGTCATCACTGAGGTGATGGCCAACCCCAATGTACCGGATGATTCCACGGGCGAGTACGTGGAACTGTACAACCCGGGGCTGGCGGAGGTGGATCTGGGCGGCTACCGCCTCCAGTCGCGGTCGGGGAGCTCCACCGAATTCGTGATCCTTCCCGCGGGCGTGAAGCTGGCGCCCCGCGCATACGGCGTCATTGCCGCCCGGTCCAGCACGGTTCGGAACGGCGGCGTGACGACCATCGCCGAGTGGGGCGGCACCGCCATTCAGCTCAGCAACAGCACCAGCGCCACTGCCCCTGACTACGTCAGTATCCGGCGTCCGGGCGCGACGGCGGGAACGTTCGTCACAATGGATTCCGTGGTGTGGGCCGTCGGCGGATCCACCGTCGCGCCTCCCACCGGCCGCAGCCGCGAGTTGCTCGACGTCAAGGCAGACAACACGGTGCTGGCGGGAGCGGCATGGAACACGGCGTACAAGAAGTACGGCCCGGGTGACGACACCGGCGAGTATGACCGCGGCACGCCGGGCGCGGCGAACGGGATCGCCGTTGCAGTGGGCCCGGTGGCCTCGCTGCGGATCAGCCCCGGGTTCCTGGTCATCGACACGCTGAAGCAGTTCCGCCGCTTCTCGGCCGTCGCTGAGGACTCGCTGGGACAGACCGCCACCACCACGGTGACCTGGACGAGCTTGAATCCGTCGGTCGCCACCATCGACGCGACCGGGCTGGTCACGCACGTGGACACGGGCCAGGTACACCTGGTCGCAACGGCCGCCAACGGCATGGCCGACACCACGTTCTACTCGATCTTCAAGTACTCGCCGACGTTCATCTACCGCAGCCACGTGGAGTTCGGGATCCCGACGCCCGGCGGCGGCAACAACGACCTGCTGATCCTGTCCGACAAGCGGACGCACTACAACCTGTCGTACAACGCCAGCCGGGGCGGGCCCAACTGGGTGAGCTGGGACCTGAACCGCACGCACTTCGGCAAGGCGACGCGCGCCACGACGTTCACGGCCGACGCGCTGCTGGCCTCGTACGGGATCACGGCGGTGGTGGACGCCGACTATGTGAACAGCGGCTACACCCGCGGGCACATGACGCAGAGCGAGCAGCGCACGCAGACGCGCGCGCAGAACGACACCACGTTCCTGCTCAGCCAGATTCTGCCGCAGACCTACGACCTGAACACCGGTCCCTGGGGTGACCTGGAGGACTATGGAAACGACCTCGCGCGGTTCCAGCAGAAGGAGATCTACAACATCGCGGGCGGCCTGTACCCGGCTTCGCCGGCGACGCTGAAGAACGCAGGAAAGGTGGCCATCCCCACGAGCACGTGGAAAATCATGGTCATCATGCCCTACGGGAGGGGTTTGGCGGACGTTACGTCGGCCAGCGACATCCGGGTGATCGCGGTGAACATGCCGAACGTGGACGGCATCGCGCACGTGAACTGGACCACGTACAAGGTCACCGTGGACCAACTGGAGGCGTGGACCGGGTACGACTTCCTTTCCTCGCTTCCGGATGCCATTGAAGCGCAGGTGGAAGCGGCCATCGATCCCTGATCGCCGTCCCGACGATTGCGGAACGCCGCCCCGGACTCCGGTCCGGGGCGGCGTTTTTTCGTGGACTCGAGCGAGGCGGTGCGGCCGCCGGCCGAGCGACTGAAGTCGCCGCAACAACGACGGAAAGTCTCC
>NZ_DASVTX010000162.1:0-4380 GCF_036387355.1 Longimicrobium sp.
CCGCGTGTCGTCGGGGCTGGACAGCATGATCCTGGGCGAGCCGCAGATCCAGGGGCAGGTCAAGGAGGCGTACTCCGTGGCCCGCGAGGTCGCCGGCCCGGACGGCCCCGTGGTGGGCCCCGCGCTGCACCGCATGTTCCAGACGGCGTTCTCCGTCGGCGGGCGGGTGCGCAGCGAAACGGCGCTGGGCGTGGGCGCGGCCTCCGTCCCCAGCGCGGCGGTGGACCTGGCCAAGAAGATCTTCGGCGCGCTCAAGGGGCGAAAGGCGCTCATCCTGGGCGCGGGAGAGATGAGCGAGCTCACGCTGGAACTGCTGCGCGGCGAGGGCGTGCGCACCGCCATCGTCGCCAATCGCACCTACGAGCGGGCCCGCGAGCTGGCCGAGCGGTGCGGGGGCGAGGCGATCCAGTGGGAAGACTTCGGCGCCGCGCTGCCGTCGGTGGACATCGTGATCTGCGGCACGGCCGCGCCGCACCCCGTGCTCACGCGCGAGCGGCTGCGCGCCGCGCTCCCGGGCGGCCCGCAGCGCCCGCTGTGCATCATCGACATCGCCATTCCGCGCGACGTAGAGGCGGGGGTGGGCGACGAGCCCAACGTCTTCCTGTACAACGTCGACGACCTGCGGCAGATCGTGGACGACAACCTGGGCCGCCGCCACGCCGAGCTTCCCGCGGCGGGGAGCATCGTGGCCGAGGGGGTGGAGGATTTCTGGCAGTGGTACGCGGGGCTGGCCGTGGTCCCCACCATCCGCGCCCTGCGCGACCGCGGCGAAGAAGTGCGCCGCGGCGAGGTGGAGCGGGCCATGCGGCAGCTCGCGCACCTGAGCCCGCAGGACCAGGCCGCCATCGACGCGCTCACCCGCGCTGTGGTGAACAAGGTGCTGCACGCGCCCACCGTGCGCCTTCGCAGCGCCGCGGGGAACGGGCGGGGGACGGGGGTGCTGGATACCGTGCGCTACCTGTTTGAGCTGGACGCCGAGCCCCGCGGGGACGGCGAGTGACCTTTTCTCTCCCGGATTCATCCGATTGATGCAGCACAGCGGAAGCGAGTTCTCGTCGGCGTGGCAGATGATTGCCCACGGCACGCCGTCCACCAAGATCGTCATGGCCGTGCTCGCCATCCTGTCGCTGGTCTCCTGGACGCTCATCGTGCGCAAGGCGGTGCAGTTCCGCCGGCTGCACCGCGAGGCGGACCAGTTTCTGGACCGCATCGAGAGCGCGGGCTCGCTGGACGAGGCGTACTCGTGGGTGCGCGGGATGGGTGAATCGCCCTTCACCCGCCTGTTCAAGCGCGGCGCCGCCTTTTTCGGCGAGCTGCGGCCGGGCGCGGCGCGGGCGGGAAGCGAAGTGCGCGGCCTGTCCCCCGCCCAGTTGGAGGTGCTGCGCATCGTCCTGGAAAAGGAGGAGGGCGAGGAGCGCGACGAGCTGGCGAGCGGGCTGAACTGGCTGGCCATCATCGCCAGCGTGGCGCCGCTGCTGGGGCTGCTGGGCACGGTGCTGGGGGTGATGAACTCCTTTCTTTCCGTCGCGGGCGCGGGAAGCAGCAGCATCACCGTCGTGGCGCCCGGCGTGGCGGAAGCGCTCGTGGCGACGGCGGGCGGGCTGGTTGTGGCCATCCCCGCGGCGATGGCCTACAACTACCTGCTGGGCCGGCTGAACCGCTTCAGCGCGGAGCTGGAGGGCATCAGCAGCGAGCTGATCGGCGCGCTGGCCCGCGAAGGGCGCATCTGATGCCGCGCCGCCGCGAGCGCAAGGACCTTGGCTACGCCGCCGAAATCAACGTCACCGCGCTGGTGGACGTGGTGCTCACGCTGCTCGTGGTCTTCATGATCACCGCGCCGATGATGCAGGGCGGGGTGGAGGTCAACGTGCCGCGCGCCCGCACCCAGTCCGTCCCCTCCGCCGAAGGGCTCGTCGTGACGGTGGACAAGGCGGGGCAGATCTACATCGGCGAGGCGCCGGTGCGCATGGAGGAGTTCGCGGCGCAGTTCCCCGCCATCGTCAAGGAGCGGGGCGCCAGCAGCGTGTACCTCAAGGCGGACGAGGCCGTGCCGTACGGCCGCGTGGTGCAGGTGCTGGGGATGATGAAGGCGTCGGACGTGGCCACGGTGGGGTTGATCGCCGAGGAAGAAGCGGGGAACTGACGATGCGGCGCGGCGCCGGCGGCGGAACGGGAATGCCTGTGCTGGCCTCGGTGGCCCTGCACGGGCTGGCCGTGCTGGCCATGTCGCTGGCCGCCCGCGGCTCCGGGCCCGCCCTGCCGCCCAGGGTGAAGGTGTACGCGGTGGACATCGTGTCGCCGCCGCCCAACGTGCTGGGCGCGCCCATGGCCGAGCCGCCCGCCAACCAGGACGCGGGCCCTGCCGCGGAACCCGCCGCGCCTGCACCGGAGCCCGCCGCCGCCGAGCCCGATCCGCCCGCGCCGGAGCCGGATCCCGCGCCGCCCGCGCCCAAGCCGGCGCCCGCGCCCCCGCGCACGCCGGAAAAGGCGCCGGAACCCAAACCCGCCCCGGAGCGTACACCGCAGCGTCCCGCCACGCCGCCCAGGCCGGCACCCACGCCGCCCCGGACGACGCCGGCGCCTCCGCGCACCACGCCCGCGACGACCCCCGCGCGCCCCGCCGGCGGCGCGGCGACCGGGACGACGACCCGCCCCGCGACGGGGACCGCGGCGCCGGGCCAGCGTCCGGGGACGGGAACGGCGGCCAACAACACGCGGGGCGACGGAACGCGCACGGGCCCGGCCACGGGGCGCAACCCGGACGCCAGCTCGCCCGGCGGCGAGGGACTGACGGTGCGCTCGGCGGGCGCGCGCTGCCCGTCGCCCGGTTACTGCGAGAACATCGTGCGCCAGGTGCGCCGCTTCTTCCGCGCGCCGGAGGGCGCGGAGGGCGGGAGCGGCAACGTGTGCTTCCGCATTCTGCGCGACGGAACCAGCGCCGCCATTACCACCGAGCGGGTGCGGGGCGGGGCCGCGTTCCGCCTGGCGCTGATGGAAGCCGCCGAGCAGGCCGGCACGCGCCGCGCGTTCGGCGCGCTTCCCGCCGCGTTCGGGGCGGAAGAGCTTCCGGTGTGCGTCGACATTTCCCCGAGCATCGCGCAATGATCCCGCGTTTTCGATCGATCCTTTCCCTCGGTGCCCTGGCCGCGGGGGCGCTGTTCGTCGCCGCGCCCGCCGCCGGGCAGGACTCCGTCGTCGTCCAACTGCGCACGACGTACGAGACGCAGCGGCAGCCGGGCTTCGTCGTTCTCCCCTTCGGCGGGGCGGGGGGCGAGGCGCTGCGGGCCATCGTGCAGCGCGACCTGCAGTACAGCGACCGCTTCGAGATCCGCGAGGCGACCGGGGTGCGCGCGGCGGATTCGGTCAATCTCGCCCTGTGGAGCGAGCGCGGCGCGGACTGGGTGCTGCGCGGCAGCGTGGCCCCGCGGGCGGGCGGCCTGACGTTGACGATGACGCTGTACGACGCCGTCTACGGGCAGGCGAAGGGGAGCGGATCGTTCAGCATTCCGGCGGCGGACGCGCGCGGGTTCCGCATGGCGGCGCACGCCGCGGCGGACCAGGTGGTGCGCTGGGCCACGGGCGAGCCGGGGATGGCCGCGTCGCGCATCGCCTTTGTGACGCAGGGGCGGGGGAGCAAGGAGATCTACGCCGTGGACAGCGACGGCGAGAACCTCACCCGCATCACCAGCCACGGCAGCATCGCGCTGTCCCCCGCCTGGTCGCCGGACGGGGGGCGGATTGCGTACACCAGCTTTCGCGGCGGCGGCCCGCAGCTGTACGAGCGGGACCTGGGCACCGGCGCGGACCGCGTGCTGAGCGACCGCGCGGGGATCAACATTACCCCCTCGTACTCGCCGGACGGGCGGACGATCGCGTTTGCGACGACGGTGTCGGGAAACACGGAAATCGCCACCATCAGCGGCGGGGGCGGCGGGCTGCAGCAGCAGACGCGCGGCCGTGGCTACGACAATCTTTCCCCCACCTGGGCGCCGGACGGCGGCCGCTTCGCCTTTGTGAGCGACCGGCTGGGGGAGCCGCAGATCTACGTGATGGAGCCGGGCGGCCAGCCGCGGCTCATCAGCGACTACGCGTACGGCCAGCGGGGCTACAGCACCTCGCCGGACTGGTCGCCCGCGGGCCCCGTGATCGCGTACCACACGCGGGTGAGCGGGCGGATGCAGATTGCCGCCGTGAGCGCGGACGGCGGCCGCCCGCGCATGCTCACGACGAGCGGCAACAACGAAGATCCCAGCTGGGCCCCGGACGGCCGCCATCTGGTGTACGCCGCCACCAACGGGCTCATCATCCTGGACACGGCGACCGGCAAGACGCGCACGCTGGTCCCCGGCGGCGGCTTCGGCCTCCCGGACTGGTCGCCCG
>NZ_DASVTX010000163.1:0-6648 GCF_036387355.1 Longimicrobium sp.
CCAGCGCGGTGGGGTTGATGACGGTGATCCTGTTCGCCACGCTGGAGCAGCTGCTGCAGGGCTGGGTGGGCGCCCGGCTAGGATTGAGCGACCGTGCCGGCGGCGTGCTGACCGGCGTGGCGGTCGGCCTGGCGTTCGAGCCCGTCCGCAGCCGCACCATCCGGCTGGTGGAGCGCGTGCTGGGCGCGGCGCCGGCGCAGGCCGCGCGCGACGTGCCCGCCGCTCTCGCGTGATCGCGGCCCGCGCCACCCTCCTCCGCCGCGCCATGCGCGTTCTGCTTCTGCTGGCGCTGGTCTACGCCGGGTTCGCGCTGCTGATGTGGCTGGTTTCGGACCGGCTGATCTTCATGCCGCCGGCGCAGCGGTACGCGCGCACGCCGGAAATCCTGCTGATTCCGCGCGCGCAGGGCGGGGTGATCGCCGCCGTTCATCTGCAGAATCCCGCGGCGCGGTACACCGTGCTGTACAGCCATGGCAACGGCGAGGATCTGGCGGGCGACCTCCCCTTTCTGCGCGGCCTGCGCGACGCCGGCTTCAACGTGCTGGCGTACGACTACAGCGGGTACGGCCTCAGCACCGGCCGCCCCTCGGAGCAGGCCGCGTACGACGACGAGGACGCGGCGTACGGTTACCTGACCCATGGCGCGGGGGTGCCGCCGGGGCGCATCATCGTGCACGGGCGGTCGCTGGGCGGAGGCCCCGCCGCGTATCTCGCCGCGCGCGAGCCGGTCGCGGGACTGATCCTGGAAAGCACCTTCCTGAGCGTGCGCGCCGTGTTCAACCGCGTGCCGCTGCTTCCCTTCGACCGCTTTCGCACGGTGGACCGGCTGAAGCACGTCACCGCGCCGGTGCTCGTGATCCACGGCACGGCGGACGAGGTGATCCCGTTCTGGCACGGCCAACGGCTGCGCGCGCTGGCGCCGGGCTCCGCGCGCGAGTTCTGGGTGCGGGGCGCGGGGCACAACAACCTGGTGGACGTGGCGGATGATGCGTACTGGCGCACGCTGCGCGATTTCGCGGCATCCCTCGACACGGTCAGGACTCGATAACGTGACGGTGATCCACCGATTCCTCCCCCCGCTGGCCGCCGCCGCGCTGCTCGCCGCAGCCGCCTGCGGCACCGCCCGCGAAGACGCCGCGGCGCGGGCGGACACCATTCGCGTCCCGGCCCCCGCGTTCGGCGGCACGGCGCCGCGCACCGTGGCGGACGGGGACACGGGGCGGGCGCTTCCGTTCAACGGCGAAACGGTGGTCGGCAGGCCGGGCGATCCCGGCTTCGTGTTCGCGCCGGTCCGCTCGCGTCCGGAAACGGTGGACAGCATTCGCGTGCTGCGCGGCGGCGTGCCCGTGCAGACGCTCGTCCCCGGCGAGAACCTGGTGGTGGGCGACATCCCTCCCGCGGACCGCATCTCCACACCGGACCTGGACTACGACGGCCACCCGGACCTTGCGCTGCTCGCGGAGACGGCGATGGCCAACTCGCGGTCGGAGTACTGGCGGTTCGATGCCAGGATGAGTCGCTTTGTCCCCCTCGGCCAGTGGGAAACGCTGATGCCGGACAGCGCCGCCCGGGAGTGGCACTCGCACAACCGCGGCGGGCACGGCGGACGGCTGTGGACGGCGGCGCGGTACCGGGTGGTGGATGGAAAGCTCGAGGCGGTCCGCGAGGAGGCGCAGGACTGGCTGGAGGATGCCGGGACCTACGTGCACATCGTCCGCGAGCGCCGCGGCGGGCGCATGGCCGAGACCCGCCGCGACACCCTGGCCGATGCCGAGGTCCGCTCCGGCCCGTCGTGGATGCCGGACCGCTGACGAGCGATCATCCGTCCCCGCCCCGCAACTCACCCCCGTCCACATCTGAATTCGGAGTTCCCGATGCGCCGTCGCGGTACGCTGTTCCTCGTTCTGGTTTTCTGCGGCCTTGCCTCCTGGCAGTACTTCACGCCGCACCTGGCGCTCCGCTCCGTGCAGGCCGCCGCCGAGGCGGGGGACGCGCAGCGCCTGAACGAACTGGTGGACTTCCCCGCCCTGCGCCTGAGCCTCAAGGACAACGTTCGCTCCGCCGTGTCCCACCAGGTGGCGGGCCGCGCGGGCTCGCGTGTGGGCGCGCTGACCGGGTTTGCGGCGGGGGCGCTCGCCGGCCCGGTGGTGGACCGCGCGCTCACGCCGTCGGGCATCGCGGCGCTCATGCAGGGCACCGCGCCGGGCGGGCGGGGCAAGCCGCGCGGCGGGAACAAGGATGGGGAGGATGACAAGCCCAATCGCGCCAACCTCACGATCGAGCGCGGCTACGCGGGGCCCAACCGCTTCGAGGTGCGCTACGTGGACCGCAACTCCGGAGCCGAGCGCCTCGCGCTGATCATGCACCGCGACGGCCTGGGCTGGAAGCTCGCCAGCGTGCGCCTGCCCGGCACCGGCGTGGAAAAGTAGCCCGGCTAAAGGCTGATTACCATCAGGTCCGTCTGGTTGAAGTCGTTCCCGAGGTGCAGCACCGGCTGGCCCGCAACACGGGCGACTGCGTAGGTGAAGCAATCGCCCAGATTGAGGCGCGCCGGGTGTCGCCCTTTTCCGAACTTCTCGAACGCGTTCACCGCGACGCGCCAGTGGTCGGACGAGAACGGAATCACAGCGGCCTCCGTCTCGGCGAAGAATTCGTCCAGCAACGCGCGCCAGTCCGCGCCGGGCCGGCCCGCCAGCACCATTCCGCTTTCCACCAGCGTCGGCGTGCCGATTGATACGGCCTCCGCCTGGCCGATCACCATCCCGGCTGCATGGGCTTCCGGCTCTTTGGTTGTGATCGCAACGATCACGGAGCTGTCGAGAATCACGTATCTGCGCTCTGGTTGAAGGTGTCGGCCCCGGCGGATCTCAGTATCCGTGCGGTCCGTATCCCAGGTACTCCTCCATCTCATCCTTGGTCATCCGGCCGCGCGCTCCGTCCGGGCCGTCCACGGGCGCGAGCGTCAGGTACACCACGTCGCCGAGCACGTGGGCCCGCAGCCCGGACTCCGCGCGGCCGAACGGGCGCAGCGCATCGGCGAGCCGGCGCAGCACCACGGCGCGGTCGCGCAGCACAGACCGCAGCGCCTCCGCCGGGCTGACGGACATCCCGCAAGCCACTTCAGCAACGAGCGCCTCGATCTCCGGGTCCTCGATGCTCCACGCGCACCCGCACGTCTCCGCCGGGTCCTGACACGGCAGCAGTTCCGCGTATCGGGCGTGCATGGGCGGGCCATAGTCCATGCGCTCCGCGCGCTCCCCGGCCGCAAGCGGCGGACGCACCTGCTCTCCGCGCTCACGCCCCGTCCGCAGTTCCTCCTCGTACGCGTCCAGGCAGGCCGCGACCTCGCGCGCGTGGTGCACCCGCTCTCGCAGGGTGGCGCGCACGGCTTCCGTGCGGCACGTCCCGCTCTCCCGCGCCACGTGGGCGGCAAGGCAGAGCGTTTCGGCGTCGTCGATCACCATCATGGTTGCACTCCCTCCGGGTTCGGGCTGCATGCTCGCTCTGTCCAGTCTAACAGCGTCCGTTCCATCCCTCCAGTCCCGGAAAAATACCGATCCGCACGCTGGCGCAGAGGGAGCGTCTGGCATGTCCACCCCGCCCCGCCTATTTTGCCGCTCATGGTATCTCTCTTCGACATCCTGGGGCCGACGATGGTAGGTCCTTCCTCGTCGCACACGGCCGGCGCCTGCCGGCTGGGGCTGATTGCGCGCGCCGTGGCCGGCGGAACGCCCGACCGCGTGCGCATTCAGCTTCATGGGTCCTTTGCCGCCACCGGTGAGGGACATGGTACGCACCGCGCCATCGTCGGCGGGCTGGTGGGGCTGCCGCCGGACGACCTGCGGCTGCGCGAAGGCTACGAGGAAGCCCGCGCCGCCGGGCTGCAGTGGGAGTTCGAGGAGGTGGACCTGGGCGACGACGCGCACCCCAACACCGCCATCTTCCACATCGAGCGCGGCGAAGACCGCCTGGTGGTCCGCGGGGCGTCGCTGGGCGGCGGTCGGGTGGAAGTGTCGGAGATCGACGGTTTTCCCGTGGCGCTGGGCGGGGCGTACCACACGCTGGTGCTGCTGGCCCACGACGAGCCGGGCACCATCGCCGCCGTGGCCACCATCCTTTCGGCACACCACGTGAACTTGGCCACCATGCGCGTGGACCGTACGGGGCGGCACCAGGACGCGCTGATGACCATCGAAGCCGACGAGCCGGTGAGCGACGCCGCGCTCGGGGCGATCCGGTCGTTCCCCTGGCTGCGGTGGGCGCGCGCGGTTCCCCGCATCGCGTGAAGACCAGGGAGTAGGGAATAGGGAATAGGGAATAGGGGGTTCGGCGCGGGGCCGGGCTTCAGCGGGTCTCGGCGGGTTTGATCGGCCATCGAGATCCAGGGGATGCCGGCGCGAACCGCGGACCTCTCAGGAACCCCGTCGAAGCGCACCGAACCACCCCTCGCACTGCTCTTGCAACCTATTCCCTATTCCCTATTTCCTGTTCCCTGCAGTTCCATGCACAAGTCCATCGAAAGCCTCCTTCGCGACGCCGAGCAGTCCGGCCGCCCAATTCCGCAGGTGGTGCTGGAAACGGAATCGCGCGAAACCGGCGTGCCCGCCGAGCAGATCCGCGCCCGCATCGCCCACACGCTCGGCGTCATGCGCCGCGCCATCGACGAGGGGCTCAAGGGCGAAGTGCGCTCCGCGTCGGGCCTTACCGGCGGGCGCGCACGCCGCCTGTGGGAGAACGGGCCGCGCATGCTGGGCGAGCGCGTCACGGTGACCCTGGCGCGCGCCATCGCCACGCTGGAGGTGAACGCGGCCATGGGGCTCATCGTCGCCGCGCCCACGGCGGGCGCGGCGGGAGTGCTGCCCGCCATCCTCATCTCCGTGGACGAGTTCGCGGGGGACATGGGCGAAGACAAGCTGATCGACGCCATGCTGGTGGCCGGCGGCGTGGGCGGCGTGGTGGCCCAGCGCGCCTCGCTGGCGGGGGCGGAAGGCGGGTGCCAGGCCGAGACGGGGACGGCCGCGGCCATGGGCGCGGCGGCGGTCACGTGGATGCACGGGGGCACGCCGGAGCAGATCAGCACCGCTATCGCGCTCTGCCTGCAGGGAATGCTGGGGCTCATCTGCGACCCCATCGGCGGGCTCGTGGAGATTCCCTGCATCTACCGCAACGCCAGCGCGGCCATGCAGGCCATCAGCGCGTCGGAAATGGCGCTGGCCGGGCTGGACTTTCCCGTGAGCGCCGACGAGGTCATCGACGTGATGGGCGAGGTGGGGCGACGCATGCCCAGCGCCTACCGCGAAACCGCGCTGGGCGGGCTGGCCGCCACCCCGTCGGCGCGCCGCCTGGTGCAGATCCGCCCCACCAGCCGCCCCTCCGGCGCCAGCCAGTAGGCCGTTCCGTCCCGGCGCCGCTGGACAGGGCGGCGCCGCGGTGAAACTTTGTGCGGGGGCGGGACGTACCCTGCCCCGTGAGAAAACGCACATGACGCTCATTGCACTGATCCTGTCCGTGGGCCTCGCCGCCCGCCTGGTCCTTACCGCGCTGCCCCGGTCCCACGGCGATGGCGACATTGCCTCGCGCGACGCCCAGATCCGCCGCCTGCGCGAGGAGATGGACGGCCTGCAGGCCGAGGTGCGCCGCCTGAGCGAGGAGCAGTCGTTCATGGTGGGGCTGCTCGGCGAAGGCGGAACCCGCATGCCCGGCGCGCTGCCCGCGCCCGGTGCCCCGACAAACAATCCGGAGAGCCGCTGATGGTGAACCGCGAGGACGTGGTGAACTTCCTGCACCGCATGGACCTGGGCTTTGAGGAAGTGGCCGAGGGAATGTGGCTGGCCTACCCCGACGAGCAGGACGGCGGCGCGCCGCTGGTCATCAGCCATGCGCCCCCGCTGCTGGTGTTTCGCCTGAAGGTGCTGGACGTGCCGCGCGACCGGGACAAGTGCTCGGACCTGTACCGCGCCCTGCTGCGCGCCAACGCCACCGAGCTCGTCCACGCCGCCTACGGGCTGGAAGAGGACGACGTGATCCTGACCGAGTCGCTGGAGCTGGAGAACCTGGACTTCAACGAGTTCCAAGCCACGGTGGATTCGTTCCAGATGGCGCTCGCCACGCACCTGGATTCGCTGGCGGGGTACCGCGACTGCTGACACGCACGGCCGTTCTGTAACGCTGACCAGGGACGTCCCCCGGAGCCGCGCACGCGGGCTTCCGCCCGGGACCTACACGTTGGGATCCGATGGGAATCTTCCAGAAGCTGTCGACCCTTGTGCGGTCGAACCTGAACGACCTGATCGCCCGGGCCGAAAACCCGGAAAAAATGCTCGAGCAGGTCATCATCGACATGCGCGAGCAGCAGACCCGGGCCAAGCAGGAGGTGGCGCTCGCCATTGCCGAAGAGCGCAAGCTCAAGTCGCAGGTGGAGGCCGAGGCCAAGCAGGCGCAGGAGTGGGAGCGCCGCGCCATGCTGGCCCTGCAGCAGGGCCGCGACGACCTGGCCCGGCAGGCCCTCATGCGCCAGCAGGAGTACGCGCAGCGCGCGCAGAGCCTGCACGACACCTGGCAGAAGCAGGCGTCCGACACCGAAAAGGTGAAGGACGCCCTCCGCCAGCTGCAGGTGAAGATCGAGGAGGCGCAGCGCAAGAAGAACCT
>NZ_DASVTX010000164.1:0-7958 GCF_036387355.1 Longimicrobium sp.
GCCACCACGTTCACGGAGGGATACACGAAGTTCTCCGTGCGCAGGTCCGCCGTGAAGCGCGCGGTCGCCAGATCGATCCCCGCCACCGCCTCGGGGCGCACCAGCAGCACGGGGACGGGCGGAATGCCGGCGCGCGGGTTCAGCCCCAGCGTGTCGAGCATGTAGCGCCCCTCGCGCGCCGACTTGATCAGGTTCTCGAACGCCAGCACACCCACGGAATCCGCCACGAACACGATCGCGCTGGGGTTGGACGGGAGCAGCGCCGTCCGCTGGGCCGCCACCGCGCCGCTCGTCTGCCGCCAGCTCCACAGGCTCAGCCAGCGCGGCGTCTGCGTGGCGGGCGGCTGCAGCCGCGCCACGATGGCGCGCCCGGCCGCGGCACCGGCGGCGGGCGGGCTTCCCTCTCCCGCCATCACCGCGGCATCGATCCGCGCGTCCACGGGAGCGATCACCACGGCGTCTTCCCACAGCCGCAGCGCGCGTCCGCCGAGCGTCACCGTGCTCGTTTCCGACATGCGCAGGCGACGGATGGGAAAGAACTGAAAGAAGGTTCCGTCGTCTCCCGCGGGCTGCAGCCCCATGGCCTGCGCCTGTGCGGCCAGCCACATGGACGCGCGGATCTCGTCGTCGGTCGCCCCGCGGCGGCCCCGCATGGAGTCGCTGGCCAGAAAAAAGAGGTCGCGGCGCAGGTCGTCCGTGCGAATGGCGGCGCTGCCGGACCCGCGCGCGCCGCCGGGCGAGGCGGACGGCCCGGAGTTGGCCATGGGCGCGGCGCAGGCGTTCAGGGCCAGCACCGCCGGCGCGGCCAGAAGGAGTGAGCGGAATCGCATCAGGCCAATCAGTCCCGGGATGGAGGGCTCCGGCGCGCGGGGTGCGGCTGGAGGGAAGGCGGCAACGTGACGCGCACGAACTCTGCCCACAAGGTTTCATCGGGCCGGATCGCGCGCCGATGCCACGGTGGGCGGAGCGGCCCGCGGTCCGCGGTGTATCCCTCGCGGGATGCGGCCGTGCATGGACGCCGCACGTCGAAGCGATCCGGGAGAAGCTGATGAAGATCGAGGTGTGGGCCGACGTGGCGTGCCCGTGGTGCTGGATCGGCGAGACGCGCCTGCTGCGCGCGCTGCAGCAGCGGCCGGAGGTGCGGGCGGAGATCGTGTGGCGGCCGTTCCAGCTGCAGCCTGGGATGCCTGCGGAGGGGAAGCCGTGGGAGGAGCTGGTCCGCACCAAGTTTGGCGGGCCGGAGCGCGCACGGGTGATGTTCGGGCACGTGGCCAGCGCCGGCGCCCTAGACGGGCTGCCGTTCAACTTTGACGCGGTGACCACCGCGCCCAACACCCGCTCCGCGCACCGGCTGATTCTGCACGCGCAGCAGAACGGGGTAGGGCAGGAGATGGCGGACGCGCTCTTCCGCGCCTACTTCTCCGAAGGGCGCGACGTGGGCCGCACGGGCGTGCTGGCCGACGTGGCGGCGGGGGTGGGGCTGGACCGCGACCGTGTGGCGCGCTTTCTGGCCGGCAGCGAGTTCGCGGACGAGGTGGACGCCTCGCAGGCCGACGCGGCGGCGCACGGCGTGAACGGCGTTCCCTTCTTTGTGCTGGAAGGCAAGTACGCGTTCAGCGGCGCGCAGCCGCTGGAGACCTTCGTGAGCGTGCTGAACCAGGTCGCCAGGCAGGAATCCGCCGGGCGCTGAGCCGTCCGCCTCACGGCGTTCTTGCGCTTCATGGCCCGCCGCCGCATCGTGCGGAAGCGGGCCGTCGCGCGTCGTCTCCACCGTCTCCTCTCGATCCAAAGCAGCCATGACCCGTCCCTTGCTGCTGGCCTGCATCGCGGCGCTCTCCCTGGCCGGCGCGGCGGACGCGCAGACCCGCGTGTCCGGGCGGCTGATCGATGCCCGGGACGGCAGCGCTGTCGCCAACGCGTCCGTATCGCTGCTGGGCACGGACGGCCGCTACCAAAAGCATTCCGGGAGCGACGAGAGCGGCATCTTCGTCTTCGACGGGGTCACGCCGGGCCGGTTTCGCATCCGCGCGACGCGGATCGGGTACCAGGAGGCGCGCAGTTCCCCGCTCAACCTGATGCTCAACGACACCATCGTCGTTGAAATCCGGCTCTCCTCGTCAGAGGTGGTGCTTCGCCCGGTGACGGTCGTGGCCCGTTCCGCCGCGCGCCGAAGCGCCACGGTGGGCGCGTTCTACCAGCGGATGGAAAGCGGCTTCGGAACCTTCATCACGCGCGACCAGATCCAGCGCCGCGGCGCGCTGCGGGTGAGTTCGCTGCTGCAGTCGTTCACCAGCCTGCGTCCCTTCGGTGGTCCAGGTCAGGGTCTGCAGTTCGGCCGCCGCGGGTGCCCCGTTCAGGTGGTGGTGGACGGAATCGTCGTCAATCGCCGGGGCGACTCCGTGGACGACTTCGTTCTGCCGGACATGATCGAGGGAATCGAGGTGTACCGGGGGATCGCGGACCTCCCCGCGCAGTTCTTTACGCCTGAGGCGGGGCGGTGTGGTGCCGTAGTGGTCTGGACCCGCCGCGGCTATCAGGACTGACGCCCGGTCCCGCAGTCCGCGGCCGCCCGCGCCCCCACTCCGGCGCGGGCGGCTTCTCTTTTCCCCCCCGAGTGAATACGATCAGCCGGGTGACACCGCTGTCCCCGTCATGGACCGGGTGCGGCGCCGGGATGCCCGTGCCGGGGGCTCCGGGCGGAGGTGGATCGCGGAAGACGACGTAAACGCCTGGGATGAAACAGCTTGGGTTTCCGCGGCACTGCTCTTGCCCTTGGGGTGGGGCTCAACCGATAACGGTACTCGTATTCCTTTCGCGCGGAGACGCACGATGTCGATGATGAACGTGGCAAAGCGGGCCGCGGCCTGCGCGATGGTGCTGGCCACCACGGCGTGCGCCGGCGGCGGCCTGGGCGGGCTGGAGCAGGTGCTGGGCGGCGTGCTTGGTGCCGGGCAGCAGCAGGGCGGGCAGATCGTGGCCGAGGTGCAGGGCGTGGATACGCGCAACCAGATCATCCGCGTCACCACCCAGCAGGGCCAGACCGGCGACCTTCGCTACGACCAGAACACCGTAGTTTCGTACCAGAACCAGCGCTACGACGTAACGGCGCTGGAGCGCGGCGACGTGGTGGCGCTGCAGATTCAGCAGACGCAGAACGGGCAGGCGTACGTGCAGCAGGTCGTGGTGCAGCAGAGCGTGCAGGACCGGGGCGGGGTGAGCAGCGGCGGAAGCACCGGGGGCACGTACGGCGGCAACACCGGAACCACGTCCGGAAACAACATCCGGCAGTTCGCGGGCCGCGTGGGGCAGATCGACTACAACCAGGGGTGGTTCACGCTGCAGACCTCCAACGCCGGCACCGTTACCGTGTCGCTGCCGTACAACCCGGGGCAGGCCGCCAGCGACCAGTTCCGCCGCCTGCGCCAGGGCGACAGCGTGCGGCTGGAGGCCAACGTGCTGTCCAACAACCGGGTAGAGCTGTACCGCTTCTACTAATCCGCCGCGGATGGATGTAGAACGATTCCGAGGGCCGCGCGGCACCGTCCGCGCGGCCCTCGGCGCATCCTGATCCGCCATCACCCGCACCGAACCGCCAGCGTGCCGCGTCCCTGGATCCTCACCGAAACCAACTGGAAGGCCGTCGGCGCCACCGCGTTCGACGTGGCCGTGCTTCCCTGGGGCGCCACGGAGGCGCACAACTATCACCTGCCGTACGCCACCGACGTCATTCAGTGCGACCACGTGGCGGCGGAGGCGGCGCGGCTGGCGTGGGAGCGGGGCGTGCGGGTGGCGGTGCTCCCCACCGTGCCCTTTGGCGTGCAGGCCGGGCAGCTGGACATTCCGTTCTGCCTGAACCTGAACCCCAGCACGCAGGCGCTCGTTCTACGCGATCTGGCTCTGGCGCTGGCAGGGCAGGGCGTGCGCCGTCTGCTGATCCTGAACGGGCACGGCGGAAACGACTTCCGGGCGATGCTGCGCGAACTGCAGCCCGTCCCGGGGATCTTTCTGTGCACCATCAACTGGTGGAACTGCGTGGATCCGCGCCCGTTCTTTCACGAGCCGGGCGACCACGCGGGCGAACTGGAAACGAGCGTGATGATGCACATCGCGCCGGACCTGGTGCTGCCGCTGGACGAGGCCGGCGACGGGAGCGAGCGCAAGTCGCGGCTGGCGGGGGTGCGCGAGGGATGGGCGTGGGCGCCGCGAAAGTGGACGTCCATCTCCGCGGACACCGGTGTGGGCGATCCGTCGCACGCCACGGCGGAGCGCGGCGCGTCGTTCTTTGCGGCCGTCACGGAGCGCATCAGCGGATTCCTGGTGGAGCTCGCCGCGCTTGATCCAGACGATGCGTATCAGCCGGAGAGATCCTGAACGGCAACGGCCCTCACGCGGAGGTCGCGGGGATACGGTCTGGTGGACGGTTCGTCGCGTGCGGTGGTCGGGGTCCGGGGGCCGGGTCAGGGTGCGCGTTCGACGGCTCGACCGAACCGCAGGCTGAGGTGCGACCCGTACGTGTGCGGCGGAGTGGACTCCATGGGCAAACTCTGCGTGTAGACGTCCATGCCGGGCACGCTGAATCCACCCTGCATCCAGCGGTCGTCCGTGCGATGCCGCGCTTGCACGGCGGCGCGGACGTCCTGCTCCCAGCGCGCGAGCTGCTGCTGCTCGGCGGGCGTGGCGCCCAGGCCGCGGTAGATGCGGTACCACCGTGCCCGCGTCGCATCGAACGTCGCGGTGGGGAGTCCGATCTGGATGATGTCGGGGTGCACCAGCCCGGTCGCGGCGTCGCGCGCCGGCGTGTGACGGCAGTCCACGTCGGTTACGGCTTCCGAAAACACCACCCGGCCGTTCCGCCGCAGGGTCAGGTGCACGGCGCCGAGGCTCCGGTCCGCGCCCTCGGAGGACTCTGGATCGAGGCCGCAGGCGCCGACGCCCTGCTCCAGATCCCACACCAGCGGCCGTCCGGGACGGTTCATCCACCCCGCCCAGAGCAGCGCCGCGACGGCCGCCATCACCCCGCCTCCGATCAGAAACTTTCTCACGCTCTCCCCGGTGCCTGTGTCTCCACGCTGCTGAGAACACTAGCCGCTCGCGCCCGCCGCCGGATCGGCCGAATGACCTGATCGCGGCCCGGACGCATCGGGAGGGTCGGTGGTCGTTGGGTAAACGGCGGCCCATCGGTTGCGCTCGCGCCACGCCCCCGCGACCTCCGCGCCCCGCGGCGTGCGCGTAAGGTTCCGTTCGCAGTGGCCGCCACCAGCACAAGCAAGCGGCCCCGCGACAGAATCAGTCGCGGGGCCGCTTCACAGTGTGGGTAGATCACACGGGCCAGGCGGGAGGCGTCTGACGGTACTGCGCGGGATCAGCTGAGGCGCCGCCCTTCACCACGATGGTGCCCGCGAGATGGTGCCCCGGCGCCGCTTGGTGTCACACCCACTTGTTTGGCGCGCGTGTCGCTTACGTCGAAGCGTTTGCGGGTGGTACCGGTCGAGCCCGCGCCTCTGCGGGGCTAAGATACTCTGTGGGCCGGGTGTCTTCGAGCCGAACCCATGTACGCAACGAAGGACTCGCCAAACGAACGAGCATCGTTTCGACATCGAAAAACACCAGCCCTTTGGTTGCCAAACGTTGCACAGCATCTATGACAGCGCTCATGGGAGTGCCGGTGATCTGGATCAGATCGTGGACGGGGAGTTCTGTTGCATTTGCGTCAGCAAGGGCAGTCAGCACCGCCCAGCATCCGTCTGCTCGATTGCCTAACTCACTCCATCCATAATGCTCCCCTAGAGAGGCTACTGCGCCCTCGGAGCCATAAGCGCCCTCCACAACGTCTTCTTCATCAATGATGTCATCTCCGTTAACGTCGAAAGCAGAGTATGCGAGTTGTTGCGTGAAATGTGGTAGTCCGTCTGCCATTCTTAACAAACGGTCCAAGGCAACCGGCTGAATGCTAATGTTCTCCCCCTCCTGACTCGCCCGCTTCAGTCCCTCTACTACGATCTCCATTCCACCCAGGGTGTCCATACGCTGCAGTTGAATCACCTCGAATAGTCTCATAGCCGAGCCGTGACCCTGACGGATTGTGTCCTGCAGTTCGGAACCACCACCCACAACAACCATGAAATGTTCACAATCACGCCATTTGAGCCGTTCCATCAACAGCTTCAGGAACGACCCAAGTCGAAGCTCTGGAGACGCCTTATCCGCTTCGTCGATGATGAGGAGCACGCCATCGCGACGTGCTCGAAGTCCCCAACGCCGTTTGCGAGTGATGGCCTTCACCAAGTGAGCGAGTCGATCAGCGAACCGCTCCATCTGTGCTTGATCGCTCGGAGTATCGGTCCTGTGATAACGGATACCCGCCGCCTCGATGCGTAAAGCCGAATCTACGAGTTGCTGGAACGTCGTTCGAACTCTCTCAACTCTTGTAAGGCTTCGTTGTAGTCCCGCCTCAATCTTTGCAAGCAGGCCTTCTTGTGTGGTCAGGTTGTCAATGTCGGTGTGAACGACTACGAACGGGAACCCTCGGAATTGTCTGTCTTCCGCGATCGCTTTGAAGTGGATCAACAGCGACGACTTACCGGTGCCAGGAGCGCCCGTCACCAGCACGCTGCTGCCATTACCGGAGCGCGCCTGTCGAAGGAGATTCAAAAGCTTTTCTATTTCCCTGCGGCGTCCAGCAAACGTCCCGCGTTTCGTGGGGCTGCGTGGCTGGAATGGATTGCTGCCGCGGCGCGCCACCGACGCAACCAGCCCCAGAAGCTCTGGAGAATTCGCAAGCAGCTGCAGCGTTTCAGCGTGCTGCTCAGCAGACAGGCGGCCGTCCAGAAATGCGGCAATCCTCTCTGGATCTATGACTGCCCGGCTCATGGATCTGGCGACTCTGACAGGGCGGCACTCACCCTCTGTGCATCGATACCCTCGTGCTCCAGTGCCGACCGGAGATTGCGCAGCAGTCGGTCCACGCGGCGGTAAAGGGGCTTTGACTCAACGTTGAGCGCGCGAGCGATATCACCAATCGAGAGCCCTTCAAAGAATCGGAACCGCGCGATGACTTGATCTTCCACAGGAAGGGTGGCAAGAACTCGCGTGAGTACCGAGAGGATACGCACGCGTTCGCGTTCCGCTTCGCTCGCTAACACACGGTCGTCCGCTTCGCTCGCTAGAACACGGCCGTCTGCTTCCGACCCCTCAATATCGACAGATGAAGGCCGGAGCGGCTCACGAGTCGGGAGATGGCCAAGAAGGCGTCCTAACTCCGTAGCACCCGATGTGGTGATACCTTGCGAGTTTAGCACCTCCGCTGCTTGTTGGAGCGAGTACCCTTCCCGGTAGATGAGGCGTTCCAAACGCACGGCGACGGGTCCGAGCCTCAAGGCTGCAGCGGAAGCTCGCCAGCGACCCAATCGCGACCGCTGATACTCGATAGTTAGCGATGCGATTACGACAGCGAGGAATGTTCTGAAAGAACTCGTGCCGCGGTAGTGTCGTAGGGCGGCATAGTTATTTTCGAGTAGTTGAAGGTGAATCCAGCTAACAAAGTCGTTTGCCTCATCTCTCGACATTCCGTGCCGGACGGCTGCTTTCCGCGCGATCTGGTCTATCCATTCCAAGTGCTCTTGGAACAGCTTACTCGGATCGGATCGGACGTTATCTGTGTTCATCAGATATTCAAAGCCGCTGATCGCGGTGCGCGGGAGACTAATCACCTAGTATAAGGCTGAACAGCGGCCCCGCAACAAGACACGTCGCGGGGCCGCTGTGCATCATCCCAAAGCGCGGAAGCGGATCAGCCGCTGGCGCCCACCTGGGTGGCGACGCGGGTGTCGCTCAGGTTGGCGCGCTTGTCCGTCGTGCCCGCCGCGCCCGCGCCGGGGCTCCTGGGCTCGCCGCCCTCCTTGGGCCACGCGCTGATGGCCCCGTCCTCCAGCCACGCGTACTTGCCCTTGAGCACGTCC
>NZ_DASVTX010000165.1:0-3421 GCF_036387355.1 Longimicrobium sp.
GTTGCCGTTCACCACGCCCGTGGGGTCCGGCACCAGCATGTAGAACATCTCGCCTTCGTTGCTGAGCGTGCATGACCCCACCGCCGAGCTGAACAGGTCGCGCGCCGAGAAGTACCCGGCCACGAACGAGCTGGAACCCGGCGGTGTAAGCTCATTCACCGCCCGCGTATAGAAGGCGACCACCCGGCCGTTCCTGTCGATGTCGGCGGGCGTGCCGAAGGCGGTGGAGTCGGTGGGGTACACCAGCGTGTCGAACTCCAGCGCGATGCTGTCGTACTGCGCCGCGGTGAAGCCGTTCGCCGGGTTCATGGTGTCAGCCACGATCACCACGTGCTGGCCAACGCTCATCACCTTGCCCGTGCGGTCGTTGCGCGTTCCGCTGCAGCCGCTGGTGGTGTTCAGGCTCATCAGGTCGCCCACCGCGGGCACACCCTGAACCACGTTGCGGCGCAGCGTTCCGGAGCCGCCGGAGCGGTTCACGCGGGCCGCGGGGTTGCGCAGCACGCCCGCCACGTCGCGCAGGTCGCGCTCCATCATGGCGATGTGCAGGTCGTCGTTCGGCCGCGGCGCCTCCAGGTTCAGCCCCGAGCCCTGGCCCGCGGCGATGCTGGGGCTGGGCGGGCCGGTTACGCTGCCCACGCCCGTTGCGGTCAGCGCGAGCGACAGCGCGCTGGAGGTGGACAGGTTCACCGGCATGTAGGTGTATTCCGCGCCCCCCGCCAGGCACAGCGACGAGGCGCCCGGCATGCCGGTGGTGTACACCGCGCCCACCGCCAGGCTGGTGCACACCCGCACCGTCATCTGCCCCGTGCGCGCACCCTGCACCGCGGAAATGATGGCGGAGCCGGGCGCCACGGCCGTGATCAGCCCGCTGCCGTCCACCGTGGCCACGCCCGTGTTGCTGCTGGACCAGGTGACCGCCTGGTCCGCCAGCGGCGTGTTCACCGCGTTGTTGACGACGTGCGTGATGCGCACCGTGTCGGCCGTCCCGAGCGTGTCCCCGCGCTGCGACAGGGTGACGTACCCCTCGGGATACTGCACCGCGGCGCGCACGTACACCTTGAACACGAAATCCGTGGCGCCCCCCGCGACCTGGAACTGCCAGGACTTGGGGCTGGACACCACGTCCTTGGCCAGGATGGCGTCGTACTGGTAGTACGGCTGTTCCGTCCCGGTAAAGTCGCCCGTGCCGGTGGCATTCAGCACCGAAACCGAGCCCGCGCCCGTGGAGGTGGGGCCGGAGTGGAAAAAGACCTGAACGCCGTTGGTGTCGAGCGTGGTGCCGTTGGTGGTGCCCAGCGCCTGCGCCAGCAGGTTCTGCACGGTGGCGTCAAAGCTGAAGATGCCGGTCCCGGCGTCGAACACCAGGTTGCTGGCGGCCAGCCTGACGTACACGTTCTGGTTGCCCACGGTGAGCACCGGGTTCGCCCCGGTGGAGGGCGCGGCGGGCGCGCAGCCGAAGCTGGCGGCGGGCTTCACGGAAACCTTGCAGTCCAGCGCCACGATGTTCTCGGGTACGGACGTGCGGACGTCGGAGGAAAGCGGGCCGCCGTTCTGGTCGCACGCGGCGAGAACGGCCAGCAGCAATCCGGCACCGGCGAGGCGCGGTGATCGAATCATGTCCGGAGAGAAGGGGTCGGCGTTGACGGGCAGTGCCGCGCAGAGGGGTCGGGAGAGGTCCGCGGCGGGGAACCGCCAAATGTAGTTGCGCCAGATGTTTCGGTCAACGGGTGCCCGGGTGCGCGCAGACGCTTGCAGGGCAACGGCTTATCCGGGCCCGGAAAGCAGAACCGCCCGCCCGGCGTGCTGCCGGGCGGGCGGTTCATGCGCGGGGCCGCCTTCAGCGGCGGCGAAGAATGGCGAGGCGCGTGGTGGACGGCGGAGCGCTGGTGCCGGACCGCACCGTGACGCCCGCGTACCCGTTGGGCGCGACGCCCAGGCGCAGGTACCCCGCCGCGCCTCCGCCGACGAGCGTGAAGCTGTCCTTGATCCCGTTGGCGGGATTGCGCGTGGCCAGCGGAAAGGCGCAGTCACACCCCGGGGCCGCGGCAAAGTCCAGCACGCCGAACAGGCCGCGGAAATCCCAACTGGCAAACCGGAAGGCCGCGCCCGCGCCGGCCACCGCGTCGTCGGCGTACACGGCCGCGGCAAAGTCCGGGATCCACCCCCGCGGGTCCGCGCCGATCGCGCGCGCCACGTTCGTCATCCCCGTTGTCGGGGGGTCGCCGGCGTTCACCCGGCCATCCACCAGGGCCGACCAGAACGCGGCCTGCGAGCCGCCCCGCCGGTCCGCCGCGTAGCGAAGGAAGGCCCAGGCCGCGCCGCGCGTGGCCGCACTCCCGGCTGACGAAAAGAATCCTGTCGATTCCGAAGCCAGCAGGGCGCGCCGGTACTGGGCGAACAGCGGGTACGCGTACTTGAGGAACGACGCCTGGTGATTCCCGCCGTCCATCACCTCCGCGGCGGACAGGTTGGCCCCGGGCGCCAGGCCGGCGCGGTCGTAGAACACCAGTTCCTCCGCCGCGAGCGCCAGCCCCTCGTCCAGCCAAGGCTCCTCGAACTCCGCCGCGCCGGTGATGTACAGCCGCCGGGAGGCGTTGGTCAGGTGGGCGTACTCGTGGGCCAGCGTGCTCAGCGTCACGGCTCGCACCGCGGCGGACGTGCGGGCGTTGCCGTTCACCGTTCCGGACGGGTCGCCCGCCATCAGGTAGATCAGCTCGCCCCGGTTGCTGGTGGGGCAGATCGTCGTGGAAAGCAGGTCGCGGCGCAGCGAGAAGCCGGTGGTGTACTCCGCCGCCCCGGGGGGCGCCAGTTCGTTGACGGCCCGCGTAAAGAAGGCGACCACCCGCCCGTTGGCGTCCAGATCCGCCGGGGTCCCCATGTTGGCCGTCACCACGGGGTGCACCACGGCGTCGAAGCTGTCTGCGACGGCCTGGTAGTCGGCCGCGGTCAGCCCGCCGGAGGGGTTGGCGGTGTCGGCCAGGACGATGATCCGGTCGCCGACGGCAGTGACGCGCCCGGTGCGCAGGTCGTTGGTGGAGCAGAGGTTGTCCGTCTCCACGTTCAAGCTCATCAGCGCGCCCACGGCGGGAGTGCCCGGCGTGATAACACGGCTGATCCCCCGCCCCGCCGCGCGCGCCGACTGCATGCGCGGGGAAAGCTCGCGGTGCTCCCGCGTGCGCAGCGCGTCCTCCCACCGCGCGCCGCGCGCAGGCGCGGACGCGAGCCCGCCGAGGGCGAGCGCGGGAGACGGGGAGGGCGCGCCGGACACGGGGATGATCCCGGCCCCCGTGACGCCGAGCGCGACGGGATTCCCGTCCAGGTTCACGGGGATGGCCACGTACTCCGCCCCGGCGCCCGTTCCCGCCAGGCAGACGTTCCCCGCGGAAGCCGGAGCCAGGTACAGGCCGCCGACCGCCAG
>NZ_DASVTX010000166.1:0-5957 GCF_036387355.1 Longimicrobium sp.
GCTGGGCGACGAAGAACCGCCACGCTCCCCCGACGGGCGGTTCGTCCTGGTGCGGAGCGGACGTGAGATCGTGATGGTTCGCACAGGGACGGGCCGGCGGCGCGCGATCGCCTCCGGCGATGACCCCGCCTGGAGCCCGGATGGACGGTGGATCGCATTCACCCGGATCGACTACCCAGGAGGCGATCCGGCGCGGTACACGCTACAGGTCGTGCGGAGCGACGGCACCGGAGAGCGAGAGGTGTTCGCGCAAACCCGCACACGGTGGCCGCTTCACCGCCACCCCTCGCTGGATGGTGCGCCCGGCGACCCCCTCTGGTCTCCTGACGGGCGCTCCATCGTCTTTCTCCGCCGGACCCGCCACAAGTACGAGATCTGGCGCGTAAACGTGGATGGCACCGGCCTGCGCCGCGTCGCCCGCGCCATTCCGCCCGCGTAACGCGTTCAGCCGCGCCGTTCACCGCGGCCTGATCTCTGCGTCCATTCTGGAAACGGGCGGCCGCGTCCCGCAGTCACGTCCCAGAACCATCCACAACCCGCCACAGGTGGCGCGTAAGCTACGCCTGTGGCGCAATTTACGCCGTTGCGTCTCCGCCTTCCCATCCGTAGCCTTGGATCGATCGGCGGCCCTCGGATGCGCACCACGACGGACCTCACGCCGAACGCGAAAGGATGCTCATGATGACTGCACACCTGAATCGTGAGGCGACGTATGAGGACTATCTCGCATTCAGAGAGAAGGCGGAACTCATTGACGGCCGGATCGTTCCCATGACGCCGACGGGATACCTTCCGGGCTGGGCCGCGTCTCTGATCCACCGCTCCCTGGAGCGGCACGCCGCGGAGGTGGGAGGCGGAGAGCCGGTGAGCCAGGGCGTGGGCTTTCTTCTCCAGACACCGAGAACGCAGGTGCTGGTGCCGGACGTGGCCTGGTGGACGGGTGCCGTGGGCCTGCCCATGGAGCAGTTGCGCGGGGCACCGGCGCTCGCCGTGGAGGTGAGGAGCAAGAACGACTACGGACCCACGGCGGAGCGAGAGATGGAACACAAGCGCGCCCTCTACTTCGCCGCGGGCACGCAGGTAGTGTGGGACGCGGACCTCGCCCGCGCACAGGTGATTCGCGCGTACCGGGCCGATTCTCCCGCAACGCCGCTGGTGTTCCGCCCCGGCGAGGCGGCGCACGCCGAACCCGCGGTTCCGGGGTGGCGGTTCGAGGTCGCACAACTGTTCCCTGATCATACAAAATCCGCCACCCGTGTACGGTAAGTGCCACACGTGGCGCAATTTACGCCGTTGTGCCCGAGTGTCCGCAGTGGTAGCGTTGGATCATCGGCCGGTGATCGCCCGCGACACTCCGTACGGATCGCAAGCCGAACGTGAAAGGAGATCTATGACCACGTCATCCCTGGAGCGCGAGGCTACGCTTGACGACCTGCTGGAGTTCGACGGCAGGGCCGAACTCATCGATGGCGAGATCTTGCCGATGAGCGGGACCGGTCACGGTCCGGCCAGCGCGGCGGTACACATCGCGGCGACTCTGGTCATGTGGTCGCGCAGCCACGGCGGAGGGTATGCATACGGAGATGGCGCGTCGTTCCTGGTCCACACGCCCCGCCAGCAGGTGCTTTCTCCGGATGCCGCATGGTGGATCGGCACGCCGGACCCGCATGCACCCGTGATCAGCGGTGCACCGGCCTTTGTAGCCGAGGTGCGGAGCACGACCGACTACGGCCCCGCCGCGGAGCGCGCCATGGCTCGCAAGCGTGCGCTCTGGTTTGCGGCGGGTGTGCAGGTCCTGTGGGATGTCGATGTGCTCCGCAGGCAGATTATCCGCGTGTTTCGCGCGGAGTCTCCCGACGCAACCGTAGTCCGAGGCCGGGGAGAGATCGCCGACGCTGAACCCGCAGTTCCGGGCTGGCGGTTTCCTGTGGATGAACTGTTCCTCTGACCGATACGTTAGCCGCCACAGACGTGCCGTAAGTCACACCTGTGGCGCGATTTAAGCCGTTGCCTCCACCTGTCCGCAGTGGTAGCGTTGATCATCGGCCGGTGATCGTTGCACGCGTCCTCCCCTGATCGAAGCCGAACCTCAAGGAGATTACATGACCATCTCATTCCTGGAGCGCGAGGCTACTCTTGAAGATCTGTTGGAGTTCGACGGCAGGGCCGAACTCATCAATGGCGAGATTGTCCCGATGAGCGGGACGGGTCACGGGCCAGTCAAAGCCTCCATGCGGATCGGCGGCTCGCTCGATGCTTGGCAGCGTACGCAGGGACGCGGCTACGGCTACGGTGAGGGTGCCTGCTTCCTGATCCACACACCCCGTCAGCAGGTGCTTTCTCCCGATGCTGCATGGTGGGTGGGCACGCCGGACCCGCATGCACCCGTGATCAGCGGCGCCCCGACTTTTGTAGCCGAAGTGCGGAGCACGACGGACTATGGCCCCTCCGCAGAGCGCACCATGGCTCGCAAACGTGCGCTCTGGTTCGCAGCCGGCGTGCAGGTGCTGTGGGATGTCGATGTGCTGCGCAGGCAGATCGTCCGCATCTTCCACGCGGATTCGCCAGAGGCACCCGTGGTCCGCACGCGAGGGGAGATCGCCGACGCTGAACCCGCCGTTCCGGGCTGGCGGTTTCCCGTGGATGACCTGTTCCTCTGACCAATACCTTAGCCGCCACAGCCGTGTCGCAAGTGCCACCTGTGGCGCGATTTACGCCATTGCACCACCTGGCGCGCACCGCTACCGTTGATCCCTCGGCAGGGGTCGCGGGCACCGCCGGATCCATTCCGTCGCCGAACCCGATGAGGAGTTCCATGAAAATCGCACCCTTGAACCGCGAGGCGACGGTTGAGGATCTGGTGCAGGTGGAGGGCAAAGCGGAACTGCTGGACGGCAGGCTGGTGCACGTGAGCCCGGCCGGCGACCTGCACGGGACGGCCGCGCTCAACGTGGCGACCAGCCTCAAGCTTTATCAGCGCGAGCACGGGGGCGGGCGGGCCTACGGCGACAACGTCGGGTTCCTCCTGGGCCCGCGCACCGCGTTTGCGCCGGACGCCAGCTGGTACGTGGGACCGCGGTCAGGGGCACGCTTTCTGGAGGGCGCTCCCGCGTTCGCCGTGGAGGTGCGCAGCCCCGACGACTACGGCCCCGCCGCCGAGCGCCGCCTGGGCGCCAAGCGCGCCAACTACTTCGCCGCGGGCACGCAGGTCGTGTGGGACGTCGACGTGATTCGGGAGCCGTTGATCCGCGTGTACCATGCGGCGCGCCCGGAGAGCCCCGTCACGGTCCGGCGCGGCGAGGTCGCGAATGCCGAACCCGCCGTTCCGGGATGGCGGTTCCCGGTGGATGACCTCTTCGCCTGACCCATACGAAAGCCGCCACAGACGCACCGCAAGTGCCATCTGTGGCCCAATTTACGCCGTTGCCAGCTTGCGTCCGGACCATCAGCGTCTGCTGCTCGGCCGGAGATCCCATCCTGCGCCGACCTGTGAAAGGAGTGAGATGAAATCGGCACCCCTGGACCGCGAGGCGACGGTTGAAGACCTCTGGAACGTGGAGGGGAGGGCAGAGCTCATCGACGGCAGGATCGTCGAGATGAGCCCCACGGGAAAGCGTCCTGGTTGGGCGGCGTCCGTCATCCACCGCGCCCTCGAGCAGGTCGAAGTCCGTGGCCGCGGCATGGTCGTCAGCCAGGGCGTCGGCTTTGTGCTCAGGACGCCGCGCACGCAGATGCTCAGCCCGGACGTGGCGTGGTGGACGGGGCCCGACGACCTGGACGGCGAGTTCTAGGCCGGCGCTCCGGCCCTGGCCGTTGAGATCCGCAGCAAGACGGACTACGGCATGATCTCGGAACGAGAGATGGCCTACAAGCGGAGCCTTTACTTCGCCGGCGGGAGCACGGTGGTGTGGGACGTCGACGTTTTGCGCGACGAGTGCATCCGGGTCTACCGCGCGACGGACGCAAGCACCGCCCTGGTATTCCGGCGAGGCGAGGTGGCCGATGCAGAGCCGGCCGTTCCCGGCTGGCTGTTCCCGGTGGACCAGCTCTTTACGCGCTGAAAGCAACGCGCCGGCCGGGAGGTCAACGCCAACCATCGTTCCGAGCAGGGGCCGAGGCTGTGGAGAGAAGCGCGTCCGGAATGGCGCGGTGGTGCTTGCGGTGGCGGATCAGGAGAGGCAGTTTCGCGGGATGGACCCGCACGCTCTCCTGCCATGAGGCTTCCCCTCTTTCCGCTCCCGGTGGTGCTCTTTCCCGGCGCCCCCATGCCGCTGCATGTCTTTGAGCCGCGGTACCGGCAGATGGTGGCGCGCTGCGTGGAGGCGGACAACCGCTTCGGCCTGGTGTACCACGACCCGGACCGCCACGGCCCGTTCAGCACGGACAATGGCGGCGTGGGGTGCGTGGCCCACATCCTCAAGTTTCAGCCGCTCCCCGACGGGCGCTCGCTGATCCTGTGCCGGGGCCAGGAGCGCTTCTCCATCGAGGACGGCATTGAGTCCGGCTTTGCGTACTCCGAGGCCCTGGTGGAGCCCTATGAGGACGAGCGCGAGGACAAGCGCGGGCTGGCCGCACGCCGGCAGCGCACCATCGACCTGTTTTACCGCGTGCTGGAAGAGGTGGTGCACTACAAGCAGCCGTACCCCGAGATCGACCACACGGTGGAAACGGGGTTCCAGATCGCGCAGGCCATCCGCATTGACCCCGAGTGGCAGCAGGAGTTGCTGCGCACCCGCCGCGAGCGCGACCGCCTGGCGCAATTGGACGACCTGCTGCGCGTGGTTCTGGACCGGGGCACACTGGAGCCCCCGCCGAGCGGCGAAACGTTCGGCTTCTGAGCCGGGCCGCGGCATCCCCGCAAGGCTGGTACTGCGCGCATCCGGTCGAGCACACGGAACCGATTGTGGCCCGGACGGCGTTTGCACCGTCAACGATGGCGCGAGCGGCGGCAGACCCGTCCATCCGCCCCGCGCCGTCCATGAAATCAGCAGCTTGAGCAGCAACGCATGACGATTTCCCGCAGGTCTTTTCTCGCGCGCGCCGCCGCGACCGCGGCCGCCACCCTGGCCGGTGCCCCCGCCGCCCTGCACGCCTCGCCGCCGGACGACCGCGCGCGGCTGGCGGAGTGGGTGCGCGCGCTGCGCACGGCGGGCGCCACCAACGCAGGCACGCCGTTCGGCCCGTGGGTGGCCCGGGCGGGCGAGCGCATGATCGGTGCTCCGTACGCGGCCAACACGCTGGAGCAGTACCTCGCGCAGGGCGGGTCGGCAGACGCGGAGCCGCTCACGCTGGACCTGGCGCGCTTCGACTGCGTGTCGCTGGTAGAGTCGGCGCTGGCGGTGGCGCGCACCGCCGCCGCGGGCGAAGGCGGGTGGGACCGGTTCGCCCGCGAGGTGGAGCGGATGCGCTACCGCGGCGGACGCCGGCAGGGGTACGCCAGCCGCCTGCACTACTTCAGCGAGTGGATCGCCGACGGCGCGCGGCGGGGCCTGGTGCGCGATCTGGGGCCGGAGCTGGGCGGCGAGCGCGACGTCCGTCCGCTGCGCTTCATGACGGAGCACCGCGCCAGCTACGCCGCCCTGCGCGACGACGCCGTGTTCCGCGCCATCGCGGAGCGCGAGCGCGCGCTGGACGCGTCCGTGCGCACCCTGGTGCCCACGGACCGCATCGCCCGCGTGCAGGACCGCGTCCAGAGCGGGGACGTGCTGGCCTTCGCCACCTCCATCCCCGGGCTGGACGTGACGCACACCGGGCTGGCGCACCGCGGCGCGGACGGCGTGCTGCGCGTGCTGCACGCGCCCCTTTCCGGCGGCGCGGTGGAGATCAGCCGCTCCACCCTTCCCGAGTACGTGGCCGCCATCCGCCGCGCGACCGGGATTCTCATCGCGCGGCCCCTTAAGGGCTGATCCGCGCGGCAGGCGGAGGCGGTTGCGGCGCTTGACGTTGCGGCTGTGCCC
>NZ_DASVTX010000167.1:0-8909 GCF_036387355.1 Longimicrobium sp.
CGAGCGGCTGATCGGCCGGTTGAGGGAAGCCACAGGGGTGGTCTCCGGCTGACGCCGGACTCCCGGGTGGGGGGAACTGATTAAAGAAAACTGTTACCTATCAACCCGGTCCGATTTGTTACCCATGTTCCCGGTTGACCCTCTTCCTCTCCCCCCGCACGGACGGCATTCTCCGAAGCGCGCTGGATGTACCTGCGCTCGTCAGCGGGCGTTGCTGAGCGAATGAATTCGCCGCAACAACGGCGGAAAGTCCCCCAAAACAGCCGGGGGACTTCACCTGCACGCGGCGGCGGTTGTCGATGGTGTTGCTCCCCTCTCCGTGCGGCAGTTTGCGCGGGGAGGGGCCGGGGGAGGGGCCCACGCGGAGCGCCGTTTACGTGGCATCGGGGGAAGCGTCGAATGTGGTCGGCCGCAAACCTCCCTGAGCGGATGAATCCGCCGCTCAAGAAGCGGAAAGCCCCGACTCATGGCCGCTGTCGCGTCCACGATCGGGGCTTCCACTGCATCCGGGCTGAACGGCCGGGAACCCCACTGCATCCGGTCTGAACGGCCGGGAACCACAACCCGCATCACCCAATCCGCCAGAGATGATCGAGTACGCTGATTTTGACCGCGTGCAGATGCGCGTGGGGCGCGTGCTGCGCGCGGAGCCGTTTCCCGAGGCGCGCAAGCCGGCCCTCAAGCTGTGGATCGACTTCGGGCCGGAGATCGGCGTGCGCAAATCGAGCGCGCAGATCACCGTGCATTACACGCCGGACACGCTCGTGGGGCGCAGCGTGGTGGCGGTTACCAACTTCCCGCCGCGGCAGATCGGCCCGTTCATGAGCGAGGTGCTCGTGCTGGGGCTGCCGGACGCGGACGGCGCCATCGTGCTCATGGCGCCCGACCACGACGTTCCGCTGGGCGGGCGCGTGTTCTGATTCGCTACGCCGCGCGTGGGGGCGCCACCAGGGCCTCGGCCACGGCGGAAAGCAGGTCCGTCATCTCCACCGGCTTGGGGAGCAGCGCCGACAGGCCGGCCGCCATGGCCCGCGCGGGCGCCACCTCCGGCGCGTCCCCCGTCACCATGATGACGGGAATGCCGGTAAGCCGCGGCTCCCGGCGAAGCCGCTCCACGAACGCAAATCCGTCCAGCCCGGGCATGCGCAGGTCGGTGAGCACCAGCGCCGGGCGCGTGTCCCCGATCCACCGCAGCGCCTCTTCGCCGCCGTCCGCGGCCTCGGCGTGGTAGCCGGCGCGCCGCAGCATCATGCAGTGCAGTTCGCGGTGCAGTTCGTCGTCGTCCACCACCAGAATGACGGGCGACCGGCACGCTTCGCGGGCGGGGAACGGGATCGGGATGGTCATCGGCGATTATCCTGGCGCATGTGCCCTGCTCTGGCGGTCGACTGAAACTGCCGGAGCGCCGGGCGTGCGCCTATCGGTAAGCTGACCTAAATCAATCGACCCATGCGCCGGGCGCGGGAACGGGGAGCGGAGGCGGCGAGCGGAGAGTGGTGTGCGCGGCGGGGTGTGGCCCTCACTCGGCTGCGCCCTCACCCGGCCGCGCTGAGACGCGTCCACCCTCTCCCACGAACAGATGTGGGAGAGGGGGCACACGGCAACTGCGGTTTGGGGCGTCCGGCGGGGTTTGGCGCATGCTGCGGGCACGCCTCACCCCAGCCCGCCTCTCCGCAAGCGGACGCGCAAGCGGGCGAGGGGGAGCCGTTCGGCGCGGGGGCGAAGGGCGGTGCTCGAGACCGGGGTTCATGCCCGGCGGTTGAAACCGCGCCTCGAGAAACACGAAGTCCGCCGCCGCGGACTGGGCGCGGCGTCGCGGCCGATCGCACGCGCGGAGCCGTCCGCCGGGTCGGTTGAAGCCTCGATCGTGGACGCGACAGCGGCCACGAGTCGGGGCATACCGCGGTTCGAGCGGCGGATTCATCCGCTCAGGAAGCTTGCGGCTGACCACCGTTGGCCCGTCCGCGGATGCCGCGTTTGGACGTCGCTCCGCGTGGGCCCCTCCCCAGCCCCTCCCCGTGCAAACTGCCGCACGGAGAGGGGAGAACCGCTCGGCAACCGCCGCCGCGTGCGGGTGAAGTCCCCCCGGCTGTTTGGGGGACTTTCCGCGGTTGTTGCGGCTGATTCATTCACTCAGCCCATTCCCCCGCCCCGCCTCGGTCATGCGACCGATGCGGCGGCGTCCGCGACGCGGCATCTTTGCGGGTCCGCGGGCACCCCGCGGCGCGCCGGATGCCTTGCCGCATCTGCGGAAGCAACATACGTTTGTGGCGTTTCCGCACCGCGCTCCCCATCCGCGTTTTCCGGCCCGCCGGTCCCCCGTCGCAGGCCCCAGCAGGATCTCCCATGCAGCAATCCATCTCGCCCGCCGGCCTTGCGCCCGAGCTGGCCCGCGTCCTGGCGCAGCTCCCGCGCGTGGGCGACCCCGCGCCCGGCCCCGCGCACCGCATGCGCGTGCTGGCGGCCGCCGCCCAGCACGCCGCCCGCGCCTCCACCCCCGCCGAACTCGCCGCCGTCCTGGAGGCCGCGGTCCCCGCCGCCGTCCGCGCGGACCGGGTGGAACTGCGCCTGTCCGGCGACGACGCCGCCGAGCCGCCCCACGCGGAATCCGCCGCGCCGCGGGACGGCGCGCCGGACACGGGCGCGCTGGTCCGCACGGTGGCGGATGGCGAGACGGTGTGGGGAACGCTGCGCGTTGAGGGCGGGCCGTTCACCGATGAGGACGAGGCCGCCGCCGACGCATTCGCCGCCCTCGCGGCGGACGCCCTGGCGCGCATTCGCATGGCCGCGCGGCTGCAGGTAGCCGAGAGCAGCTACCGCACGCTGCTGGACGTGACCGGCGACGCCATTGTGGTCATGGACGTGGACACGCTGGAGATCCTGGACACCAACCGCTCCAACTGCGAGCTGCACGGCTACACCGTGGAGGAGTTCCGCTCGCGCACGGCGCCGGACCTGTCGTCGCCGCGGCCGGAGTACGCGCCGGAAAACGTGGTCCCGCTGGTGCACGCGGCGCTCGCCGGCACCCCGCAGCGGTACGAGTGGGCTACCATGACCCGCGCCGGGGAGGAGATCGTCTGGGACGCCCACCTGCTGCGCGCCACCCTCGAAGGCCGCGACGTCCTCATCAACATCGCGCGCGACATCCGCGGGCGCAAAGCCGCCGAAGACGCGCTGCGCCGCGCCAACGAGGAGCTGGAAGCCCGCGTGGCCGACCGCACCCAGGAACTGGGCGAGGCCAACGAGGCGCTGGAAGAGGAGGTGGCCGAGCACGAGGCGGCCAAGGAGGCGCTCATGGAGCGCACCGCGGAAATGGAGGCCATCTTCCGCGCCCTCCCCGACCTGTTCTTTCGCCTGGGCGACGACGGCACCGTGCTGGACTTCCGTGCCGGCGACGCCGCGGTGCTGGCCGCCGCGCCGGAAGCGTTCCTGTGGCGCCGCCTGCACGAGGTCATGCCCGCGCACGTGATGGCGGTGGTGGACGGCGCCATGGCCCGCGCGCGCGAAACGCGCAGCTTCGCCAGCGCCGAGTACGTGATGGATTCGGCGGACGGGCCGCGCGACTTCGAAGCGCGCATCGTTCCCCTGCGCGACGGGACGTTCGTGGCCGTGGTGCGCGACGTCACCGAGCGCGCCGCCGCGGAGCGCGCCCTGCGCGAGCGCGAGGCGCACTTCCGCCGGATGATTGAAAACGCCAGCGACATGGTGCAGATCGTCGGTCCCGACACCCTGATCGCGTACACGGGGCCATCGATGGAGAGGCTGCTGGGGTGGACGCCGGAGGAGATCGAAGGGACGTCGGCCATGACGTACCTGCACCCCGACGACGTGAACCCCACGCTGGAGCGGTTCGCCCTCATGCTCGCCACCCCCGGCGTTCCCGTGCAGGCCGCCTACCGGGTGGCGCACAAGGCCGGCGGGTACCGGTGGATGGAGGCCAACGCCATGACGCTGGCCCCGGACAGCGGCGCGCAGGGCGTGATCGTGAACGCGCGCGACGTCACCGAGCGCCGCGAGTTCGAGGAGGCGATGCGCCGGAGCGAGGAAAAGTTCCGGATGCTGACCGAGCACTCGTCCGACATCCCCACCATTGTCTCCGCCAGCGGCCAGGTGGACTACGTGAGCCCTTCGGTGATCCGCGTGCTGGGCTACGAGCCGCACCTGCTCGCGGGGCCGGACGCGATGGACATCGTGCATCCCGAGGACCTCGCCGCCACGGCGGGCGCCATGCAGGCGGCCAGCGCGGACCCGGAGGGCACCTACCGCGCCCAGTACCGCGTCCGGCACGCGGACGGCTCCTGGCGGGTGATGGACACCATCGTCCACAAGGCTTCGGCGCAGCCGGACGCGCCGCTCATCGCCAACTCGCGCGACATCACCGAGCAGCGCCGCGCCGAAGAAGCCCTGCGCGCCAGCGAAGAGCAGTTCCGCATGCTCACGGAGCACTCCTCGGACGTGGCGAGCATCGTGAGCGCCGCGGGCGAGTCGGTGTACATCAGCCCCGCCGTGACCCGCCTTCTGGGCTTTACGCCGGAGGAGCTGGGGAGCGCCGAGGCCGCCGCGGCCCACACGCACCCCGACGACCTCCCGGCGCTCATGGGGCTGCTGCACGCCGCCGGCGCCGACCCGTCGCGCATGCACAGCGCCCAGTACCGCGCGCTGCACAAGGACGGCTCGTGGCGGGTGATGAACACCGTCGCGCGAAAGATCTCGGCCGATCCGGACGCGCACCTGGTGTGCAACACCCGCGACATCACCGAGCAGACGCGGGCCGAGGAGGCGCTGCGCCGCAGCGAAGAGCAGTTCCGCCTGCTGACGGAGCACTCGTCGGACCTGGCCAGCATCGTCGACGCCACCGGCGCGCCGCTGTACGTGAGCCCCGCCATCCACCGCCTGCTCGGCTACACGGCGGAGGAGATCAGCGACATGGAGTTCGGCGCCTCCCTCATCCACCCCGATGACCTGGGCGGGCTCATGGGGGCGTTGGAGCAGGCGGCGGCGGACCCCTCGCGCAGCTTCAGCGCGCAGTACCGGGTGCGGCACCGCGACGGCACCGAGCGCATCCACGAAACGGTGACCCGCAAGGTGTCGCCGGAGGCGGAGGCGCCGCTGGTGTGCAACTCGCGCGACATCACCGAGCAGAAGCGGGCGGAAGAGGCGCTGCGCCGGAGCGAGGAGCGGTACCGCGCGCTGATCGAGAACTCGTACGACGTCATCACCATCCTGGACTCCGCGGGGAACACGGTCTTTCAGAGCCCGTCCATGGAGCGCACCCTGGGCTACCGCCCCGAGGCGCTGCAGGGCGTGAACGCGTTCGACCTGGTGCACCCCGACGACGTGCCCATCGTCACCGAAGCCATGCGCGGGATCATGGCGGCGCCGGGAACCACCGGGCAGGCCACCTACCGCTACCGCCACCAGGACGGCAGCTGGCGGCGGCTGGAAACGTTCGGGCGCACCCTGCTGCCGGACTCGGTGGAGGGCGGCATGGTGTTCAACAGCCGCGACGTCACCGACCGCTGGCTGGCCGAAGAGGCGCTGCGGGAGCGCGAGGAGTACTTCCGCGGCCTGATTCAGAACGCGCAGGACCTCATCACCGTCATTGGCCCGGACGGCACGCGGCGGTTCGAGAGCGCCGCCATCCGCCACCTGTTCGGCTACGAGCCCGAGGCGGGGCTGGGTGTGCCGGCGTGGGACCGCGTGCACCCCGACGACGTGCCCGCTGCCCGGCGCGAGCTGGACCGGGTGATGGAAAGCGGGGGGATGGCCACGTACGAGGTGCGGCTGCGCACCGCGTCCGGCGAGTGGCGCACCCTGGAAAGCAAGGCCAGCCTGCTCACCGGCCGCCCGGAAGACGGCATCGTCATCAACTCGCGCGACATCACCGACCGCGTGCAGGCGGAGCAGGCGCTGCGCCGCAGCGAGGAGTACTTCCGCGGGCTGATCGAGAACGCGCAGGACCTCATCACCGTGCTGGGGCCCGACGGCACCCGCCGCTTTGAGAGCTCCGCCGCGCGCCGCCTGTACGGGCAGTCGCCGGACGAGGCGCTGGGCACCTCCGCGTGGGACAACGTGCACCCAGACGACCTGGAGCGCGCGCTGGAGGGGATGCGCACGGTGATCGCCAACCCCGGCACCACGGTGACGGTGGACCTGCGGTTCCGCGCCGCGGACGGGGGCTGGGGCTACCTGGAGTGCAAGGCGCGCATGCTGACCGACGATCCGGAAGACGGCATCGTGGTCAACTCGCGCGACGTCACCGGGCGCGTACGCGCCGAGCAGGCCCTGCGCGAGCGCGAGGAGTTCTTCCGCCGGCTGACGGAAAACAGCAACGACGTCATGCAGGTGTGCGACGCATCCGGCATCATCACCTACTCGGCGGCCTCGTCCACCAGCATCCTGGGGTACGCGCCGGAAGAGGTGCTGGGGCGCTCGGTGCTTGAATTCATCCACCCCGACGACATGGCCTCGTCCCTTCAGAACCTGGCCGCCATCACCGGGCAGCCCGGGCACGTGGCCACGGCGGAGGTACGTTTTCTCCATGCCAGCGGCGAGCACCGGTGGATGGAGGCCATGGGGCGCACGCTGGACCCGCGCTCGCTGGATTCCGGCATCGTCTTCAGCCTGCGCGACGTGCGGCAGCGCCGGGCCGCCCAGGAGGCCATCCGCCGCAGCGAGGAGCACTTCCGCCGGCTGACGGAAAACGCGTCGGACATGATCGCCGTGCTGGACGCCGGCGGGCGCTTTCTGTACCACTCGCCCTCGGTGCACCGGGTGCTGGGCTACAGCCCCGAGCAGATCCAGTCGATGGACCCCATGCAGATCACCCATCCGGACGACCGCGAGTTGGCGGCCGCCGCGCTGGCGGCGATGTGCGCGGAGCCGGGCACCACGCACCGGGCGGAGTACCGCGCCCGCCACGCCGACGGCTCGTGGCGTGTGCTGGAAAGCACGGGGCGCACCCTGCTGGCCGACTCCGCGGCGGAAGGGGTGGTGGTGAACTCGCGCGACGTCACCGAGCGCCGCGCCGCCGACGAGGCGCTGCGCCGCGCCACGGAAGAGGCGGAGCGCGCCAACCGCGCCAAGAGCGAGTTCCTGAGCCGCATGAGCCACGAGCTGCGCACGCCCATGAACAGCATTCTGGGCTTTGCGCAGATCCTGGCGGAGCTGGAGATGGCGCCGGAAGACCGCAAGGCGGTGCAGCACATCCTTTCCGCCGGCGAGCACCTGCTGAACCTGATCAACGAGGTGCTCGACATCGCCCGCATCGAGTCCGGCCGCCAGCCGCTTTCGCTGGAGCCGGTGCAGGTGGGCGGAGTGATGCGCGAGGCGCTGGACCTGGTGCGCCCGCTGGCCGCCGCGCGGGGGATCAGCGTGGCCGAGCCCGCCGGGCCGGCGCTGGGGCGGTACGTGCGCGCGGACCGGCAGCGGCTGGCGCAGGTGCTGTTGAACCTGCTCAGCAACGCGGTCAAGTACAACCGCCCCGGCGGCGCCGTGCGCCTGGGCTGCCGCGTGGTGGAGGGCGCAGGCGGCCCGCGGCTGGCCGTGCGCGTGGAAGACGACGGCTACGGCATCGCGCCGGAGAAGCAGGACCAGCTCTTTACCCCGTTCGCCCGGCTGGGCGCGGAGCAGAGCGGCATTGAGGGCACCGGGCTGGGGCTGACCCTTTCCGAGCGCCTGGTGGGGGCCATGGGCGGCACGCTGCGGCTGGAGCGCAGCACCGCCCGCGGCAGCGTGTTTCTGCTGGAGCTGGAGGGGGCGGAAAACCCGCTGGACCACGCCGATGCCCCCGCCGAGCCCGCGGACTGGGCGTCCGCCGCGGAGGGGACGCCGGCCACGCTGCTGTACGTGGAAGACAACCTGGCCAACCTGAGCCTGATCGAGCGGGTGCTGATGGGGCGGCCGGAGTGGAAGCTGCTCCCGGCGCTGCAGGGGCAGCTGGGGGTGGAGATGGCGCGCGAGCACGTGCCGGACGTGGTGCTTCTGGACCTTCACCTTCCGGACCTGTCGGGAGAAGAGGTGCTGCGGCAGCTGCGCGCGGACGCGCGGACGGCGCACATCCCCGTCATCATCATCAGCGCGGACGCCACGCCGCGCACGCTGGAACGGCTGCGCGCGGACGGCGCGGCCGCGTACCTCACCAAGCCGCTGAACGTCCGCCTGTTCCTGCGCACGGTGGACGAGACGCTGGCCGCACGCCGGGGAGGCGGATGAAGGGGCCGGACCTTTCCGCCTGCACTCTGCTGCTGGTGGACGACGAGGAGGCCAACCTGGACCTCCTGGAGCGCATCCTTCGCCGCGACGGGCACCACGACCTGCTGCGCACCACGGACCCGCTGGAGGCGGTGGATCTGTTCGAGCGCCACCGGCCGGACCTGGTGCTGCTGGACCTGCACATGCCCCGGCGTGACGGCTTCGGGGTGCTGGGCGACCTGCGCGAGCGCATCGGCCCGGACGACTTCGTCCCCGTCCTCGTATTGACGGCGGATGCCACGTTCGACGCGCGGCAGCGGGCGCTGCGCGAGGGCGCGCAGGACTTCGTCACCAAGCCGTTCAACAACGCCGAGGTGCAGCTGCGCGTGCGCAACCTGCTGCGCGCCCGCGTGCTGCACCGCCAGCAGCGCCGCGCCCGCGCGCACGCCGAGCTGCTGGCGGAGGCCGGCCGGCTGCTGCACGCCTCGTTCGACACGGCCACGGCGGGCGCCCAGCTCGCCCGCCTGGTGGTGCCGCGGCTGGCGGACCGGTGCGTGGTGGACCTGGTGGAGGAGGACCGGCGGATGCGCGTGGCCAGCGCCCGCGCCGGGGCCGAGGGGGTGGCGCTCGCCCTGGCGCCGGAGGCGTGCGCGCCGGGAATGGACGACGCCGGCGCGCGGCGGATGGGCGGGGCGGACGGCCTGGTGCCCGGCGAT
>NZ_DASVTX010000168.1:0-2794 GCF_036387355.1 Longimicrobium sp.
GCCGTCCCTATTCCCTATTCCCTATTCCCTATTCCCTATTCCCTATTCCCTATTCCCTGCAGTTCACCCCGCGCGAGGCCCGCTGCCGTCCCCATTCCGCGTCCCGGGCGCGCCCCAAGGCCGCCGGTTGCCCCAAATGCACGCTTCCATTACATTTGCTGTTTGCCCGACCGCTCGGAGGCTGCTCCGGGGACGGTCGGATGACCGGAAACGACGCAAATCAGGTGGTGCGCATATGAAGGCCGACATCCATCCCAAGTACGAGACCGCCAGCGTGCACTGCGCCTGCGGCAACACCTTTCAGACGCGTACCACCAAGGGTGACATCAGCGTCGACGTCTGCAGCCAGTGCCACCCGTACTACACGGGCAAGCAGAAGCTGATGGACACGGCGGGCCGCGTGGAACGCTTCCGGCAGCGCTACGCCACCGCCGAGAAGTAACACACGAGAGAGCCGGGGTTCTGCCCCGGCTCTCCGAGTATTCTGCCCCAAGCCAGCGCGGAGGCCACCTGCCTTCGCGCGCGTTCGTCCGTACCACGGTACATGCAAGACCGGATTCTCGACGCCCAGCGCCGCTCCGACGACCTCGCCGTCCAGCTCGCCGACCCCGGCATTCACGCCGACCCGCGCCGCCTTCGCGAGCTGTCGCGGGAACACGCGCGCCTGTCGGCCATCGTGCAGGCGGCGGCGCGGCTGGAGCGCGCCCGCGACGAGCTGGCCGGCGCCGAAAGCATGCTGGCCGACGCGGCGGGCGACCCGGAACTGGCGGCCATGGCCCGCGCCGAAGCCGAGCACCTGACCGGTGAAACCGCGCGGCTGGAAAATGAGCTGCTCCTGCTCCTCATTCCCCGCGACCCGCTGGACGACCGCGACGCCGTGGTGGAAGTGCGCGCCGGAACGGGGGGCGACGAGGCCGCGCTCTTTGCCGGCGACCTGTTCCGCATGTACCAGCGCTTTGCCGACCGCCGCGGGTGGAAGATCGAACTGGTCGCCGTGTCCGAAGGCGCGTCCGGCGGCTATCGCGAGGCCATCTTCACCGTGCGCGGCGCCGAGGCCTTCGGCGACCTTCGGTACGAGAGCGGCGTGCACCGGGTGCAGCGGGTGCCGGCGACGGAAACGCAGGGGCGCATCCACACTTCCGCCGCCACCGTGGCCGTGCTTCCCGAGGCGGAAGAGGTGGACGTGCAGATCAACCCCGGTGACCTGCGTATCGACGTGTACCGCAGCTCCGGCCCCGGCGGGCAGTCGGTGAACACCACCGACAGCGCCGTGCGCATCACCCACATCCCCACGGGGCTGGTGGTGACCTGTCAGGACGAGAAGAGCCAGCACAAGAACAAGGACAAGGCCATGGGCGTCCTTCGTTCGCGCCTGCTGGACGCACGCATCGCCGAGCAGGAAGCCGCCCGCGCCCGCGACCGCAAGGCGCAGGTGGGAACGGGCGACCGCAGCGCCAAGATCCGCACGTACAACTTTCCGCAGAGCCGGGTGACCGACCACCGCATCGGCTACACCACGCACGGGCTGCAGCAGGTGCTGGACGGCGCGCTGGACGAATTGATCGAAAAGCTCAAGCTGGCCTCGCAGGCGGAGCGCGAGGGCGTGGCCGCGTGACGCAGCCGCGGCGGTGGACCGTGGTGGAGATGATCCGCTCCACGGCCGAGTACCTGGCGGGGCGCAGCGTTCACAACGCGCGGCTCAACGCGGAGCTGCTGCTGGCGGGGATGCTGGGCCTCAAGCGGCTGGACCTGTATCTTCAGCACGACCGCCCGCTGACCCCGGACGAGCTGGACGAATTCCGCTCCCGCCTGCGGAGGCGTGCGCGGCGCGAGCCGTTGCAGTACATTGACGGAACCGCCGCCTTTCGTGACCTTGTGCTGCGCGTAGACCGGCGGGTGCTCATCCCCCGGCCCGAAACCGAAGTGCTGGTGCAGCGCGTACTGGACTGGGCGGCCGGGCGCGCCGCCGGGGAACGCTCGCTTTCCGCCGTGGACCTGGGCACCGGTTCCGGCGCCATCGCGATTTCCCTAGCGGTGGAAGGGCCGTTCGCCCGGGTGGTGGCCACCGACGTGGACCGCGACACCCTGCGGGCCGCGCGCGAAAACCACGCGCACGCCGCGCCGCACGCCCCGGTGGAGTTTCGCCCCGGCGACCTGTGGGAGGCTGTGGGCGGGGAGCGCTTTGATGTGGTGGTGAGCAACCCGCCGTACATCGGCGAGGGCGAGCGCGCGTCTCTGGACCCTGAGGTGGTGGACTGGGAGCCCGCGGGCGCCCTGTTCGCCGGGGCGGACGGGCTGCGCGTCATTCGTCCGTTGATCGCGGGCGCGGCGGACCACCTGCTGCAGGGCGGGCTGCTGGCGCTGGAGATCGGGGCGGGGCAGGGCGCGGCGGTGTCGCGCCTGATCGAGTCAACCAACGCCTTCGGCCCCGCGCGGGTGCTGCCGGACCTTGCCGGCCGCGACCGCGTGGTGCTGGCCGAACGGCGATGAACAGGAATACCGGGATGGAGCTGATCTGGGACCGGGCCCGCGAAGTGGGCCGGATGATCGCGCAGAGCAGCGAGTACGGCGCCATGAAGCGCGCCGGACAGATGCTGAACGACGACCGCGAAGCCGTTACCCGCCTGAACCGCCTGCAGGAGATGGAGGCGGGGTTCGCGCGCGCCATCCAGTCCGGCACCGAGCCTCCGGTGGCGGAGCAGCAGGAGTTCGAGACGCTGGTGGGCGAGGTGCAGGTGATGCCCTCGTACCAGGCGTACGAGGCGGCCCGCGCCAACCTGGACCGGCTGATGAT
>NZ_DASVTX010000169.1:0-4916 GCF_036387355.1 Longimicrobium sp.
CGAGCGGCTGATCGGCCGGTTGAGGGAAGCCACAGGGGTGGTCTCCGGCTGACGCCGGACTCCCGGGTGGGGGGAACTGATTAAAGAAAACTGTTACCTATCAACCCGGTCCGATTTGTTACCCATGTTCCCGGTTGACCCAAGCCGGGCGGTGAGCCGAGCTTCGCGAATCGCGCCGGACTGGGGTGTGCCCCCTCTCCCACATCCGTTCGTGGGAGAGGGTGGCGAGCCTGAGCGAGCCGGGTGAAGGCCTCCGCCGAGGCACGCGCCAACCCCGTACCTCGTGAGTAGTGACCGGGCACTGGGCACTGAGCACCGGGCACTTTCGTACTTCCGCACTCACGCACCCAGCACTCACGCACTGCCCTTCATGACCCAGCCGTCCCCGTACGCACCGCCGGGCGCGCCGCCCCGGGCCGAGTTCCTGGACCGCATCGTCCAGGAGGTGCACCGCCGCGTCGTGGGCCAGGATTCCATGGTGGAGCGCCTGCTCATCGGGCTCCTGACCGGCGGCCACGTGCTCTGCGAAGGGCTCCCCGGCCTCGCCAAGACGCTGGCCGTCCGCACGCTGGCGGATACGGTGGATGCCTCCTTTCAGCGCATCCAGTTCACGCCCGACCTGCTCCCCGCGGACGTCGTGGGCACCACGATCTACAACCAGCGCACCGGCGAATTCGTGCCGCACCGCGGCCCCATCTTCGCCCACATCGTGCTGGCGGACGAGGTCAACCGCGCCCCCGCCAAGGTGCAGGCCGCGCTGCTGGAAGCCATGCAGGAAAAGCAGGTGACCATCGGCGGCGAAACGTACGATCTGCCCAGGCCCTTCCTGGTGCTCGCGACGCAGAACCCGCTGGAGCAGGTGGGGACGTACGCGCTCCCCGAGGCACAGGTAGACCGCTTCATGCTCAAGGTGCGCGTCGGCTATCCCACCCGGGAGGAGGAGCGCGAGATCATGCGCCGCATGTCCACGGGCGGCGACATCCCCGTGCAGCCGGTCGCCACCCCCGCCGACATCCTGAGCGCGCGCGACGCCATCGCCGGCCTGTACCTGGACGACCGCATTGCCGACTACATCCTGGACCTGGTCGCCGCCACGCGCGAGCCCAGGCGCTACGGCGCGGCGGAACTGGAGCCGCTCATTGAATACGGCGCTTCGCCGCGCGCTACGCTCGCGCTGGCCGCCTGCTCGCGGGCGCATGCCTACCTGCGCGGCCGCTCGTACGTGGTGCCCGAGGACGTAAAGGCCATCGCCCCCGACGTCCTTCGCCATCGCGTGATCACCACGTACGAGGCGGAGGCCGAAGAGGTGAGCGCCGATGACGTGGTGCGGCGGGTGCTGCGCGCGGTGCGCGTTCCCTGATCCACCGCATGGGCTTCTTTCGCCGCCGTCCGCGCGCCGATCCGCCGGCCGAAGCCGCGCCGCCCGCCGTGGCGGAGATCATGCGGCAGGTGCGGCGCGTGGACCTGCGCACGCGCGGGCTGGTGGCCTCGCAGTTCAGCGGCGAGTACCACTCGGTGTTCAAGGGGCAGGGGCTGGAGTTCGTGGAGGTTCGCGAGTACGTGCCCGGCGACGACGTGCGCACCATCGACTGGAACGTGAGCGCCCGCGCCGGCACCACCTTCGTCAAGAAGTACGTGGAGGAGCGGGAGCTCACCGTCCTGCTCGCGGTCGACCTGTCCGGATCGCAGCGCTTCGGCACGCGGGGGCGCTTCAAGAGCGAGATGGTGGCCGAGGTGGCGGCTACGCTCGCCATGTCCGCGGTGCGCAACAACGACCGCGTGGGGCTCCTGGTCTTTACGGACCGCGTGGAGGCGTTCGTGCCGCCGCGAAAGGGGCGGCGCCACGTGCTGCGCATCATCCGCGACCTGCTCGCCTTTCGCCCCGCGGGGACGGGGACGGACCTGGCGCTCGCGCTGCGCCACGCGTTTCGCGTCATGCGCGGGCGGTCCATCATCTTTCTGGTCTCCGACTTTCACCTCGGCGGCGGCGAGGCGGCGTTCGACCATGCGCTGCGCTCCGCCTCCGTGCGCCACGACGTGATCCCCGTCGTGCTCGGCGATCCGGCGGACGCGCACATCCCGGACGTCGGCGTGCTGCGGCTGGTGGACGCGGAGACGGGGGATTCGGTGATGGTGGATACGGGGGTGGAGCGCGTGCGCCGCGACTTCGAGTCCGCCACGCGGGACGAGCGCGCCTCCGTTCGCCGCACCTTTCGCCGGCTAGGGCTGGACGAGATCGAACTGCGGACGGATCAGCCCATCTCCACCGCCGTCCTCTCCTTCTTTCGCCGCCGCGAGCGCCGCCTGCGCCAATGAGGCGCCTCCTGCCGCTCGCGTTTCTCCTTGCCGTCGCCGCGCAGCCTGTCACGGGGCAGAACGCGCCGCTCGCCGCGCGCACGGACTGCGACACGGTGCTGGCCGGCGAACCGTTCACCGTCACTGTCGACGTCCGCGGAGGCGCGGCGGGTGCGGACGCAAAGCTGGAGTTTCCCGCCAGCGGCGGCGCGTGGCAGGCGTCCGGGCCCGCGGTGCCGTCGGATTCCGCGGGCGTCCGCCGCCTCGCCGTGCCGATGGTGGCGTGGATCCCGGGCCCGGCGCACGAGATCCGCGCGGAGCTTCGCGCCGGCGCAGAGGGCGGAGCGGAACCGGTTCCCGTCCGCATTCAGCTCCCCACCGTTCGCCCGGTGCTCCCCGCGGACTCCGCGAATCCGCGCCCCCGGCCCGCGCGCGGAATCGTTCCCCTCGCGGAGGACGGGCCGCCATGGGGATGGATCGCGGTGGGGGCCGCGGCGGCGCTCGTCATCCTCCTGGCGCTGTTCCTGTGGCGGAAAAGGAAGCACGGGACGGCGACGCCGGCCGGCGCGCGGCGGGAGGCGCTGGCGGAGCTGGACCGGCTGCGCGCGTCGGGACTGATGGAAACCGGTGACCTGGAAGGCTTCTACGCCCGCCAGAGCGCCATTCTGCGCGACTTCGCCGCGGCGGCGGACCCGGAGCTGGGCGGGGACCTGACGACGCTGGAGCTGATCGGCCGCCTGGGCGCGCGCGGCGACGGGGACGCGGCGGCTGGCGCGGCGGAGGTGCTGGGCGCGGCGGACCTGGCCAAGTTCGCGCGCCGCCCCCCATCCGCCGAGCGCGCGCTGCGCGACTGGACGGCGGCGCGGGAGTGGGTCGCCGCCTTTCGCGCGGGAGAGGATGCGGACGAGGCAGACGGAGGCGCGGGATGAGATTCCACTTCGCGCATCCCTGGGCGCTTCTTCTGCTTCTGCTGGTTCCCGCGTGGCTGGCGTGGATCCATCGCACAACCCCGGCGGCGCTCCGGTTCGCGCGGATGGGCGCGCTGCGTGAGGCGGCGCGCGGGCGCGGGGGCGTGCTGGGCTCGCTTCCGGACGCCATGCGCGCGGGCGCGTTCGCCTGGCTCGTGATCGCGCTCGCCGGCCCGCGCACGGGCGCGGCGGTGGAGGAGCGGACCTCGGACGGGATCGCCATCGTGGTCGCGGTGGACGCGTCTCCGTCCATGCTGACGGCGGACATGCGGCCGCGAAACCGGCTTGAGGCGGCCAAGCAGACCGTCGCGCGCTTCGTCCGCGGGCGGGAGAACGACCGCATCGGCCTCGTGGCGTTCGGCGGGGATGCCATGACGCGTGTGCCGCTTACGCTGGACTACGGCATGCTGCTGGAGGCGCTGGACGGCCTGCGCGCCGGCGAGCTGAACGACGGAACGGCCATCGGCGACGGGCTGGCGGCGGCGGCCAACCGGCTGCGGCGCGCGCCGGAAAAGTCGCGCGTCATCATCCTCATGAGCGACGGGATGAACAACCGCGGCGCGCTGGACCCGCGCGCCTCCGCCCGCGCCGCCGCCGCGCTCGGCATCCGCGTCTACACCATCGGCGTGGGGACGGACACCACGGCCCCGCGCGCCGTGGCCCGCGCAGGCTCGTCCGTGCGGTACGCGGAGGGCCCCGTGTCCACCGACGAACGGCTGATGACGGACGTGGCGCGGCAGACGGGCGGCCGCTACTTCCGGGCGCGGGACACGCGCGCGCTGGCCGGCATCTACTCGGAGATTGACCGGATGGAGCGCACGCCCGTCCGCGTGCGGCGCTACCAGCGGCACACGGACTGGCATCTTCCCCTGCTGCTGGCCGGCGCCGTTCTTCTGCTGCTGGAGTGGCTGTTCCGCGCCACGCGCTGGGGGCGGGTGCCGTGATGCGCTGGGCAGACCACTCGCTGCTGCACCTGATCGCGCTCTTTCCCGCCATCCTGGGCATCGCGCTGCTGCTGTGGTGGCGGCGCCGGCGGGACGTGGCGGCCGCGCTGGGCGACCCCGCGCTCGTCCGGCGGCTGACGGGAACCGATCTGCTCGCCTTTCCCTGGCGGCGCGCGGCGCTGCTGCTTCCCGCCGCGGCGCTGCTGGGGATCGCCGCCGCCGGGCCGCGCTGGGGCAAGTCGCGGGAGCCGGACCAGCCCCGGCGGGGCGACGTGGTGCTGGTGCTGGACGCATCCAACAGCATGCTGGTGGAGGACGTGGCGCCCAACCGGCTGGAGCGCGAGCGCCAGATCGCGCGGGAGCTGATGGCGCAGCTGGGCGGGTCGCGGTTGGGCTTGGTGGCGTTCGCCGGGAGCGGGCAGCCGCTGACGCCGCTGACGGACGACTTCGCGGCCGTGCACCTGTACCTGGACGCGCTGGGGCCGGACGTGGTGCAGCAGGACGGCTCTTCGCTCTACTCCGCGCTGCGCAGCGCGGTGAACCTGCTGGACGTGCCGGTGGCGGGAAGGGAACCGCGCCCGGGCTCCATCGTGGTGCTTTCGGACGGGGAGGCGCTCGAGCCCATGAGCATGGTGCAGATCGCGCTGGAGCAGGCGACGCAGCGGCGCATCGCGGTGCACACCGTGGGGATCGGGACGGCGAACGGCGG
>NZ_DASVTX010000170.1:0-3985 GCF_036387355.1 Longimicrobium sp.
CGCGGGATCGCCACGCTCGGCCCCCCGCCCCGCGCCACCCCGTCGACGAAGCGCTTGTCGATCTTGAGCACGTCGAGCGGCAGCTGCTGCAGGTAGCCGAGCGACGAGTAGCCGGTGCCGAAGTCGTCCATGCACAGCCCCACGCCCGTTTCGCGCAGCCGGTGCAGCACGCGGATGGCCGCCTCCTCGTCCTGCAGCAGCACGCCTTCCGTGAGCTCCAGCCGGATGCGGGACGGATGGACGTTGCACTCGCGCAGGGTCTGGGCGAGGTACTCGGCCAGGTCCGGCTGCGCGAACTGCACGGGGGAAAGGTTGACGGCCATCGTCAGCCGTTCGTCGCCCAGTTCGCCGCTCCACGCCGCGACCTGCGCGCAGCACTGCTCGATCACCCAGCGGCCGATGGGGAGGATGAGCCCCGTTTCCTCGGCCAGGGGGATGAACTCCAGCGGCGGCACGTTGCCGCGTTCCGGATGCCGCCACCGCAGCAGCGCCTCGAACCCCTCGATGCGCCCCGAGTGCAGGGACACGAGCGGCTGAAAGAGCAGGCGCAGCTCGTCTCGTTCCAGCGCGCGCCGCAGGTCCGTTTCCAGCCGCAGGCGCGCCATGGCCTGCGCGTGCATGGCGCGGTCGAACACCTCGTAGCGGTTCTTGCCCAGCGACTTGGCCCGGCTGAGCGCCGCGTCTGCATCGCGCAGCAGCTCCTCCGCGCCCTCCTGCCCCGTGGCGGAGAATGCGATGCCGATGCTGGCGCTGGCGTACACCTCGTGCCCGTCGGGCGAGAACGGCGCGGCGATGGCCTCCAGCACGCGCTCTGCGAGGTGCGTGGCGTCGATGGGGTTCTGGATCCCCTCCAGCAGCACGGTGAACTCGTCGCCGCCGAAGCGCGCCAGGGTGTCGCCGGGGCGCAGCGCCGCCTCCAGCCGCCCGGCGAGTTCCGTCAGCAGCCGGTCGCCCGCGCCGTGGCCCAGGCTGTCGTTCACCACCTTGAAGCGGTCCAGGTCCAGAAAGAGCACCGCGAGCGAGGTGTGGTCGCCGCGGCGCACGCGCTCCGCCGCGTGGTCCAGCCGGTCCACAAAGAGCACGCGGTTGGGGAGCCCGGTGAGCGCGTCGTGCAGGGCGCCGTACGCAAGCTGCTCCTGCGCCCGCTTGCGGCTGGTGATGTCGTGAATGATGCCCTGGTAGCCCAGAACGGCGCCGTCCGCCCCGCGGCGCAGGGAGGCGGAAAGGAGCACGTCCAGCGACTGCCCGTCGCGCCGCAGCAGGCGCACCTCGAAGTCGCGGATGGACTCGCCGCGGGTGATCTCGTCGCGAAAGCGCTGGCGGTCCGCCGGGTTAGCGTACAGGTCCGTCACCCGCATGGAAAGCAGCTGCTCGCGGCTGTCGGCAAACAGGTCCACCGCCGCCTGGTTCACCGCCACGAACCGCCCGTCCAGCGTGGTGATGTAGATGGCGTCGCGCGACTGCTCGAACAGGCTGCGGTAGCGCTCCTCGCTGGCGCGCAGCGCCTGCTCCACCGCGCGGCGCGGGGTCACGTCGCGCGCGAAGCCCTGCACCGTGCCGCGCCCGCCCGGGCGGCGAACCGTGGTTTCCACCAGCTCCAGCATGACCTCGCGCCCGTCGCGGTGCCGCGAGGCGATGGTGAGGATGCGCGGCGCGTCGCCCACGGCCGCGGCGGCGTGGGCCAGCGCTTCGTCCCGCGGATCGGCGCAGAGCACCGCGCGCGGCCGCCCGGCCAGCTCCTCCGGCGCGTACCCCAGCACCTGGGTGATGGAGGGGGACACGTGCACCAGCCGCCCCTCCGCGTCGGCCGTGTAGAAGAAGACGGTTTCGCTCCCCGCCATCATGAGGCGGTAGCGCTCCTCGCTGACGCGCAGCGCCTCCTCGGCCCGTCGGCGGTCGGTGATGTCGCGGTTCACCCCCAGCGCGCCCAGCATCTGCCCCGCCTCGTCGCGCAGGGGCACCACGACCGTTTCCGAGATCCCCTCCGTGCCGTCCTTGCGGCGGAAGCGGATTTCGCCCTGCCAGCGCCCCTCGCTGTCCAGCTGCTCAAAGATTTCGGCGCTCAGCGCCGTGGCGCGGTCCACGCCCAGCCACAGCTCCGGCCCGTGCCCGCGCGCCTCGTCGCGCGACCAGCCGTAGATGCGCTCCGCCGCGCGGTTCCACGTCACCAGCCCGCCGTGCACGTCGGTGATCATCACCGCGTCGTACAGGTTGTCGAACACCATCGCCTGCCGCTGCAGGGTGGCTTCGGCCTGCTTGTGGGCGGTGATGTCAAAGGCGGTGCCGAGGGCCGCGGCCTCGCCGCGGTAGTGCACGACCCCGGCGGCGAACTCCACCCACCGCTCCTCGCCGTTCTTGCGGACGATGCGGAACTCGTAGTGGTTGGGCACCGGCTCCCCCCGCTGCCGCGCCAGGCCCCGGTCGCGCACCATGTCGCGGTCGGCGGGGTGCACGATGTCCCAGAAGCTCACCTGCAGCAGTTCGTCGCGCGTGTACCCGGTCAGCGCTTCCGCGGCCGTGTTCACGTAGCGGAACCGCGTGCCCTGGTACACGAAGGTGGCGGCCGCCACGGTTTCCGCCAGTTCGCGGAACTGGCGGTCGCTTTCGCGCAGGGCCTCGGTGGCGCGGTCCATCTCGGCCACGTCGCTCTGCAGGCGGCGGTACCGGTCGATGAGCTCGTGCCCGTCGCCGTTGTGGCCCAGGGCGGCGGAAAGGGCGTCGGTGCGGCGCAGCGTGTCGTCCAGCTCCGCCAGCAGCGCGCGCCAGGGGGACGGCAGGGTGTCCAGCGCACCCAGGTGCCGCTCCGCGAGACGGCACAGTTCGTCGTGCAGAGCCGCCGGAGAGAGCCCGGCGGAACTCAGGGGGACCTGGCCTGGCGGCATGGGTCCTCGCGGGGGCGGGAGGGGGCAGATCGCGGATCCAACGCAGTATATCCGCGCCGGACCCGAACCGCCAAGGACCACGTTCAATTCCGCAATCCGGACGGTGCGCCGCCGTCGGTCATCCAGAAGAGCGCCGCGCCCGGCGCCGCCCGGATGGAGCCGCCGCGTGCGTTCCGGCCGCCGGTTTTCCGCGGCTCCCCGCCGCCGGCCACACCCTCACCAGCGGCGGTTCTGCGCCAGCAGGGCCAGCATGGCCGCGGCGTCCAGCGGGGGCGAGATCAGGTAGCCCTGGGCGTGGTCGCATCCCAGCGCGCGCACCCGGTCCAGCTGCGCCGGCGTCTCCACCCCTTCCGCCACGGTCTGCAGCCCCAGCCCGCGCGCCAGCCCCGCGATGGCGGCCAGCACCGGCCCGCCGCGCGCCTCCGCGCCGTCCCCGGCCAGGAACGACCGGTCCACCTTGACGCCGTCCATCGGCAGGCGGTGCAGGGTGGAGAGCGAGGAGAATCCGGTGCCGAAGTCGTCCATCCACGTGGCCGCGCCCAGCGACCGCAGGCGGCGCAGCAGGGTGGGCACGCCGTCGCCCACGTCCATCAGCACGCTTTCCGTGATCTCCAGACGCAGCCGTCCGGGCGCCACCCCGCCGCGCTCCAGCGCCGCCTGCACCTGGTCCGCCAGCTCCGCCCGGGCGAACTGGCGCACGGACACGTTCACGCTCATCGCCAGCTCCGCCGCGCCGGGGAGGGCGGCGCTCCACGCCCCCAGCTGCGCGCACGCCGTGTCCAGCACGTGGCGGCCCAGGCGCAGAATGAGCCCCGTTTCTTCCGCGCAGGGGATGAACTCCGCGGGCGGCACCCATCCCCGCTCCGGATGCCGCCACCGGGCCAGCGCCTCCATTCCCGCGATCCGCCCCGTCCCCAGGTGCACGATGGGCTGGTAGTGGACGGTGATGGCCCCGCCCTCCAGCGCGCCGCGCAGTTCCGTTTCCAGCCGCAGCCGGGCCAGGGCGCGGGCGTGCATCCCGGCGTCGTACACGGCCCAGCCGCCGGGGCCCGCGGCCTTGGCGCGGTACATGGCCGCGTCCGCCCCGCGCATCAGCGCCTCCG
>NZ_DASVTX010000171.1:0-16454 GCF_036387355.1 Longimicrobium sp.
GTTCCATGCCATACGACGACTTTGACGACGACCCGCCGCGGTTCGGCCCCGGCGGCAACCGCGGCTTTCCGGCGGGCGCCTACGCCCTCGGCGGCGCGGACGACGGCGCCTTCGCCGCGGACGACGGCCCCGGCCCCGGCCCCGGCCGCTGGACGTCGGACGACGGATACGTGCTCGCGCTCCCCGCGCCGGTGTGGGGCGGCTACCCGCGCTGGCGGATGCGGCGGCGCTTTCCGCGCCCGGCCCTGCTGGCGGGGCTGGCCCCGCGGGCGCGGCGGATGGGCACGCTGCGCGGCCTGCGCTCGGGCGCGGCCTTTCCCGTGTTCGCCGCGCACGCGGGCGGGCGCCGGTGGGGGCTGGTCACGCGCCTGCGCCGCGAGCTGGAGGCCGAGGTGCACGAGATCGTGGCCGTGCGCCCGGTGGAGGAACTGCACCGCGCCTTGGCCGCCTCGCCCGAGCCCATCCCCGACCTTCCCGCCCCGCCCGCGCGCCCGGGGATGACGGCGGATGGATGGAAGCTGCGGCTGCCGCACCGCGGGCTGCACTCCATCCTGTCCCGGCTGCGCCCGTCGGACCTGTCCGCGATGGCGGGCGGCCCGCTCCCGGCCGATCCCGCGCCCACGGTCGTCCGCTCGGTGGCGCGCATGGCCGCCCAGGCGCGCCGCCGCGGCAGCCTGCGCGACCGGCGCAGCGGCAAGCGGATGGAGCTGTTCGAGACGCCCGGCTACTCGCTGCTGGTGAACCCCGTGGGCGAGATGCAGGGCGAGATCGTGGCGGTGCGCCCGGAAACCGATGTCCTCGAACGGATGGTCGGCAAGGGTCCCAAGAGTTCGTCCCCCCAGGCTCCGATCGGGCCCGCGGAAAAGGTGGAGATCACCATCAACTGGGTGGGCCACTGCGGACTCGGAGAAAACTGCCCCGGATCGGGAAACCGGCAGCGCATCTACGTCATTACCCGGGTCATGGGCTCCAAGCACAAGCCCCTGATGGTGGGAATGACCCAGGAGAACGACATCAAGGACCGGATGCTGGGCTACGTGCACTGTGCGCGATCGCTGGGGCAGAACGCGGACCGGTTCGTCGCGCACGTGGGTGAAGTGACGGTGGTCCGCGGCCGCATGCGCCTGCTGGATGTGGAGTCCCTGGTGATGCGCCTGCTGAACAACCTTCACCAGAACGTGCGCAACGTGTCCATGGCGTCCCGGGCATCCGTCGGCCTTCGCCTCATCGAGATCACGCACACCGGCGCCGTACCGCCCTTCCTCCAGATTCCGGGATTCTCGGACAAGAAGCGGCTGACCGGTGCGACCGCCCACACCGGCTCCGGGTCGCTGTGGAAGACCGTCATCGAACCGAACGTCGTCTTCGAGACGCCCTGGGGATGATCGCGCCCGCCGCCCACCCCGCGCTCGCGTACGCCCGCGCCCGCCGCGCCGTGATCGTGGACGAGTTGAAGCGCTTCGTCGCGATCCCCAGCGTGGCGGGCGACCCCGCCCACGCCGCGGACGTGCGCCGCTGCGCGGAGTGGCTGGCGGAGCACCTGCGCTGCATCGGCTTGGACGCGCGGGTGGAGAGGACGTCGGGCGCGCCGCTGGTCGTGGGCCGGTGGAGCGGCGCGCCGGGGCGGCCCACGGTGCTGGTGTACGGCCACTACGACGTGCAGCCGGCCGACCATCCCGCGGAGTGGACCAGCCCGCCGTTCCAGCCCGCGGTGCGCGGCGACGAACTGTTCGGCCGCGGCGCCTGCGACGACAAGGGGCAGCTGTGGGCGCACGTAAAGGCCATCGAGGCGCTGCTGCGCACCACGGGGCGCCTGCCGGTGAACGTGCTCTGCGTGTTCGAGGGGGAAGAAGAAGCGGGGAGCGCGGGGCTGCTGGACGCGCTCCGGCGGTCGCCGGAGCGGTTCGCCGCGGACGTGGCGCTCGTCTCCGACACGCCCATGCGCGCGCCCGGCCGCCCGGGGATCACGTACGCGCTCCGCGGCGCGCTGAGCCTGGAGGTGGAGGTGCGCGGCCCCCGGCGGGACCTGCACTCGGGCGTGTACGGCGGCGCCATCCACAATCCGCTGCAGGCGCTGTGCGAGATCGTCGCGCGGCTGCACGGGGCGGACGGCCGCATCGCCATCCCCGGCCTGTACGACGGCGTCCATCCCCCCGCGCCGGGGGAGCGTGCCTACCTGGCGCGCAGCGGCCCGGCGGACGCGGAACTGCTGGCCAACGCCGGGGACGCGCCCGCCGGCTGGGGCGAGCACGAATGGTCGGCGTACGAGCGCTGCACCCTGCGCCCCTCGCTTTCGGTGAACGGGATCAGTGGAGGGCACGCGGGCGAGGGCGGAATGGCCGTCATCCCCGCGCGCGCCGTCGCCAAGCTGAGCCTGCGCCTGGTGCCGGGGCAGGACCCCGCCCGGGTGGAGCGGCTCGTCCGCCGCCACATCCCCCGCCTCGCGCCAAGGACGGTGATGGTGGAGGTGCGGACGCGGTTCGGTGCCCATCCCGCGCGGATGGACCCACGCCACCCCGCTCTGCGCACCGCCGCCCTCGCGCTGCGCGACGCGTTCGGCGTTGCGCCCGTCTTTCTCCGCTCCGGCGGCACCATTCCCGTGGTCAACGCACTGATGGACGCGCTCGGCGCCCCGGTGGTGCTGATGGGCCTGGCGCGCCCCGGCGACGGGATGCACGCGCCCGACGAGCGGATGCACCTGCCCACCCTTTTCCGCGGCATCGACGCGTCCATCCGGTTTCTGTGCCGGATGGGCGAGACGGCGCCGGCCTTACGAGGAGCCATCCGATGACCCTCACCCAAAGCGGCCGCTGGGTGCGGCGGGGCGGACGCATCACCCTGTTTCCGGCGGATGACGGCGGGATGCAGGGCGAGCTTGGCGGCCCGCTTTCTACCAACGCCGCCATCCATCCCCGCATCGATGTACACGCGCAGTACGCGCTTGTCCGCATGTCAAAGGCGGACGCCGCCTGGCGCGCCGCGGCGCTGGGGATGCTGGGCGCCGTCAAAGCCAACCAGCTGGGGATCTACAAGGTGGACCAGCAGGTGCCCGCGCTCCGGGCCAAGACGTTGGGCGGATGGTGGAACGTGATCCCCAAGGGGCAGAACGCCGCCGTGTTCCTGGATCCCGCGCAGCCGCTCGCACAGATGCCGCTGATCGTGTTCCGCGACGCCGTCAAGGCCGCCCCCGCCCTGCTGGACGCCGCGCTGCGGGCCGCGTGGGAAACGTATCAGCGGCTGGGCAGGTGCCAGGTGCCGGCCAACGGCCCGTGGCAGGCGGACATGACCCCGGGCAGCACGCCTGCGAACCTGGTGCCCCGGATGATGTGCAGCGCGGGGCCGGACTCCAGGCCCGTTCCCGATCAGCCCAGGCGCCGTTCCCCCTGCTGCCGCACTGGACCGGCAACGTGGCTCGGACGCCCGACGCCCGGTGCGGAAATCTGCAGGTGGTGCGCATGACCCCGGAGGTCATGAACCCGGGCTTCCTGGACAGCACCGGAGAGGCGATCGTCAACAGGCAGCTCGAGGAAGGGCTCAACGACGTCATCAAGGCGATTTTCACCCCGGAGGAGAGCAGGCGAATCCGGGCGGCCGTCGTGGATCTCACCGGTTCAAAGCTGTGCCGCCCGTCGTTCGCGGGGTTCAGCGCGAACACGCCCGGCGACGGAGGCAGCCTCGCGAAGATCCTCGCCATCTACGCTCTGCTCCAACTGCGCTTCGACGTGCAGTGGCTCGCCACGTCCGAGGACATCAGGAGCCGCACAGAGCTGCTGGATCGGGCTCACAAGCTTTGGGCCGGGGCAGGTGTCCCTCGCAACGTGCACCCCGAAGCGGCATGGCTCCTGTTCCTGACCGAGCGGCCGGGTGCGCCGGTGCAGGTGGAAATCAACTGGCCAGCGGGGCGGCTGGTGTACTGCACCGCCCGCAACTGCAACTGGACCGCCTCGCTGCTCGTCAGCAAGCTCGGCATTCCGTTCATCACCTCGGCCGTGTGGCAGGCGGGGCTCTTGAACCGGGTGCGTGGCGGGCTGTGGCTCACGAGCGGGTACTGCCAGGAGCGCGGAAAGCCGTGCGACACGCGGACAGACCACTGCATGGCCGACGCGAGGGAGCCGGACTGCACGTTTCCGGGAGAAATGCTGCGCTCGTTCGCGCAGGTTCTTCCCACCACGCCCCTCAGCCCGCACAACGTCACCGCCCTGGGGGTCGCCGTCTTCTACTCGCTGCTTGCGCAGGGAAGGCTTCCGGACGGCGACGCCACCGGCCGCTTTGCCGACGCGGTGGATGGCGCCTGCACGTATTTCTGGCCCAGAAGCCTGCCGAACGCCATCCGGATCGCGGCCAAGTGCGGCCGTACGGTGGACGCCGCGAACAGGGAGACGGAACTGGGTCACGACGGCGCGCTGGTGCGCCGCTTCGTAACGCTGCACAACGACTACACGATCGAGTACGCCGTCGTACTGCTGACCACGGGGATCAAGGGCAAGAAAACGAAGTTTCCCCGGCTTCTTGACTCCGTGGACAGGCTGATCCAGCGGCTGAATCCGCCGCCCTCCCCAGAGCTCCGCGCGCGGAGCCCCCGCCCATGATCATCGACTGCCACTGCCACGCCGGCGCGGGGGACGGGCTTACGGGCCCGTGGGACACCCGCGCCCCGCTGAACGACTACCTGCGCTGGGCGGATGAGGCCGGGATCCGGAGGACGGTGCTGTTCGCCGCCTTTCACTCGGACTACGCGGTCGCCAACGCCGAGGTCGCGCGGATCGTCCGCGCCCGGCCGGACCGGTTCTGGGGGTTCGCCTTCGTGCACGCGGAGCGCGACGCCGGGCGCATGGCCGAGCTGGTGGGGACGGCGGTGCGCACGTACGGGTTCCGAGGCATCAAGCTGCACCGCCACGACGCCCGCATCAGCCGCGAGGTGTGCCGGGCGGCGCGCGCGTGGCGCATCCCCGTGCTGTACGACGTGATGGGCGAGGTGCCCGCGGTGGAGCTGCTGGCCACGGAGTACCCGGACGTGGACTTCATCATCCCGCACCTGGGCAGCTTTGCGGACGACTGGCGCGCGCAGAACGCGCTCATCGACCTGCTGGAGCGGCACCCCAACGTGTACACCGACACCTCGGGCGTGCGGCGGTTCGACATCCTGCAGAAGGCGGTGCGCAGGGCAGGCGCGGGCAAGTTCCTGTTCGGCAGCGACGGGCCGTGGCTGCACCCGGGCGTGGAGCTGGAGAAGGTGCGCGCCCTTCACCTTTCCCCCGCGGACGAGCGGAAAGTGACCGCCGGCAACCTGCTGCGCCTGCTCGCCAAGCGCAGGCGTGCGCCGGCCCGGCTCGCCGCCGCGCCCGTCCCGGCCCGGAGCTACGCCGCCCCGCACGGGCGAGACCCGTGGGAGGGCGAGGCGCAGATCCCGTGAGCCTGGTCAGTTCGCAGCCGGAACGCCGCTCCGCCCCGCGGCCTTGCGCATCTGCAGCGCGCGGTCCGTTACGCCCAGACGGCGGGCGGCGCGCTGCAGGTTGCCCTCCTCCTCCAGCACGGCGATGCGGATGGCGGCGTCCGTGGCGATGCGGCTGATTTCCTTGAGCCCCACGCCCTGCACCAGCGCGCGGCGGATGCACGTTTCAAAGCCCGTGTCACGCCAGTCGTCGGCCGAGCCGTCCGGCGCGGGGCGCTCGTCTTCCGGCAGCTGGCCCATGGTGACCGGCCCGTCGCCCACGCACCGGCAGGCGACGCGCGCGGCGAGCTGGCGCAGGTCGCGCACGTTGCCCGGGTACGCGCGGGCAAGCAGAAACTCGCGCACGGGCTCGTCCAACTGCGCGGGCTGCGCGCCCGGACGAAGCTCGGCCAGGAAGTGCTCGAACAGGGGAATGATGTCTTCCGGCCGGTCGCGCAGGGCGGGAAGGCGGCAGGTGACGCTGGCGATGCGGTAGTACAGGTCTGCCCGGAACGCGCCGCGCGCCACCTCGTCCACCAGGTCGCGGTTGGTGGCGCACACCAGCCGGAAGTCCGTCTTCTGCCAGGCGTTGCCGCCGGTGCGCTTGTACGTTTTTTCCTGCACCACGCGCAGCAACTGCGCCTGCAGGGTGGGCGGCAGTTCGCCCACCTCGTCCAGGAACAGGGTGCCGCCGTCCGCCAGCGCGAACGCGCCCTCCCGCGGCCCCACCGCGCCGGTGTACGCGCCGCGCTCGTGGCCAAAGAACTCGCTTCCCGACAGCTGCGGGACCACCGTGGTGCAGTCCAGCAGCACCAGTTCGCGTTTGCGCGGCCGGGTGTCCAGCGCGTGGATGAGGCGCGCCACCAGCTCCTTGCCGGTGCCGCTCTCGCCCGTCACCAGGACGGGCACATCCGTGAACGCCGCGGCCTCCACCACCTGCCGCAGCAGCCCCAGCCACACCGGGCTGCGCCCCACCAGGTGATTGCGCACCAGCGGCGAATCCACCAGCCGGTCCACCGCCGCCCACCGCTCAAAACGGGCGAGCGCCGCGCGGGCCGCCTCGGCCGCCACCTCGCGCGCAAAGACGTCGGAGGCGCCGGCGCGCAGCAGCCGCCATCCCTGCCCGTTCGCCACCGCGGACCCGCTGGTGCCCAGCGCCAGCACCCGCGCCCGTCCGGCCTGGCTGGTTTCGCGCACGAAATCGCACAGCTCGTCGCTCACCTGGTCAAACAGCACCACTCCGCAGCCGCCGGTTTCGTCCGGGTCCAGGGGCGCCAGGCTCAGCCCGCCCGCGGCCATGGCCGCCAGCAGCTCGCGGCAGCGCGAGCGGCTGGCTTCTCCCGCGAACACATGATGCCAGACCTTGGAAAGGCTCATGAAGTGTGGAGCATCGCCGGGCGGGCGGGATACGCGCGAGCGCGAGGGACCGGCGGCCAAAGCAACGCGTATACCAGAAACCGGCGCCGCAGAGAGACTCCGCTTTCCGCCACTTTCCTTGCACAGGCCGCTCCGCCTGCCGGCTGCCACTGCGTACAGATTGAGGCATTCGCGCGACAACGTGGACACCGGCGCCCCAGCCCTCCGCCGGGCTCGCCGCGCCCGTCCCGAACCCCGACAAACGCGCCGGGGCGAGGAAGCCATCGCGCTCCCCCGCCCCGGCATTCTCCCAACACTCTCGTACTCTCGTACTCTCGTACTTTCGTACTTCCCTTTCCGCACTCACGCACCCAGCACTAACGCACTGGCCGTTACGAATGGTAGTTCGGCGCCTCGCGCGTGATCGTAACGTCGTGCGGATGGCTCTCGCGCAGCCCCGCGCCCGTGATGCGCATGAAGCTGGGTTCGGCGCGCAGCGTCTCGATGTCCGGGCAGCCCAGGTAGCCCATCCCGCTCCGCAGCCCGCCCACGAGCTGGTAGATGGTGTCCGCGGCGGGGCCCTTGTACGGCACGCGCCCCTCGATCCCCTCCGGCACGAACTTGCGCGCATCCGCAGACGAATCCTGGAAGTAGCGGTCCGCCGAGCCCTCGCTCATGGCGCCCAGCGACCCCATGCCGCGAACGATCTTGAAGCGCCGCCCCTCCAGCAGAAACGACTCGCCGGGGCTTTCCTCCGTCCCCGCAAGCATGCTCCCCATCATCACCGCGTGGGCGCCGGCCGCCAGCGCCTTCACCACGTCGCCGGAGTACTTGATGCCGCCGTCGGCGATCACCGGCGCGCGCCCCGCCGCGCCCTCCACCGCGTCCATCACCGCCGTCAGCTGCGGCACGCCCACGCCCGCCACTACGCGAGTCGTGCAGATGCTGCCCGGGCCCACGCCCACCTTGACCGCGTCCACCCCCCGCTCCACCAGCGCCGCCGCCCCGTCGCGCGTCGCCACGTTGCCGCCGATGATCTGCGCGTCGGGAAAGGCTTCGCGAATGCGGGCGACGGCGTCCAGCACCCCCTCGCTGTGCCCGTGCGCCGTGTCGACGACGAGCACGTCCACCCCCGCCTGCACCAGCGCGTGCGCCCGGTCCAGGTCGCGCAGGGAGGCGCCGATGGCCGCGCCCACGCGCAGCCGGCCGCGCTCGTCCTTGCACGCGTTGGGAAACTGCGCCCGCTTGCGGATGTCCTTTACGGTGATGAGCCCCTGCAGCCGCCCCTCCCCGTCCACCACGGGAAGCTTTTCGATGCGGTGGCGGTGAAGGATCTGCACCGCCTCCTCCAGCGAGGTGCCCACCGGCGCCGTCACCAGCCCCTCGCTGCGCATCACCTCGCGCACGGGGCGGCTGCGGTCCGTCTCGAACTGCAGGTCGCGGTTGGTGATGATACCCACCAGCCGGCCGTCGTCCTGCACCACCGGAATGCCGCTCACGCTGAAGCGGTTCATCAGCGCCAGCAGGTCCGTCAGCAGCTGGTCCGGGCGGATGGTGACCGGGTTCTGGATCATCCCGCTCTCCGACCGCTTCACCCGGTCCACCTCCTCGGCCTGCCGGTCGATGGTCATGTTCTTGTGAATGATGCCGATGCCGCCTTCGCGGGCCATGGTGATGGCCATGCGGCTCTCCGTCACCGTGTCCATCGCGGCCGCCATGAAGGGGATCGCGAGGTCGATGCGGGAGGTCAGGCGGGTGCGCACGTCCGTCTGCGCCGGCAGCACCGCGGAGCGCCGCGGCACCAGCAGCACGTCGTCAAAGGTCAGCCCTTCGCCCACGAAGCGGGACGAGGGCGTGTCCGGTCCGTTCATCAGGCCTCCAGAATGCGCGAAACCCGCCGATCCTGCGCTCCGCGAGGGAGGAGGACGACGGGCGTTTCGGGTGCTTGCACGGTGTTCCGTGGTTCCATGGCGGATATTATCCCGCCCCGCGCACCCTGTCAACTCGCCGCGCGAAAGTCCGTCCCCGGCGCAAGCGTCCGTCCCTCCGCCGTGGCAAAGGCGCTCGCCGCCGTGAGAATGCCGGCCGGATCGTGCATGGCCGACTGCGCCTGCATGTAGCCGTGGATCAGCCGAGTGAGATCGTGAAAGGTAAGGCTCTCGGGGTTTACGTGCAGCGCGGCGCAGGCCCGCGGAAGCGCCGCCCGGAAGTCCTGGTACCGGTCCGCGATGCGCTCCGGCCCGGGCAGAAACACGGACCGCGGCGTGTGCGAGAGCAGAAAGTTGCGCACGTGCCGGATCACGTGCAGCACGTCCTCGGCGTGGGCGCACACGTCGTGGCCCGCCACGTCGGAGATGAACCGCTGGTACCGGTACCGCTCGGTATCCAGCACCACCGCCGCCTTGCGCTTCTGGTCGCGCACCCCGTACTCCTTGGCGCCCATGAACAGCCCGAGCTCCAGGGGCATGTTGAAGCGGGGCAGCGGCGGGTCGCCGTCGCACTCCGTGCGCGAGATGTCGTGAATGGCCAGGCGGCACTCGCGGATGATTCCCTTGATCTTCTGGATCCGCACCTCGCTGCCGTCCTCCACCTCCAGCGCGCACCGCGGAACAAAGCCGCAGTGCATCACCGAAAAAGTAATGGCCTCGAAGAGAGGCCAGTACATCGTGTCGAACGGACAGTTGATGAAGACGCAGTCGTTGTAGGAACTGGTTTCCATGGCGTCACTCCGCCTCGAGGCGTGCACGCCCCACCAGCCGCCGGGTCCTGCGCGCCGCCGGCCTGCGTCCCGGCATGGCGGCGCGGGCCACCGGCTCCGGGGCGCACGCCGGGCCCTCCAGGCGGACGGCCACCGCGGGGATGATGAAGCCCCCCATGGGCGACCGCCGGAGCGAAGCGTCGGGCACGCCGTCGAACAGCGGAATGCGGGTGCCGCCCAGCGCCTGCGCGAACGCCCTGGCGGCCTGCTCGGCCGTAAAGCTGGGGTGGTTGGTCATTGCCGGTTCCTCCGGGTTGGGTGCTCGTAACGCGTCCACTTTCCCTTGACGCTGGCCGAAAGGTAAGGCCCTCCCACCCATTCGTAAAGGGTTTTCTTCACCCCTCCTAAATCCCTACCCTATAACGCCATAGACGAGATTTTTCCTGTGTCGCCGATCCGTCTCACCCGTGGCTGAAAAGGGTTCGGTCTGTCATGTTCTGCCGCTGCGCTGGCGTCCAGTTAGCTCCGCGCGCCATCAGCACTTGCGGCGCTTCGCTCACTCCGCCGCTTCCGCGTTCGCCGCGTCGTGCAGCTCGCGGAACAGGCGGGCAAAGTCGGCCGGGCGGTAATTGGCGTTCAGGCCGCTGGGATTCGGCAGCACCCAGACCGGCCGGCCGCCGACGGTATCCTCCTGCCGCCCCAGCGCGGCCTTCGGTCGTCCGAACGCCGTTCGGTAGGCGCCCAGCCCCAGCACGGCCAGGTACCGCGGCGCGAACCGCCGCACCTTCTTGTCCAGCGCGCGGCCGCCCTCCGCGAGTTCGGCCGCGGTGAGCTCCGCGGCCGCCGTGGATGCACGGTCCACGATGTTGGTGATGCCGCACCCGGCCCGCAGCAGCTCGTCCTCTTCCGACGGGTCCAGGATGCGTGGCGTGAACCCGCCCTCGTGCAGCGCCTTCCAGAAGCGGTTTCCTGGGCGCGCGAAGTGGTGCCCCACAGCCGCGGTGTACAGGCCCGGGTTGATGCCGCAGAACAGCACCTTGAGCCCCGGCGCGATGATGTCGGGAACCAGCGTGTCCGCCGCGGCGGCAATCTCTTCCTTGCTCGGTCTGCGCGTGGGCATGCAATTCGTTGGGTGTTGCGATTGACAGCCAGCCATCGGGCATTGAACGTACTGCGGACGCTCCCACCCCGCCCACCGCGGCCACGATGCCTCGTTCCCTCCGCCTGCTCGCCCCGCTTCTGCTGCTGCCCGCCGGCTGCAAGCCCGCGGCGGACGCGCAGCTCAGCCCGGTGACGCGGATGGAGTACTGGGATCAGAGCAACGTGGCCGAACAGCGCCAGTGGATGGTTCGGGATGAGGCCGGATGGGCACAAGCCAGGGTGCGGCTGGGAGCGGACAGCGACGGCGTCACCGGCCGGCTCGCGATTGATTTTCGCCACGAGATGGTGATCGTTGCGACGGCCGGGCGCGGAAGCTCGGCGGCTCCGGAAATCCGGCTGGACGGCTACCGTGCCGCCGCCGATACCACGTTCATCCACGTGTCCTACATCCTCCCGTGTTCGGCCGCCGACGACATTACGAAAGCCTTTGTCGTCGGCGTTCTGCCGCGCGCGGACGGACCCGTTCGCATTGTGAGACGGCGCTTGGCGGCTGCCTGCTGACCGCGCTCGCCGCCTCTCTCCTCCCCGAGCGCGGCGGCGATCTCCATCATGGTGCGCGGGAGGCGGGAACCCCGCCGACCTGAACGGGGTTGCGACGCACACCCTTCGTTTCACGGCCGGGTGTCCGTCCCTATCCACCGTCCAGTCACCCCCGCCGCGCGGCGGCGAACGCGTGGAAGTCGCGCAGGAAGTTGGCGAGGAACTGGCGCGTCGCCTCGTCCGTCAGTCGACCATCCGAGAACTTGGTCTGCGCGGCACCCACCAGCAGTCCGGGGTGCGGCATGACGTGAACGAGCGTGGCGTACAGCACTTCGCGCAGGTGCACCTGCATGCGCGCCGTCCCGATCCCCCCACCCGACGCACCGCCGATCGCCGCCGGCTTCCCCGACAGCACCGACTTGTAGCCCGGCCGCGATGCCCAGTCGATGGCGTTCTTGAGCACGCCCGGCACGCTGTAGTTGTATTCCGGCGACACGATGAACAGCGCGTCCGCCTCCGCGATCCGCCGCTTGAGATCCACGACGGACGCCGGGCGCAGTTCATCCGTGTCCAGGTCGCCGTTGTACATGGGGATGTCCGCCAGCCCCTCGTACGGCTCGATGGTCATCCCCTCCGGCGCAAGCTCCACCGCCGCGGCCAGAAGCGCGCGATTGTACGAAGACTGTCGCAGGCTCCCCGCGATCCCCATCACCCGCATCGTGATCCCCCCGATTGTCGTTGCCGCATCCACCGCGGACGCGAAAGCCGCCGGCGCACCCCGCACGGGGCACGCCAGCGGCTGTGACGGAGAGCGATTCCGCCTGCGCACCGCGTCTCGGGACGTGCCGGAAATCCGGTTGAAACGCGCGTGGAACAAGGCTTGAACGGAAAGGACCGGCGATTGCGGGAGCTTTTCGGGGTGAGCGGCGGGGGAGCCCATTCCCATACACGGGCCAGGGAGCGGATCGAATGGCGGATCAGCCGGAAGAGCAGCGGGACCGGAACAGCAAGGACATCCGCGTACAGGTCGCGGGGGCCAAGGGGCCGGACGTGGGCAAAGGGGTCGCGCGGCTGGGGCGGCAGACCTTTGAGCGGCTGGGGCTCAGCGAGGGCGAGGTGGTGGAGATCGTGGGCAAGCGCACGACCGCCGCGCTTGCCCTTCCGCCCTATCCGGAAGATGAGCAGACGGACCTGATTCGCCTGGACGGCCTGCAGCGCGCCAACGCCGACGCCGGCATTGGCGACCACGTGCAGCTTCGCCGCGCGGAAATGAAAGCCGCGCGCAAGATCACCATCGCCCCCGCCGCGCCCAACATGCGGCTGATGGGCTCCGGCGACGCGCTGCGCCGCACGCTGTTTCAGCGGCCGCTGGTGACGGGAGACGTGATCAGCACCTCCGTGTACCGCCGCGGCGGCACGCGCTCCACCGACCCCAATCCGCTGCCGGAAGACATCCTGCGCACCCTGCTGCAGCAGACCACCTTCGGCCTGCAGGAGGTGCGGCTGCGCGTGGTGAACACCAATCCGCGCGGCGTCGTGCAGGTGGTGCAGGAGACGGAGATCGAGCTGCTTCCGGAGTACGAGGAAGCCACCGAGCGCCGCAGCGCCGACGTCACGTACGAGGACATCGGCGGCCAGGGAAACACGGTGGAGCAGGTGCGGGAGATGATCGAGCTTCCGCTCAAGCACCCGGAACTGTTCCAGCGCCTGGGGATCGACCCGCCCAAGGGCGTGCTGCTGCACGGGCCTCCGGGCACCGGCAAGACGCTGATCGCGCGCGCCGTGGCCAACGAGGCGGACGCGCAGTTCTTTCACATCGCCGGGCCCGAGATCATGGGCCGCTTTCACGGCGAAAGCGAGCAGCGGCTGCGCGACGTGTTTCAGCAGGCGGCCGAGCAGGCGCCGTCCATCGTCTTCATCGACGAGATCGACAGCATCGCGCCCAAGCGGGAAGAAGCCACGGGCGAGGTGGAGCGCCGCATCGTCGCCCAGCTGCTCACGTTGATGGACGGGCTGGAGCCGCGGCAGAACGTCGTTGTGATCGGCGCCACCAACCGGCCCAACGCGCTGGACGAGGCGCTGCGGCGGCCGGGGCGCTTTGACCGCGAGATCGTGATCGGCGTGCCTGACATGTCGGGGCGGCGCGAGATTCTGGGCATTCACACGCGCGGCATGCCGCTGCACGACGACGTGGACCTGGACGAGATCGCGCGCGTCACCTACGGCTTCGTGGGCGCGGACCTGTCTGCCCTGGCGCGCGAGGCGGCCATCGAGACGCTGCGCCGCCATCTGCCCAGCATCGATCTGGACCGCGACGAGATCCCGCCCGAGGTGCTGGAGCTGCTCATCGTCTGCCGGCAGGACTTTCTGAGCGCGCAGAAGCGGGTGCAGCCCAGCGCCGTGCGCGAGATCATGATCCAGGTGCCCGACGTGGGGTGGAGCGACATCGGCGGGCTGGAAGAAGCGCAGCGGCTGCTGCGCGAGGGCGTGGAGCTTCCGCTCAAGCACCCGGACGCCTTCCGCCGCCTGGGCATTCGCCCGGCGAAGGGTTTCCTCCTCTACGGCCCGCCGGGGACGGGCAAGACGCTGATCGCCAAGGCGGTGGCGCGCGAGTCGGAGGCCAACTTCATCGCGGCCAAGTCGTCGGACCTGCTCAGCAAGTGGTACGGCGAAAGCGAGCAGCAGGTGTCGCGCCTGTTCCAGCGCGCGCGGCAGGTGGCGCCAACCGTGATCTTCATCGACGAGATCGACTCGCTCGCGCCGCAGCGGGGCGGCGGGATGGGTGGCGAGCCGGCGGTCACGGAGCGCGTGGTGAACACCATCCTTGCGGAGATGGACGGGCTGGAGGAGCTGAACGGCATCGTCGTCATCGGCGCGACGAACCGGCCCATGCTGCTGGATCCCGCGCTGACGCGTCCCGGCCGGTTCGACGAGATGGTGTACATCCCCGTGCCGGAGCGGTCCGGGCGCTTGAGAATTCTGGAGATTCACACCAAGGAAATGCCGCTGGCCGGCGACGTGGACCTGGACACGCTGGCGGAGCGCACGCACGGCTACACCGGCGCGGACCTGGAGGACCTGGTGCGGCGCGCGGGATTGCAGGCGCTGCGCGAGAACCTGGAGATCACCGAGGTGCCCATGCGCTTTTTTGAGGCGGCGCTCAAGGAGACGCGCGCGTCGGTGACGCCGGAGGTGGAAAAGGAGTACGAGGAGATCGCCGAGCAGCTGAAGCGCGAAAGCCCGCGCGGGCCCAAGCGCATCGGCTTCATGAGCCCGGCGGAGCTGGAGGCGTTCGCCCAGCGCTGATCCTCGCGCGATGAACGACACGGCGCCGCTCTCCGGGATGGGGAGCGGCGCCGTGTCGTTGGTCGGCCTCGAGCGTGGGGCGGAGTTCCCGGGCGGCCCCCACCCGGGTTCGCATGACTCACCCACCCTCCCCCGAAACGGACTGGGGAGGGTTGGGCGCGGCGGCAGGTCCGGTGTGCGGGTCAGAGATCCGCGTCACTGAGAGTTTCCTGAGCGGATGAATCCGCCGCAACAACGGCGGAAAGTCTCCCCAAACAGACGGGGAGACTTCACCGGCACGAGGCGGCAGGCCCGACGCCCGGAGCCAGGTCCAGTGCGGGGGCCTGAGCGGAATCCGCCGCTCCAGAAGCGGAAAGCCCCGACACCGCGCCCACAGGCGCGGTTCGGGGCTTCACCCAACCCGGCCCATCTCGCGGCGGCCGCACGCACCGGCACAGCCCGCCGCAGTCCGCGGCCGACTTCGTGTGGTTCGACCTGCGGTTTCAACCGCCGGGCGGAGGCCGGGTCACGCGTGCGTCATTCGCCTCCGCACCGACCCGATCCGAAGCCGCGGACACGAGCCGAACCGGTCTCCCGAGCCGAACGGCTCCCCCTCGCCCGCTTGCGGGAGAGGGGGCTGGGGGGAGAGGGGTGCCTCAGCATGCGCCGAACCGTCCGAACCACTCAACACCTGTCCTGCGGCACTCACGCACTCACGCACCCAGCACTCACGCACTCCCGCCACGCCGTCCTATCCCGCGGTGATGTTGAACCCCGCGTCCACGTACATCGTCTCGCCGGTGATCCCCGTCGACAGGTCCGACGCCAGGAACAGCGCCGTGTTCCCCACCTCCGACGGCTCCACCGTGCGCTTCAGCGGCGAGCGCTCGGCGGTGATCTTCATCAGGTCGCGGAAGTGCGCCACGCCGCGCGCCGCCAGCGTGTTGATGGCGCCCGCCGAAACGGCGTTCACACGAATGCCGCGCTGCCCCAGGTCCACCGCCAGGTACCGCACCGAAGCCTCCAGCGCCGCCTTGGCCACACCCATCACGTTGTACCCGGGCACCGCCTTCTGCGACCCGTAGTACGTCATGGTCACGATGCTTCCGCCCTCCACCATCAGCGGCGCAAAGGCGCGGGAGAGGCCCACCAGCGAGTAGGCGCTGATCTCGTGGGCGGCCAGAAAGTCCTCGCGCGAGGTTTCCAGGAACGAGTTGGCCATGGCCGTCTTGGGCGCGAATGCGACCGAGTGCACCAGAAAGTCCAGCTGCCCCCAGCGCTCCCGCACCTGCTCCACCACCGACTGGATCTGCGCATCGTCGCGCACGTCCATGTCGTAGGTGGGCACCTCGCCCAGCGTGGCGATGGTCTTGTGCACGCGGTCGCGCATCACCTCGCCCTGGTAGGTAAAGGCCAGCTCCATCCCCGCCCCGTGCAGCGCCTGTGCGCAGGCCCAGGCGATGGAGTTCTGGTTGGCCACCCCGACAATGAGGCCCTTCTTTCCGGCGAGGAGGCCGGCCAGCGGCGCGTTTTCAGACATGGAGGTCAAGATCCTGATGAGGATGAGCTGGAAGCGGACGGCGTTCTCGGCGGCACCACAGGCGCGACTGGGGCCGTGCGAGGCGGCGTGGACGGCGCGGGTACCGGCGAAGGGGCCGGACCGGCCGGAGCCTGGGTACGGGCGGAGTCCGCCGCGGGATTCGCGGGGCGCGTCGCGCCGGCGGCCGGCGTGGCGGCGCGTGGCGCGGGCGCCGGGCGCGGCGTGCGGAGCGGAACGTCGCCCCCGCCCACCAGCCCGTTGATGTTGCGCACCCCGGTCACGCGCACGCGGAACGCGGTGTTGGCCGGCAGCGGCTGCGCGGGGCGGATGGACAGTTTCTGCGAGGGGAGCGGCCCGCGCGGCGTGCTGTCGGCGCGGGCGGAGTCCGCGCGCGCGGCGCGGCCCGGCGCGCCCGTCCGCGGCTGGGCGCGGCCGCCCGCGCTGTCGGCGCGCGCGGCGGCGCTGTCGCCCCCCGTGGTGTCGCGCGGCGCGGGCGGCGCCCC
>NZ_DASVTX010000172.1:0-19444 GCF_036387355.1 Longimicrobium sp.
CTCGGCGGCAAGTAGATCCTTCGACTCCGCGCCACAGTTCGGTGCGGCGGGAGGTCCGGCGCAGCGCTCCGCTCAGGATGACAGGTTTTTGTGCTCCTGAGCGTCTGCCGGACAAGGGCTTGTCCATCCTGAGGAGGCGCCGGAGGCACTTGCATCGTCACGGCACTCCGGCGCCGGCGAAGGATCTGCTATGCCTTCGAGAACGGGCGTGCGCGTCGCGACCCTGGCTCGGCGGCAAGTAGATCCTTCGACTCCGCGCGACAGTTCGGTGCCGCTAAGGGTTCGGCGCAGCGCTCCGCTCAGGATGACAGGTTTTTGTGCTCCTAACTAGTTACAGCGCAGATGCTTGTTATCCTCAGGATGGCAATCCCGCTCCTCACCCGGCGCCTCAGGGCGCCAGGAAGCGGCGGGCAACGCGGATGTAGCGGGTGTCCTGCTCGGCTTCCGGGAGCGCCTCCGCTTCGTGCAGAAGGCGGCGGACGTGGCGGTGCAGGCGCGGCTCGCCCCAGCGGTAGCCGGTGGCGGATTCCGCAGCGGGCGTGTCGGCGTCGCGCGCCGCCTGCAGCAGGGCGCGCGCGGCGGCCGCATCAAAGCCGGGATCGTCCCGGGGCGGCAGCCCGAAGTGGCCGGGCGGCACGAAGCCGGAATCCTCCTTCACGAACGCGCGCGACATCGCCTCTCCTCTCCTCTCCCGCCAGCGGTGTGCATCCTCCGGATGACCCCGCATCCGGGCAAGATCGCGGCCCGCGAGCGCCCGAATCCCTTTCATCCATCCCATGCACGCCAGCGACCCGCATCACCGCGCCGAGGCGCACACCCTGCGCCGCCGCATTCGCATCCTGTTGTGGATCTTCATCATCGGCCTGGTGCTGAGCGGGGTGACGGCGTTCCCCATCCAGACGGAGATCACCTGGCTCACCCGCCTGCTGGGCGCCGCCCCGGGCGACGCGCCGGAGTCGCACGGTCTTCTGCTCCGCTGGCTGCTGACCGTGCAGGAGGGCGTGGTGCAGACCAACCGCGCCTACCCGTTCCTGGCGTACGGCACGGACTGGCTGGCCTTTGCGCACCTGGTGATCGCGCTCCTCTTCATCGGCCCGTTGCGCGACCCCGTGCGCAACGAGTGGGTGGTCGCGTGGGGGATGATGGCGTGCGTGGGCGTGGTGCCGCTGGCGCTCATCGCCGGATCCATCCGCGAAATCCCCTTCTGGTGGCGGCTTGTCGACTGCTCCTTCGGCGTGTTCGGCATCATTCCCCTGTGGATCGCGCGCCGCTGGATCCGCAGGCTCGCCCTTCTGGACCCCCGCTTCCTGACATCGGCGGGCTGACGCGCCGGCCGCGGTCCGTCCCGTCCTCGGCCGGTCGATCCATGGAGCGCCGCGCCCTTTCGCGTCATGGTTGAGCCGAATCGCGGCACCCCCGACCATCGACCGAGAACGCACGGCATGAAGCTCCGCATCCTCCTCCCCGCCCTGGCGCTGCTCCTGGCCGCCGCGCCGCTCCCTGCCCAGCCCGCCACGCCGCGGGTGACGGAATGGCGAGGCCTGTCCATCCCCCAGGCGCTCGGCCGGTTCCGCCTCGCGGACCAGAAGCAGGATGAGGAAGACGGCCGGCCGCGGCTGCGCCTGGTGTTCACCGACGCGGAAGACGAGATAGTCTTCGTGGACCTGCACGCGGAAGACGCGGCGCCGTGCGACTCCGGCTGTGGCGCGGAACGGGTGTCCGGCGCCCTGGCCCGCTTCAAGGAAACCATTCCCCAGGCGATTGAGGCGGGGCGTTACGAGGGGTTCCGGATCACCGCGGACAGCACGCTTTCCGCCACCGCCGGCCCGTGGATCGCGGCGCGCCGCCTGACCGCGGAGGTGGACGAGATGGGGACGCCGTACGAGGGGCGGCTGTACTTCTACGCCCTCCCCGGCGCGACCGTGTGGGCGGGGAGCCAGTATCTGCCCAACGCACGCATGCGCACCCGGGTGGACGCGGCCGTGGACCTTCTCGTCCGCACGCTCGCGGGCCGGTGAACCGCGGCTTCTGCGGAAATCCGAACGCCCGCTCCGGAAGCCGGAGCGGGCGTTCGTGTTTGCGGCCCGAGGCGCGTTACATCGTTTCGATCATGATGGGCACCAGGTCCACGTTGGCCGGGAGCTGCTGCGCCCAGGCCGCGTCCTCGTCCCAGCTCCAGCCCTTGTTGATGTCGTAGTTCAGCACGCGGCTGCTGACGCCGGTGAGGTCCACCAGCACGCCGGAGCTGAACGCCTTCTCGATCACGGTGGACGTCCTCACCTGCTCGGTGGCGAACATCAGCAGCACCTTCTCGATGGGGGCGATCACGTTGGTGTGGTTGCCGTTCAGCGGGAAGGCCGCCAGCGGCGTGAACTCTTCGCCGTTCTGCTGCGCCAGGCCGCAGGTCATGGGCTGCGCCGTGCCGTTGGCGATGCCCACCGCGCCGGCCGTTCCGCCGTCCTCCACCACGCCCACGCCGGTGGTGTGCTGCACCTTGAGCGTCTGGCCCAGGTCGATCAGGTACGGGTTGTCGGCGTCGATCTCCACGTTGGGCTGGATGTCGTCGCGCGAGGTGAACGCCTGGAACTGCTCCGTCCACTTCACCTTGGTGATCAGCCCGAAGTCGCCGGTCTGGAACCACACCGTGGGCCTGCCGCCCTTCTCCTTGCTCTTGACCGCCTTGAAGGCGTAGAGGCTGTAGCTCTCGTCTTCCAGCGCGATCACGCTGTCCTGGGCGATGTTGATGCGGATCTGGTAACTGTTCGCCATGCTGTCCTCCATCGGGGGAATTGCTCCGGACCGGTTGTCCGAGGAAGGAGGCCGGGGGTGGCCGCCCTTCGACAACGAATCTGCGCCGCTCCCCGGTATCAGACCGTATCCGATTCAGCCATCCGACGCCCCCGATCCGCCACGGGTTGAAGCCGCCGCGTCCTCCCCCTCGGCCACCCCGCAGCGGCGCAGAAAAAGGGCGCACGCCAGCCGCAGCCCGCCGCCAGCCACCAGTTCCGACGGGCGCAGCCCCGTAAGCCGCAGCACGGTGCGGCGCAGGGCGGAACCGCTGCTGAACTCCAGCGCCCGCGCCACGCTGTCGGCGCTGCGCTCCTCGTCGTCCATGAGCCGCGCCGCGTGCAGCACCCGCCGCCAGGCCAGGAGCTCCGCGGGCGGGGGGAGGCCGGCATCCGCCAGCAGGCGGGCGAGCGTGCGCGGGCTGCAGCGCGCCAGGGCCGCCGCCGCCTCTACGTGCCGCGGCGGGGAGGGCGCGCGCAGCACGCGCTCCAGCCATCCGTGCACGGCGGGGCGCAGCACGGGGGCCAGGCGCGCCATCATCTCGTCCACGGCGTTCCAGTTCACGTGATCGTACAGGCAGCGGCGCAGCGCGGCGGGATCGTCGCCCGCGTTCACGGCCAGCACCGCGCGCACGCCCAGCCCGGCCAGCCGGAACGGCTCCTCCGCGGGCCGCCCGGCGAAGTCGCCGTAGGCCACCAGCGCCAGCGCGGGGAACCGCGCCTGCACCGTGCGCAGTTCGTCCACAGCCAGGCGCCCGTCCGCGTACGGGTTCAGAAAGGCGATCCCGCCGCCCGCCCACTGCGAGGACCCCAAAAGCTCGCCCCAGCCCGCAAGCAGGTGCAGGCGGTGCCGCACGCCCGCCGCCTGCTCCATCTGCACCGCCCGGTGAAGGCGGTCCACCGCCGCCGCGCAAGGCGGCAGCGCCACGATGTCCGTCATCCTCCCGATCCCCCTCATGATGGCCGCACTGATCCCGAACATTTCCCGAAGTATGTCGGGAAAGCTGCGTGACGGGCAATGGGCGGAAGGGGGTGCGGCGCAACGAGTGCGCAGAGCGCGGGGCCGAGCGGATGTCCACCCGGGGCGCCAAACGAGAAGGCCCGCCACGGCATGGTGCCGGGGCGGGCCTTCTGCCGGGCGGGCGTGCGTCAGGCGACGGCCCGCGGGCGCGCGACGAACAGGTGCGCGGGGAGGATGTTGAGCGGCTCGAAGCTGCGCTCCACCTTGCCGAAGAACTTTTCCAGGTGCCCGCCGATGGACGGGGCGAACTGGTACACCAGGAACGCGCCGCCGGGGTTGAGCACGGCGTTGGTCTTCTGCAGGATCTCGGCGCGCACTTCCGGCGGCATGGTGCTGAAGGGAATGCCGGAGATGGCGTAGTCCATCCGGTCGTGCCCCAGCCGGCGCAGCTCGGCGTCCACGTCCGCCGCGGAGCCGTGCACCACGTGCAGCCGCGGGTCGGGGATGGTCTCGCGCAGGTACTTCACGAAGTCGTCGTTCATCTCGATGACGATCAGCGTGGCGTCGGGCCGCATCCGCTTGAGCACGTGATGCGTAAAGGTGCCCACGCCGGGGCCGTACTCCACCACCACGCGGGCGCGGTTCCAGTCCACGTGCTTGAGCAGGCCTTCAATCGTAAAGCGCGAGCTGGGGATGACGCTGCCCAGCATGCGCGGATGCTTCAGAAAGTTGCGCGCGAACAGCGCGAGTTGGCCGCGGCGCGAGCCCGACGTCTTCTGCACTCGATTCATCCTCCGGGTTGGGGAACAGGGCCCGATCGTGCTCCGGGGCGCGGAGCCTGCTGCACGGGCGTGATGCAAATCTGAGACTTGTTGTGCGCCAGCACCAGAACCCCGTTTTTCCCACACTCCGAATCCGCCGGTACGCGCACACTTTTCCCCTTGTAGATCCTTGACGCGGCGCCCGCCGCGCACGATCATGGTGCCGTCACCCTCCCCGCTTCCGCAAGCCGCTCCCCCTCCGCCCCGCCCCGCCATGACCGAGTCCGCCGCACCCCGCACGCCGGGTCCGCTGGGTCCGCTCGCCATCTCGCTTTCCGGCGGCGGGTACCGCGCCGCCGCCTTTCACCTGGGCATGCTCAAGCTTCTGCACCGGGCGGGGCTGCTGGAGGACGTTGTGGGCCTTTCCACCGTGTCGGGTGGCACGCTGGTGGGAATGAGCTGGGTGGTGAGCCAGCTCGATGGCGAATCCTTTCCCGACTTCCATACGCGTTTCTCGGGATGGATGCAGCGCACCAACGTGATCGCCCTGGCGCTGGACGGGCTGGCGCAACGGCGGTCCGGCATGCGGAATTCGTGGCCCAGCCTCATTCGCGGCGCGGCGGAGGTGTACGACCGGCCGGACCTGCTGAACGGGCGGCGCTTTGGCGAGGTGCTGCACGCGCGGGGGCTGCCGCTGCGGCAGATCATCTTCAACTCCACGGAGTTCCACACCGGCGTGGACTTTCGCTTTCGGGCGGCGGAAAGCCCGCTGGCGCGCATCGGCAACGGCAACTACCGCGTACCGCGCCGCGTGGCGGAGCACCTGCGGCTGGCGGACATCGCGGCCGCGTCGTCGTGCTTTCCGGGCGGGTTTGAGCCGATCGTGTTTCCGCAGCACTTTGCGTGGCCGGCGGAGTTTCCGCTGGCGGACGCGCTGCGCGAGCTGGGCCCCTCGTACAAGTCCGGCCTGCCGCTGATGGACGGCGGCATCTACGACAACCAGGGCATCGACGCGCTGGTCCTCGCCCTCAAGCGCTCCGAGGCCGAAACGCTGTTGATCTCGGACGTCGCCGCAAAGCAGAAGGACATCTACAACGTTCCGCCGCCCTCGCACAGCCGGGGATACCTGACGCTGGAGTGGGTCTCGCGGCTGGGCTGGGTTCTGCTGCTGCTCGCGCTGGTGTCGGCGGTCCTGCTGGGGATGGACGCGGTCCGTGCGCTTCGTGACGGGACGTGGAGGTGGACGGAGGCCTTCGTGTACCTCTTCCCCGGCCTGCTTTCCGCCGGCGTGGTGACGGCACTGGTCTGGCTGCGCCGCCGGTTGCGGACGGGAGAGGCACTCGCCGAAAAGGAGTTGAACGTCGACGTGTGGGGGGCGGTCCGCCGCCTCACCGTGCCCGAAGTGCAGGAGATGGTGACGCTGCGCGTGGGTTCGCTGCTCGCCCTGACCTCGTCCATCTTCATGAAGCGGGTGCGCAGCCTGGTGTACAAGGGCGTGTACCAGGATGAGAAGTACAAGGGCCGGCGGATGGCGAACCTGATCTACAGCCTGGGCGAGGACGTTCCCAAGCTGTTTGCCGCGCACCCCTGGCTCAAGCCATCGGCGGAGTTGGTCACGCTGTCGGACACGGTGTCGGCGATGGGGACGACGCTGTGGTTCGACCAGCACGTGCGGTTCGAGCCGCTGGACCGCGCGGGCCAGGCGACGGCGTGCTTCATCCTGCTCAGGCACATCGTGGAAGACCGCCCGGGATACGACTTTCCCGGCACCCCGCTGAACGCGCTGTTCGAGCGCCTGCGCGGGATGTGGATGGAGTACAACGGACCGGTTGCCGCCACCGCGCGGCCCGTCCCCGCCGCCATCGGCGTCACCGCGACGGTGTAGCGGTCGCCGGAGCGGATTCGCGGAAAGCCGGACCCCGTCGGTCCGGCTTTTCGTTTTTTCCGATCCCCGGCGCGTTCAGCGGCGTTGGAGGACGGAGTGGTAGATGGCCAGCGTCTGCTCCGCCGTGGCGCGCCACGTGAGGCGGCAAACGGATTCCGCGGCGCGGTCGCCCAGGTCACGGCGCAGGGCGGGATCGCCGGCGAGGCGGCGGACGGCGGCGGCGATCGCCTCCGGGTCGCGCGGCGGCACGATGATGCCGTTCTCGCCGTCGCGGATGAGCATCGGCGCGCAGCCTACGGGGGTGGCGACGACGGGGAGCCGCTGGCTCATGGCCTCCACCGTTACCATCCCGAACCCCTCGTATGTGGACGGCATCACCAGCAGGTCGTGCCGGCGATACTGCCGCATCACCTCGTCTTCGCCCGCGCGCGGGATCACGCGTACGGACGGGCGCGCCTGTGGCGGAAAGGATGCGAGTACGGCCTCCTCCGGCACCCCGGGGCCGAGCACCGTGAGCGGCGGCGCGTCGCCCGCGTCCGCCAGCAGCCCCCAGGCGCGGGCCAGGTACGGCGCGCCCTTGACCGCGTCCCACGACCCGCAGAACAGCACGCCCGCCCCGCGCGGCGCTTCCGGCTCCGGGGCCTCGTCCAGAAAGCGCGCGGAGACGCCGTGCGGAACGATGTGCACGCGCGCTGGCGGCTTCCATCCGTGCGCGACGGCAAAGTCGCGGTCGCCGGGATTCAGCACGATCAGCGCGTCCGCGAGCCGCGCGGCGGCGGCCACCTGCGGCAGGCGCACGGTGGGATAGTAGAGGCGGCGCGTCCACGGCTTGGCGATGAGGCCGTCCGCGGCGTCGGCGACAGTGCGGGCGTAGTTCAGGTGCTCCAGCCCGTGCGACCGGCTGACCACCGCCGGCCCCGGGCGGCGCGACAGGTGCCGGCGCAGCGCGAACCGCCACCCTTCCCCGCTCGCCACGTCCACCACGTCGTACGGGCCGCGCTGGTGGAATGCGCGGCGGATGGCCGCATCCGTGAGCCACGCGGAGACGGTCTGCCGCACGCGCCAGTTGCGCGGCTCGTCGCCGATCTCCGGCGCCATCACCAGATCGCAGTGGTGCCCCAGCGCGGCGAACTCCTCGCGCAGCTTGAAGTAAACCTTGGCCGACCCCAGCCGCGGGTCCGCCGGATAGTCGCCGACCAGCAGGATCTTCACGGCGCCCCGTCCCCATCCGCCAGCAGCGTTTCTACGGTGCGGGGCATGGAGAACCGGGCCTGGTACCACGCCCGCGTCCGCCCGCCGAGCTCGTCGCGGTCCTCAGCGAGAACCCGGTCCAGCGCCTCGCCCGCCATCTCTTCCGGCTGGGCCGCCTGCGCGAGCCGCACAGGCCCTTCCCGCCACTCCGCGTCCGTGAAGCGCCCGTCGTTGGTCACCGTGGGCACTCCGTTGACGACACAGGCCATCAGCGTCGTCCGGCGGGTGTCGGCGCCGTCGGGATAGGGCTGCAGCGCGGCGTCGGCGGCCTGCAGGTGGATGGAAATCTGCTCCGCATCCAGTTCTCCCAGAGTCACCACGGTGTCGGGAGAGGATTGGCCGGGGGCGCGCAGGCGGTCCGCGAACGCCGGCCCGCCGCGCCCGAGCAGCAGGATGCGGGCGTCCGGATGCCGGCGGACCGCCTCGCGCAGCACGGGGATGAGCAGCGGCGTGATCATCTCGCCGTACGTGCCGAAGTGGACGAGCAGCGGCCCCCCCCTTCCCGCCAGCAGCCGCGCGCGGACGCGGCTGACTTCCGCGCGCTGGTCGACGAACGGGATGGTGGATGGAATCGGGAGCGTCGTGATCGGCACGTCGCGCGGGGCGAGCGGGCGCAGCAGCCCGGTCCACGCGGAGGTGGACACGTACGCACGCGTGCTGGCGCGGAGCAGCAGGCCGGCCATCCCCCGGTTGACGGCCGCGAGCAGGTTGCGCTGGGGCCGCTGCCATCCGAACGGAAAGAACGGCTCGTGAAACATCACGCGCACGTCGTCGCCGGCGCGGCGGCGGGCGAGGGCCCACGCGCAGAACGCCACGTTCAGCCCGCGCATTCCCACCGCCTGCGGTGCATACTGGATCAGGAGCCGCCGGGGCGCCGCCGCCGCGTCCAGTCCGGCCGAAAGCGCCCGCAGCCCCGCGCCGTGCAGCGCGCCGGCCCGGTGCACCCGCGGCTCGTCCGGGGCACCGTCCTGCGGTTCCTTTTCCGCCAGCCGCGTCTGCTGCAGGCCGCCCGGCGGGGACGCGGAGGTCCAGACGTCGACCTCTTCGCCGCGCTCGGCCAGGGCGAGGGCGAGCAGGCGCGTGTAGTCACCGATTCCGCCACCGCCGGGCGGATACTCGCCCGTGATCAGGTGCCAGCGGCTCACGCGGGCGCCTCCGCCGCGCGGGAGAGCACGCCTTCGAGCACGGAAACGTGGCGGTCCAGCGACATCCGCAGGGCGACTGCGCGCGCACCGGCACGCAACCGCCGGAGTTCGTCCGGGTGCTGGACGGCGTGCACCAGGGCGTCGGCCAGCTTCTCCGCCGTGGGTGGGTCACCATCCACCAGAAAACCGTTCCCGCCATCCGCGAGCCAGTCGCTGACCCCGCCCACGTCGAACGCCAGCGACGGCACGCCGAAAACGCCCGCTTCCAATCCCACCAGCCCGAACGGTTCCGGCCACACGCTGGGCACCGCCACCAGCGATGCCCGCCGGAAAAGCTCCGACCGCGCGTCATCCGCCACCCATCCCGTGAACGTCGCGTCCACGTCGCGCGCGGTGGCAAGCCGTTCCCACGCCGCGCGCTGCGGCCCGTCGCCCGCCATCGTGAGCGGGATGCGGATGCCAGCACGAAACCCGGCATCCGCCACCGCGCGGATCAGCACGTCCCCGCCCTTGATGGCCGTCATCCGCCCCAGGAACAGGAGGCGGAACCCATCGGGCGCGTCCACCGGCTCGCCGCTGAGGGTGGGAAAGAGCGGGATGGCGTGCACGCGGTCCGGACGGGCGCCGTTGCGGACGTACTCCTCGCGCAGCGCCCGGCTCGGCGTGACCATGGCCGTGTACCGGGCGAACAGGTCGTTCTGCTCGTGTGCCCAGCCCCACTGTTTCGCGACATAGCCGGGCCGAAGCTGCCCGCAGCGGCGCGGGCCGTAGTGCGCCAGGCACCCCACGCCCAGCGGCCGGCTGCACGGTACGGGACGGGGCCACAGGTGCGCCTTCTGGCCGCTGACGCACGTGCCGAAGTACCCGTGCATCATCTTTACGACCGGCACGGATTCCGACAGCCGCGCGTCAACCTCCAGCGGCCGCATGTTGTGGATGAAGGCGAGCGACGGCTTCCACGCGAGCGCCGCGGCGAGTGCGGCATCCGTCCCCAGCTCGTCGATGCAGAAGTGTGGCGTTCCCGCGGGCGCGGGCGAGGGCTCGCCGGGGCGCAGGCGGTCCAGGTGCAGCAGCGCGACTACATGCCCGCGCGCGGCGAGCGCGGGCATCACCGCGCCCAGGTAGTTCTGCACGCCGCCCGCGTCGCCGATGCCGTCGTTGGCGAACAGAATCCGCATCAGCCCTGCCCGCGGACCGCGGTTCCGCCGAAACCGCTCATCCGGTTCCCGCCACGGACGGCGCCCTGCCTCACGAGGCGCGCACCAGGCGCAGGCACTCGCCTTCCAGCGCCCACGCGTCGGGAACGGGGCGCAGGGGCTCGGCGCGGAGGCCCTGGAGCCGCAGTTCCTCGTGCAGCGCCTCCACGGGAAGGCCGCGCTCGCGCCACACCGTGGGATGCATCTCCACGAAAAGCGCGAGGGGGTCGCTCATCCGCGCGATGGTGTCGCGGGCGCCGCGAAGCACCTCCAGTTCGAAGCCTTCCACGTCGATCTTGATCACCGTCGGCGTGATGCCGTGCGTGGCGCAGAAGGAGTCGATGGTCACCGTTTCCACCGTTTCCGTCCCGCGCTCCCCCGCGGCGGCCAGGCGGCTGGTGCCGTGGTGCCCCGCGCCAATCAGCGCCGCCGATCCCGCGTGGTCGGAAGCGGCTGCGCGCACGGGAGTTACCGTGTCCGTCAGGCCGTTCAGCGCCACGTGGCGGCTCAATCCGTCGAACGCCGCGGGGGACGGCTCAAAGGCGAACACGCGCCCGCCGGGCCGCATCCACTGCCCGAACAGCAGCGCGTACGCTCCGGCGTTGGCCCCCACGTCCAGCGCCACGCCACCTGGGCGCGCGGCGGCGCGAAAGGCGTCGTACTCCACCGCGTTCCACGTCACGAAGCGGTACTCCGGCAGCACACGCACCGTCTCGCCGCCGGGGAGCGTGGACGCCACGCCGCGCCCGCCGCCGAGTGCCGCGTGATAGGCGGAGCGCAGCCAGCGCCGCGGGCCGCTCTGGGGAATCCACCGCGCCAGCGCCGCCCCGACCGCCTCCAGGGGCGAGCGGCGCCGGTATGCGCTGGATTCCGCGGTGTCGATGTCGTTCATGAAGAGTACGAAAGTACGAAGGTACGTGAGTAGGAAAGTGGGGCCCGCATGCGTCGCCGCAGTCCACTCGCCACCGTCCGCAAGTCTTATGACGGCTTGGCGGCGGCGTGCAGGAGGGCGGAGAGGCGGTCCGCGTACGTCTGCATGGAGCCGAGCCGTTCCATGCGGGCGCGCGCCGCCGTTCCCAGCCGCGTGCGCAGCGCCGCGTCGCCGATCAGCCGGTCGAGCGCCTGCACCAGCGCGGCCGGATCGTGCGGATCCACGAGCAGCCCGGTGGACGCGTGCTGCACCAGCTCCGGGATGGCGTTGATGCGCGTGCCGATGGCGGGGAGCCCGGCGGCGGCGGCCTCCTGGTACACCATCCCGAACGCCTCGCCGCGGGTGGGCATCACGAACACATCCGCGTTCCGCCACCGCGCAAACCACTCCGGCGTGTACGCCGCGATCCCGCGATGCACCCGCAGGCCGCCCGCGTCCAGCGCGGAGACGCCGGGAAAGTTGGTGACGACGTCCAGCACGGCGTGCTCCGCGAACCCGCCCGCGCGCCACGCCTCCAGAAGCTGCGGCCCGCCCTTGCGCACCCAGTCGCCGCCCATGAACAGAACGCGCACAGGCTCGATGGCCGGGCGCGCGGCGCGCTCCGTGATCCATTCCGCGTCAAAGCCCTCCAGCGGAACGGGATACGGCATCACGTGCACGCGGTCTTTGAGCGACGGCTGCGCACGGATCACGTCGTCCGCGGCCCAGCGCGACGTGGCGATCACCGCCGCCGCCGCGCGGAATACGGCGCGGTCCAGCACGGCATTCGCCGCGTAGTCCAGCCGCGCCAGGCCGGCGGGTGCCTCCGCGCTCGCCAGCCGCTGCGTGATGTCGATGGACACCACCGACGGCGTGCGGCGCATCCGCGAAAGGCTGGCGTACGCCGCGGCCTGCGTGTGGAAGTGCAGCACATCCCACGCGCCACCCGCCACCTCGCGTGCACGGATGCGGCGCGCCGCCAGCACGCCCGCGTGCAGCTCGTGCCGCAGGCGCGCACCCGTGAGCGCGCCTGCGGCCGACCCGGGCGCCGGCCCCGCGCACATGGCCGCGCGGATGGCGCGGTCGCGCGGGGTGAGGTCCGCGCTCAGGTCCAGGTGCTCGGCCTGGATGGACGGGTCGCGCGCGGCGGCCTCGCGGATCAGCCGCGCCACCGACGCGTGCCCCAGGATTCCCGAGTTGATGAAGAGGGTGCGCAGCGGCATGCGGGGAAGATCGTGCGGGGACAGGGAATAGGGAATAGGGAACGTCAGGGAATAGGGAATAGGGAATAGGGAATAGGGAACAGATCGTGCGCGCGTCCGCCGGGCCCGGGGCCCGGGCGGTTGAAACCGCGGCAACAACGGCGCGAAGTCCGCCTTCGCGGACTGCGTCGGCTGCCTCGGCGCGGGAGGCGGTGACCTGTTCGCGAACGGGCATTCGAGGAAGGAGACCTCAGCGCGAGGCCGGCTTCCGGCACCGAACCATCACCCGCACCGTGCAGCCTCACAGCAGTACCGTGAGGCTTTCAGCCGTTGTTGCGGCGACTTCAGTCGCTCAGCGGCGCCCTCCGCGGCGCCAGGAACCGGGGCCGGCGCCGCCCTTTCCCCCGCGTGCAGGTGAAGTCTCCCCGTCTGTTCGGGGCGACTTCCGCCGTTGTTGCGGCGACTTCAGTTGCTCAGCCCCGCCGGCCGCTGCACGGACCCTGGCATCCGCGCCGGATCTCCCACCCGGACCAAACCTCCCGCAGGCCGTTTGGGGGGAGGGTGGGTGAGTCACGCCAACCCGGGTGGAAGCGCCCTGAACTCCGCCCCTCACACAAATGGGTAGGTTGACGGAGGCCGGGGAATCCGGCCGGGGTTTACCTTCATCCCTGGATGGAGAAAGACCCTGAACACGGACCGACCCATGCCGATTACCGAAATGCCCGCGCTGCTGGCCCGCGCCTCCGAAGACGCGCCCACCATCGAGCTGATGAACATCCGCATCCGCGTGCTCGCCGCCGCGGACGAGACGAACGGCGCGTTTTCGCTGCTGGAATACACCGCCCCGCCCCGCTTCGCCGGGCCGCCGCCGCACTGCCACGCGCTCACCACCGAGTGGTTCTACGTGCTGGACGGCGTGCTCGTGGTAGAGCAGGACGGCGCGCAGCAGGCGCTCGGCGCCGGGTCGCTGCTCGTAGTGCCGCCGGGCGTGCCGCACAGCTTCAGCAATCCGGCCGACGAGCCCTGCCGGTTCCTGCTGCACGTCTCCCCGGGCGGCATGGACGAGTACTTCCGCGAACTTGCGGAGATGATTCGCGATACGCCGTCGTGGGCGCTGGCGGACCCGGCCTGCATCGCCGAACTGGGCGCGCGCTTCGACAGCCATCCGCACCCGGCGCCCGGCCGCTGAGCGCGGGGCCGAACGGAACGGACGGTGCGCGTCTTGCTCGCCGTCCTTGTACCTCAATGCGAGGCGCGCTACGCTGTGCCGGCCCGTGCGCTCCCCGGTGCGCTCGTCCATCCATCCTCTGCCCCGTGCCGCCGTGAACCAGCCCGTGACCATCCTCTGCCTCACCAGCTACTTCAAGGGCGCAGAGTTTCTCCGCGAGTGCCGGCGGCAGGGGTGCCGCGTCCTGCTCATCACCGTCGAAAAGCTGCGGGATGAAGACTGGCCGCGCGAGTCCATCGACGAAGTGTTCTACATGCCGGACCTGTTCCGGCGCGAGGACGTGATCCACGGCATCAGCTACCTGGCGCGCACGGAGCGCATCGACCGCATCGTTCCGCTGGACGAGTTCGACCTGGAGATGGCGTCGGCGCTGCGCGAGCACCTGCGCATTCCGGGGATGGGCGAAACGACGGTTCGCCACTACCGCGACAAGCTGGCGATGCGGATGGTGGCGCGGGAAGCGGGCATCCTGGTGCCCGACTTCGTCCCCGTGCTGCACCACGAGCCCATCCGCCACTTCCTGGAGACGGTGCCCGCCCCCTGGGTGCTCAAGCCGCGGCTCTCCGCGTCCGCCATCGGCATCAAGAAGCTGAGCGACCCGGAGCAGGTGTGGCGCACCATCGAGGAACTGGGCGACAAGCGGTCGTTCCACGTGCTGGAGCGCTTCATTCCCGGCTCCGTGTATCACGTGGACTCGCTGGCGTGGAACCGGGAGATCGTCTTCAGCGAGGCGAACGCCTACATGACGCCCCCCTTCGAGGTGTACCACGGCGGCGGGCTGTTCTGTACGCGCACCCTGCCCCGCGACTCCGACGAGGCGCGCGCGCTGCGGGAGCTGGACGGCCAGGTGCTGCGGGCGCTGGGGATGGTGCGCGGCGCGCTGCACACCGAGTTCATCCGGGGCGACGCGGACGGCCGCTTCTACTTTCTGGAGACGGCGGCGCGCGTGGGCGGCGCCAACATCGTGGAAATGACGGAAGCCGCCACCGGCATCAACCTGTGGCGCGAGTGGGCGCGGCTGGAGGTGGCCGACGTGCGCGGCCAGAACTACGCGCCCCCCGAGCCGCGGAGCGACCACGCCGGGCTCCTGGTCTCCCTCGCGCGGCAGGAGTGGCCGGACACGTCGGCGTACCAGGACCCGGAGATCGTGTGGCGCATGACCAAGCGCCACCACGTGGGGCTCATCGTCGCGTCGCAGAGCGCGGAGCGCGTCACGCAGCTGCTGCACCAGTACATGGGCCGCATCCGCGACGATTTCTACGCGTCCATGCCCGCGGCCGAGTCCGCGACGGAATGAGTGTGATCAGGAGCTGCTGAACGGCCGCTTCTCACCGAGGAGCGCGGAGGTCACGGAGGCGTATGCCGTGGCCTCCGTTTTCGTCTCCGGAGGGATTTATACCCGGACCATATTGACGGATATATTATACCCGGATAATATTCATCTCGACGACGGAATTCGATCCATCCACCGGAGCAGGGCGATGAACAAGCGCGAGATGGTGAGGGCATACAAGGAAGCGGCGCGGCCCATGGGCGTGTACCGCGTGCACAACACCCGGACGGACCGGTCCCTGGTGGCGCGCAGCGTAGACCTGCCCGCGTCGCTGAACCGCGAGCGGTCGCAGCTGCGCTTTGCCGGGCACCGCAACCGTGAGCTGCAGGCGGACTGGAACGCGATGGGACCGGACGCGTTCGTCTTCGAGGTGCTGGACACGCTCACCCCGCCGGAGGACCAGCCGGGCTACGATCCGGCCGCGGACCTGGAGGTGCTGGAGGCGATGTGGCGCGAGCGGCTGGATGCGTTCGCCCCGCGCGGATACACGCCCCGTCCCGCGCAGCGCGCGTGAGCGCGGCGGAGCGCCGGTACACGGCCTTCGCCGGCACGCGGCGGATCGGCGGGGGGTCGCTGCTGGATGCGGCGCTGGCGGCAAAGGATGCGGAGCAGGACACCGCCGGGCCGCTGCTGGTCTTTGACGATGCGACGGGGCGCGTGGTGGACGTGGACACGCGCGGCACGCCGGAGCAGGTGGCCGCGCGTCTCGCGGAGCGGAATGCCGCGCCCGCGCCGCCCGCCAATCCGGAGCCGTCCGCGGATGCGGCGCCGCGCGTGCGCCGGCGCGGGCGGCCCAGCCTGGGCGTGGTGGCGCGCGAGGTCACGCTGCTGCCCCGGCACTGGGAATGGCTTTCCGCCCAGCCCGGCGGCGCCTCCGTCGCGTTGCGCAAGCTGGTGGAGGAGGCCCGCCGCACCCACGCCGACGCGGACCGCCGCCGCGCCGCGCAGACGGCGGCCTACCACTTCCTGTCCGCCATTGCCGGCGACCTGGCGGGGTTCGAGGAGGCCTCGCGCGCCCTGTTCGCCGGCGACCGCGAGCGCTTCGCGTCGCAGATGACGGCATGGCCCGCGGACGTGCGCGACCACGCTCTCACCCTCGCGTTTCCGCGCGACAATCCGTGACCTCGGTGCACTCCGTTGGAAACTGACGGTGACGGGCTGCAGAGCCTTTACGACGAAAGCGCGCGGACCAGGCGATACAGGAACTCCTGGCCCTCGTAGTAGGATTGCGTGGAGATGCGCTCGTCGGGGGCGTGCGCGCGCACGTCGTCCACGTCCAGAAAGATCCCCGACACGCCGTACATCGGGATCCCCGCCTGGCGGAAGTACAGGCTGTCCGTCGCGCCGATTCCCATCACGGGGACCACGGGAACGCCGGGCCACATCTCCTCCGTCAGCGTCTCCACCGCCGTCATCACCTCCGGAGTGAGCGGCGAGGGCGGGCTGGGCTTGCTGGCCGTCGCCTGGCGGACGGTGACCCGCTCGTCGGCCACCACCTCGCGCATGGTCCGCTCCACCTCCTCCGCCGTCACGCCGGGGAGCAGGCGGCAGTTCACCAGCGCCCGCGCGGACTGCGGAATCGTGTTGTTGGACTGCCCCGCATCCACCCGCGTGGCGGCCCACGTGGTCCGCATCATCCCGTTGTACTGCGGAACCGCGCACAGCCGGTCCGCCGCCTCCGCATTCCCGGAATCCGCCAGCAGCGCGCGCATGTCATCCGCCATGGGGCCGCTCTCGATGCCCGACATCCGCGCAAAGAACGCCCGCGCCACCTCGCCCATCTGCACGGGAAAGCGGTACGCCGCCACGCGCTGCAGCGCCGCGGCCAGGTGGTAGATGGCGTTGTCCTGCGTGGGGAGCGAGCTGTGTCCGGCGGTGCCGCGCGCCTCCAGTTCCAGGTCCAGGTAAACCTTTTCGCTCGCCTGCAGGTTGTTGCTGATGCGCCGCCCGTTCTTGATGCGCCCGAACCCGCCCTCGTTGATCCCCATGGCCGCGTCCACCAGGTCGCGGCGGTTCTGCGTGAGCCAGCGCGCGCCGTTGTGCTCCCCGCCCTCCTCGTCCGCCGTGAGCACGACGATGAGGTCGCGGTCGGGCACGTACCCTTCCCGCCGCAGACGGATCAGCGTTGCCGTCCAGATGGAGGACATCGCCTTCTGGTCGGTGGTGCCGCGGCCGTAGAAGAAGCCGTCCTGCTCCACCAGCGTGAACGGCGGCGTGGTCCACTCCGCGGGATCGGCGTCCACGACGTCCAGGTGGGCGAGCAGCAGCAACGGCCCGCGCGCGCCCGTGCCGCGCATCCGCGCCACCAGGTTCATCTTGCGCGGATGGGGACCGGCGAGCGTCAGGTCCTCTTCCGGAAACCCGGCCTCCTGCAGCCGCCGCGCGACCGCCCGGGCGGCGATCGTCACGTCGCCGTCGCGGTCCGTGGTGTCGATCTCGACCAGCTCGCCCAGGATATCGCGGGCAAGGTTCCGGAACTCGTCCGGGGAGGTGGGCGCGGCGTCGGGCGTCTGCGGCATGGGTGCGGATCGGGCGTCGGTGGATGAACGGTGATGCGCGGCCAAGCTAACGCCGTGCCCCCGGCGCCGCAGGGGTTCGGTTTCTCCGCGTCCGCCAGCCGGATCGGCGCCGCTCTTGCCGAGTTTGCTCGACCGCCACAACGCAGTTGCCGTGTGCCCCCTCTCCCACATCTGTTCGTGGGAGAGGGTGGCGAGCTTTAGCGAGCCGGGTGAGGGCCACACCGTCGGACGCGCACGAGGCTCGGCCATGCACACTCTCGTACTTTCGTACTTTCGTACTCTCGTACTTTCGTCCTGCCGTCCCGCACTCTCCCCCGCCGCAGTGGACCGCTGATTGCCTGCCGGAACCACTCTGGCGCGAACCGCGCCCGCCACAGGCATTTCACCCCCGGTCCGGCCCGATGGAACGCAGACGCATCGCTGTCACCCCGCCCAACGTCCCCGGCTTTCGCGCCGTGCCCTTTACCGGCGTGATCTACGTGATGGCCGAGGCCAGCCGCCGCGGCTACGCGTACGGGCACCCGGACTGGTGCAACCTGGGCCAGGGGATGCCGGAAACGGGGCCGCTCCCCGGATCGCCGGAGCGTGTGCTGACGGCGCCCATCAGCCCCGCGGACCAGGAATACGCGCCGGTGGCGGGAATTCCCGAGCTGCGCAGCGCGGTGGCCGACCTGTACAACCACCTGTACCGGCGGGGAAAGGAATCGCAGTACACGGCCGACAACGTGTGCATCTGCGGCGGCGGGCGGCTGGGGCTTACCCGCACCGTGGCCGCGCTGGGCGAGATCAACCTGGGCCACTTTCTTCCCGACTACACGGCGTACGAGGAGCTGCTCACCATCTTTCGCCCGTTCACCGCCATTCCCATCCTGCTGGAGGGAACGGACGGCTACCGGTTCGACATGGGCAAGCTGGAGCGCGAGATCCTGGGCCGCGGCCTGTCCGCCGTGCTCCTTTCCAACCCGTCCAACCCCACGGGCCGAACGATCCGCGGGCTGGAGCTGGCGTCGTGGGTAGAGGCGGCGCGGCGGCTGGAGTGCACGCTGCTGATGGACGAGTTCTACTCGCACTATGCCTGGTCCGCCACGGCGGAGGAGGACGGGCTGGTGTCCGCCGCGAGGTACGTGAACGACGTGGACGAGGACCCGGTGGTCATCTTTGACGGGCTGACCAAGAACTGGCGCTACCCCGGCTGGCGGACGACGTGGGTGGTGGGCCCGCGTTCGGTGATCGAGGCGGTCACCAGCAGCGGATCGTTCCTGGACGGCGGCGGAAGCCGGCCGCTGCAGCGCGCGGCCATCCCCCTGCTGGATCCCGCCGCGGTGCGCGCGGAGACGGCGGCCATCCGGGGCGCCTTTCTGCGCAAGCGGCGCATCATGGTGGATGGGCTGCGCGAGGCGGGAATGCGGCTGGACGTGGAGCCGGAGGGGACGTTCTACGTGTGGGCGGACCTGGCGGGGCTTCCCGAGCCGCTGGCGGACGGGATGGACTTTCTGCAGGCGGCGCTGGATGAAAAGGTGATCTGTGTGCCGGGCGAGTTCTTCGACATCAACCCCGGAAAGCGCCGCAGCGGCCGGCCGTCGCGCTTTCGCACCTACGCCCGCTTCAGCTTCGGGCCCGAGGAGGACGCCGTGGCGGAGGGCGTGCGCCGCATTGTGGAGATGGTGAAGCGGGCGCGGTAGATGGGGCGGCGTGCGCAGTCTTCGAGCGCGGCGCGAATGAATTCGCCGCAACAACAACGGAAAGTCTCCCCAAACAGACGGGGAGACTTCACTTGCATGGGGCGGATGGTTGGAAGCGCTGGCGGAATCCGGCGCCGCGACGGGCCTGAGCGGATGAATCCGCCGCTCCAACAGCGGTAAGCCCCGACTCATGGCCGCTGACGCGTCCACAATCGGGGCTTCAACTGCACGCGGGGCAAGGCTCCGTGCGCTTCGCGGGCTCCACGGCGGCCCCCACCCGGGCTCGCACTACTCGCCCACCCTCCCCCAAAACAGACTGGGGGAGGGTTTTTTCCCGAGCCGGACTCCGCTGCCCGTACCCAGTGCTCCCCTCTCCGTGCGGGGTTTGCACGGGGAGGGGCTGGTGGAGGGGCCGCGAGCCGAAGCCCGCTTCCCTTCCCGGACCTTACCCTCGCGCTGAGGCCTCCCTTTCTCTCGCGACAGCGCGGATCGGGCCGGCGAAAGGGGGCTTCTCCGCATGCGCCTCACGTGGCCGGACCGCACCGGACCTGGGGTGTGCTCCCTCTCCCACATCTGTTCGTGGGA
>NZ_DASVTX010000173.1:0-4886 GCF_036387355.1 Longimicrobium sp.
ATGCCCTGCCGCCCACCTCGGCGCTGAGGCGTCATTCTGAAGGAGCGTGCGCCGCGCTTTCCCCGGCACCGCGTTCGTGCGCGACTGAAGAATCCCGGACCGAAACGTCCGCCACACCGCGGGCCGGCGTGGCGTGCTCCAGCCTGTCCCGCGGCACCCGCAGCGTCCGAGCGCGGCGCGCAACCGGGCGTGCATGGGATGCGATGGCGCGGGATTCTTCGGTCGCGCACGGCTCGGAGCGGCGGAAGGTTCGGCGCTCCGCTCCCTCAGAATGACACTCGAAGTCCGAGCCGGGTGAGGAATCCCGGTGCGGCTGATGTCCGGTCACGCCGCTCCGCGGCGGTACCTTCGCTCCACCGATGCCCTGCCGCCCACCTCGGCGCTGAGGCGTCATTCTGAAGGAGCGTGCGCCGCGCTTTCCCCGGCACCGCGTTCATGCGCGACTGAAGAATCCCGGACCGAAACGTCCGCCACACCGCGGGCCGGCGTGGCGTGCTCCAGCCTCTCCCGCGGCACCCGCAGCGTCCGAGCGCGGCGCGCAACCGGGCGTGCATGGGATGCGATGGCGCGGGATTCGTCGGTCGCCGCCAGAGGTCTGGTGTGCCGGACGGCGCGGCGCGGCGCCTCCCTCAGAATGACACCCGAAGTCTGAGGCGGGTGAGGAATCCCGGTGCGGCTGATGTGACAGGTCTGGTGCGTCTGATGCCAGGTCGCGCCGCCTCGTTTTCCTGCGCTTGTAGCGCGAGGGAGGCGTAGGCGCGACACCGCCGGGGCGGTCCCGGGCTACGCGTCCGCCCCGCCCGGGGCGGTGGTGAAGGGGAGCAGGAGGGTAAAGGTGCTGCCCTGGCCCGGCGCGCTGCGGACGGACAGGTCGCCGCCCAGCAGCCGCGCGAACTCGCGGCTCAGCGCCAGCCCCAGCCCCACGCCCCCCTCCACCCGCGTAGTGGACGGATCCACCTGAAAGAACGGCTCGAACACGCGCTCCGCCAGCTCCGGCGCGATCCCCTGGCCCGTGTCCTCCACCTCCACGCAGATCTGCCCGTCCACTTCCCCCAGCCGCACGCGTACGCCGCCCGTGCGCGTGAACTTGATGGCGTTGCCGATCAGGTTGGTGAGAATCTGTCGGATCAGCCCCGGGTCCGTGTACGTGGACGGCACCCGCTCTGCCGCCACCTCCAGCGTGAGCCCGCGCGTTTCGGCCGCGGCGCGCAGGGCATCCGCCACCTCCAGCACCAGCGGGCGCAGCGACACCGTTTCCAGCCGCACCCGCTTGCTCCCCGACTCCACCCGGGCCACGTCCAGCACCTGGTCGATCAGCGCGATCAGGTGGCCCCGCACCCCCTTCATCCGCGCCAGGGCCTGCGCCTGCGCCTCGTTCACCGGGCCGTAGATGCCGTCCGCCAGCAGGCTGGAGTAGCCCTCCAGCGCGTTGAGCGGCGTGCGCAGCTCGTGGCTCATCATCGCCAGAAACTCGCTCTTGGCGCGGCTCGCGGCCGCCGCGCCCTCGTACAGCCGCGCGTTGCGCACGGCCAGCGCCGCCTGGTTGCCCAGCAGGCAGAGCGTGCTCACGTCTTCCGCCGTGAACGGCCGCCCGCGCGGCGAGCGCACCACGCCCAGCACCCCCACCGCCTCGTCGCCCGCACGCAGCGGCACCAGCGCGTAGTGCTCCACCCCGATGCGCCGAAAGAACTCCAGCGCCGGGTGCGCGTCCGCGTCGCCGGCGCTGATCATGCGCGGCTTGCCGTCGCGGATCACCTCTTCCGTAAGGCTCCCCGCCAGCGGACCGCCGTGCCCGCGCACCGGCGCCATGAGCCCCGTGGCTACCGGAAGCATCACCTGGTCGCGGTCCTCGCCCGCCAGCACGGTGAGCGCGGCGCCCTCCGCCTCCGTCAAATCCGCGGCGATCGTGGCGATGCGCTGCATGACCTCCGCGGGGTCCAGCGTGCTGGCCAGCGCCTCCGCCGCGTCCACCAGCGCGCGGTTCACCTCCGCGCGCCGCCGCTCTTCCGCGAACCGGCGGGCGTTGTGCGCGGCCAGCGCGGCGGAGTCGGCAAAGGCTTCCAGCAGGCGCGCGTCCTCCTCGCCAAAGCCGTCCGGGCGGTCCACCACGGCCAGCACGCCCACGGCCTCGCCGAACGCGCGCATGGCCACCATCAGCACGTTCTGCAGCCCCGTGCGGTTCACGATGGGGCGGCCCTCGGCAGAGGTGGGGACCTCGTGCGCGGCGTTGTAGAACTGCGTTCCCTCCCGCAGGGCGCGCTCGGTGAGGGTGCCGGCCAGCGGGACCTCGGTGCCGTCCGCCTGGGTCCAGGTTCCCAGCCCGGGGGCAATGCGCACCAGCCCGGTGGCTTCGATGGGTGTGGCCACGAACGCGCCGCGCGCGCCCAGCAGCTCCATGGCGCTCTGCGCGGCCAAGCGCAGAACGTTCTCCGGGTCCAGCGATGACACCAGCGCGCGCCCCATTACCCGCAGCGCGCGGCTTTCCTCCGCGCGCAGAGCGGCCTCGGAGGCGGCGTGCTCGGCTTCGGCGGTGCGCTCCACCAGCGCGCGCTCCAGCCCCAGCCGCTCGCTCACGTCGTAAAAGGTCACCATCCCGCGCTCCACCGCGCCGGAAGTGCCCCGCAGCGGCACGCCGGAAACAAAGAGCGTGCGGGTGGCGCCGTCCTCCGCCTGCAGCACCACCTCCACGTCGCGGGTGGCCTCACCGCGCAGGGCGCGCTCCAGCGGGCTGGTGCCGGGCAGGAACTCGCGCCCGTCCTGGTGGGTGATGCGCCAGCGGCGCCCGTACTCTTCCGCGTGCCGCGCGCTGAGCTCCGACGCGGGCCGCCCGCCCAGCGCCACCGCGGCGGCGTTCATGTACGTCGTCTGGCCGGACGGCGCGCGCGCCACCACGACGCCCACGGGGAGCGTTTCCAGGATCTCGAACAGGGCGCGGCGCTCCACCTCCAGCCCATGGCGGGCCTGCACCAGGTCGGTGATTTCCACCACCAGCAGCAGAATGTGCGTGGCCAGGCCGTCCCCGTCCGGCGCCAGCGGCTGCAGCGTGAGGCGGAACCACGCCGCGCCGCGCTGAAACCCGCCGTACTCGTACTCCGGGTTGGTGTAGGGCACGCCCGTGCGCCGCACCTCCTCCAGCAGGCCGCGCAGCCCGGAGCGCTCCAGGTCGGGGATGAACTCGTCCAGCCGCCGGCCAATGACGGCGCCCGTCCGGTTCCACGGCGGATCGAGCAGGGCGGCGTACGCCTCGTTGCTTTCCAGCACGGTGAGGGTGGCCCCGTCCAGCAGCGCCAGCGCCACCGGCGCGCCGGCCACGATCTCGTCCAGCCGCTGCTCGCGCGCGGCCAGTTCCTCGCTGGCGCGGGCCACGCGGGCGCGCAGCTCCTCCGCGTCCACCTGCGCGGTCACGTTGCGCAGCCGCACGCGAAGCTCCCCGCTGCCCAGGGGCTCGGCCGCCACTTCCCACACGTATCCGCCGCCCCGCTCGCGGTCCACGCGAAAGGTGGCGGGCACCCCCTGCGTCATGGCGCGCCGCAGGTGCTCTGCCTCGGCGGAGCTCTCCCAGCCGGGAAGCAGGTCCCAGAAGCGGTCGCGGCCCGGCGATCCGCCCAGCAGGTCCAGGATCTCCAGCAGCGACACGTTGGCGTAGCGAATCCGCCAGTCCCTGGAAAGCACGCACACGCCGTCACGCGCCCTGTCGTACAGGGCGTCGGGCTCGGGCTTGCCGGAAGGGCGGATGGTGTTCACGTCACAGGGCGTCAGGGTGCAGGCACAAGCGGCGTCGGACCGGCAAAATCACGGCCATCCGCGGTCCGGCCAGGAATCGTCCCGGCTGCACGGGGGTTTCCGGCGCGCCGCGACGCACCACGGTGGAGGAGGCGCACGCGGATGTCGAAATCGGCCGTGCCTGATCGTCGATGGAGTACGAGGCGAGTGTGTCCGTCCGATGCGGACGCCGTGTCCGCCCGCCATCACGCCGCCGTGCGCATGTGCGGATGTGCGGATGTGCGGATGTGCGGATGTGCGGATGGCGGACGCGCGGATGCGCCCCGACCCGTCCGCGGTCGATGGGCGGCACCGTCCGCCCCGCCGGTCCTGCCGCCCACCTCGGCGCTGAGGCGTCATTCTGAAGGAGCGTGCGCCGCGCTTTCCCCGGTGCCGGATCCATGCGCGACTGAAGAATCCCGGACCGGAACGTCCGCCGTGTTGCGGGCCGGCGCGGCGTGCTCCAGCCTCTCCCGCCGCACCCGCAGCGTCCGAGCGCGCCGCGCGGCCGGGCCTGCATCGAATGCGGTGGCGCGGGATTCTTCGGTCGGCGCCACAGTCTGGTGTGACGGACGGTGCGGCGCGGCGCCTCGCTCAGAATGACACTCGAAGTCCGAGGCGGGCGGGGGATCCCGGTGCGGCTGATGTGACGCGTCCGGTGCGCCTGATGCCAGTTCGCGCGGCCGGCGCCGTGCACGCGGCCCGCGCTGCCCGCGGCGGCACCTCCGCCCCACTGGACCTGCCGCCCACTTCGGCGCTGAGGCGTCATTCTGAAGGAGCGTGCACCGCGCTTTCCCCGGCACCGCGTTCATGCGCGACTGAAGAATCCCGGACCGAAGCATCTGCCGCACCGCGGGCCGGCGTGGCGTGCTCCAGCCTCTCCCGCGCACCCGCAGCCTCCGAGCGCGCCGCGCAACCGGGCGTGCATGGGATGCGGTGGCGCGGGATTCTTCGGTCGGCGCCAGAGTCAGGTGTGACAGACGGTGCGGCGCAGCGCCTCGCTCAGAATGACACTCGAAGCCCGAGGCGGGTGAGGAATGCCGGTGCGGCTGATGTGACGGATCCAGTGCGCCTGATGGCAGTCCGCGCCGCCTCGCTGCCGCGCCGGCACCTTCCGCCCCACC
>NZ_DASVTX010000174.1:0-3063 GCF_036387355.1 Longimicrobium sp.
GCGCGCCCGGGCAACCGCGGCTTCCAGCCCCTGCACGCGCGACAGGTGCCGGCCGGGGTGCTGCACGGCCAGCAGGCGCAGCGCCTCCAGCGCCGACGCGGAATCGCTGAAGCCCGCGGCGGTCAGCCGCGCCTCCAGCGGAGCGAGTGCGGCGGCGGCCTCGGGTGGGAGCGCGAACTGGCGGGTGGGGCGGGGGAGCGCGACGGCCTTGCGCACGGCGGAGCGGAGCACGTCCAGCCCCTGCCCGCGTGTGGCCACGATGGGCACCACGGGCGCGCCCAGCTCCATCGTCAGCTCCACCGCGTCAATGCGGATGCCTGCGGCCTCGGCGGCGTCCACCTGGTTGAGGGCCACCACGGTCGGCAGGCCCAGCTCCAGCACCTGCGAGGCGAGGAACAGGTTGCGCTCCAGGTTGGCCGCGTCCACCACCACCATCACCACGTCGGGGCGGTCCAGCCCCTCGGCCCGGCCGGTCAGCACGGCGAGCGCGATCTCCTCGTCGGGCGAGCTGGCGCTGAGGCTGTAGGTGCCGGGCAGGTCCAGCAGGGCAACGGCGCCCTCCGCGTCGCGGTAGCGGCCCTCCACGCGCTCCACCGTGACGCCGGAATAGTTGCCGACGCGCTGACGCATGCCGGTCAGCGCGTTGAAAAGGGTGCTCTTTCCGGTATTGGGATTTCCGATCAGCGCCACATGCAGCACACCCCCGCCGCGCGGTGCTTCCGCGGGCGAGGGTGCGGCGGGCGCGGAGATCGTTCCGGCCGCGGCCTCTTCCATCGCTACTCCACTTCGATGTGCTCCGCCTCGGTGCGGCGGAGGGTCAGCATGAACCCGCGGACTCGTACTTCCAGCGGATCGCCCAGCGGCGCCCGGCGAATCACCTCGATGGTGGTTCCGCGCATGAGCCCCATTTCCATTAGCCGGCGGGCGGCATCGGCGTCGCCGCCCACGCGGGTCACGCGGCCGCGGTCGCCGGCGGAAAGCTCGGACAGCAGCGGCACGTCAGCCGGCCAGCGGCAGCACCCGGATGGCCGAGGCGAGCGCCTGGCCCAGCGCGAGCCGCGCGCCCTTTACCTCCAGCAGCATGCCGTTGCGGGAATCCAGCACGTGAATGCAGCTGCCCTCGAACAGGCCCATGCCGCGCAGGCGGGTGGCCTCGTCGTGGTCGCAGTCCATGCGCAGCACGGCGGCGCGGCATCCGCTGGCGCAGGCGGCCAGCGGGCATTCGGCGCAACGCGCCGCCGCCGGTTCAGCCGCCGCCTTCTTTCGGAAAAGCCGCTTGAGCATTCCGCGCTGGACAGGTACAGGTGAGAATGATTTTCAACCGCGCCCGGAATCTACCCACGACCTTGTGATCACGCAAGGATCTGCCTGCGTTCATCGCACATCCGGAAGCGCGGCCGATGTCGTCGCCCCGGGCCTCCCTGAGCGGATGAATCCGCCGCTCAAGAAGCGGGAAGCCTCACGATGCTGCCGTGAGGCTGGGGTGGGGGCTGAGCGAATGAATTCGCCGCAACAACGACGGAAAGTCTCCCCAAACAGACGGGGAGACTTCACCCGCACGGAACGAGGAGGGCGGTGCCGAGCGCCGCGCTCGCGCTGGGGTATCACTTTCGCCCGCGACGGCGGGGGGAGGGCGGGGAGGGTGCGCGCCGAGCGCGACCGATGTCGTCGCCCCAGGCCTTCCTGAGCGGATGATCCGCCGCTCTGAAAGCGGGAAGCCCCGACTCGTGGCCGCTGTCGCGTCCACGCTCGAGGCTTCAACTGCAACTGGTTGGGATCGCCCTACGCCGTCTCGCGCTTGGCGAGTTCAATCCACTCCTTCTGCTCGCGGCGGTACTGCGGGGACGAGATGCGGGCGTGGCGCAGCACCTCGTCGAACACGCGCTTTGCCTCGTCGCCACGGCCCATCAGCTTGAGCAGCAGCGCCTGCCGGCACCGCGCCTCCGCGCTGCCGCCGCCCGGCGCCGCGGCCGTGTAGTCGCGCAGTGCCGCGGGCAGGTCGCCGCCGGCCTCGTGCACGCGGCCGCTCAGCACCAGTTCGTCCGGCGTCAGCACGCGCACGCTGCGCAGGCGGTCGTACGCGGAGCGCGCGTCGGCGATGCGGCCGGCCTCAAAGTACGCCGATCCCAGCTCCGTGAGCGCCTTGGGCGAGTCGGCGTGAATGCCGGACAGGCTGCTTTCGTACGTGCGGATCGCGTCTTCCAGGCGCCCCGCCTGCCGGTACGCGCGCCCCAGCGCCACGCGGTTGTCGTGCGTGTCCGCGAGCGACACCTGGTCCTCCAGCCGGCGGATCTCCGCGCCGGGATCCAGCACGCGCTTCACCGACGTTCCCACTTTTGCCAGGCCCGTGCGCCCGGACCGCATCTCCGGCAGGTACTCCACCACGAAGTACACGATGCTGCCGATCAGCGGAAAGAAGAAGATGATGAACAGCCAGTAGAACTTCCCCGACCGCACGGCGTGCACGGCGAAGAACACCTGGATCAGCAGAATGACCAGCGAGTAGGGCGAGAACAGGTAGCCGGAGAAGGGCATCGTGGGGCGCGGGAGGACGGGAAGTGTGCCGCTGCGCGCCAAGAATGGGGTCCCGGCAGGGTGAAACGCAACGGTTCGCTTCGCCGCCTCGCGAGTGATCCCTGACCCCCGGCGCGAAACGACGGCGACAGGCACCGATGCCCGCCGCCGTCCTCATCATCACTTCCCGCCACCGCCGTCCCGGTCGTGACCCGCCGCCGCAGGTCCTCGACGGATCATCCTCCGCCGGCGATGTGCGCGGATGCCGGCGACGATCAGCCCGCGGCCAGGCGCACGGCGGTGCCCCACGGGTCGCGCACGATCCACTCCGCGCCATCGCGCTCGGGAGCGAAGCCGCCGGCGCGCAGGCTTTCCGCCGCGCTCTCGACGTCCTCCATGCGGGCGAGGACGATAGTCCACTCCAGCAGCCGCGCGTCGCTCTCCGCGGCCGGCGTGGCCCGCGGGCCGGCCCAGGTGTTGATCCCCAGGTGGTGGTGATATCCGCCCGCGGACAGAAAGAGCGCGCTGGGATAGCTCCACACCACGCGG
>NZ_DASVTX010000175.1:0-2983 GCF_036387355.1 Longimicrobium sp.
TGGACGGGTAGGTCACCATCAGCGCGGCCAGGCTGTCCCCGTACTGCTCGGCCTTGGCGCGCAGGTCGTCCACGTCCACGTTGCCGCTGGCGTCGGTGGCGACCGCGACCACCTTCATTCCCGCCATCACCGCCGAGGCCGGGTTGGTGCCGTGCGCCGACTGCGGGATCAGGCAGATGGTGCGTTTGCCCTGGCCCTTGGCCTCCAGGTACTCGCGAATGACCAGCAGCCCGGCAAACTCGCCCTGCGAGCCGGCGTTGGGCTGCAGCGACACGGCGTCAAAGCCCGTGATCTCCGCCAGGTCCGCCTCCAGCTGCCGGAACATTTCGCGGTAGCCCGCCGTCTGCTCCGGCGGAGCGAACGGGTGCAGGCGCGACACCTCGGGCCACGTCACCGGCATCATTTCCACGGTGGCGTTCAGCTTCATGGTGCACGAGCCCAGCGGAATCATGCTGTGCGTCAGCGACAGGTCGCGGCTTTCCAGCGTGCGGATGTACCGCAGCATCTCCGTTTCGGAGTGGTAGCGGTTGAACACCGGGTGCGTCAGGAAGCCGCTGCGGCGGCGGAAGCCTTCGGCGATCTCCGGCGCCAGCCCGTCTACCAGGTCGTCCATCTGGAACGGAAGCGCCGTGCCGCGGTTGAGGGCGATCAGCACCTCTTCCACGTCTTCCACCCCCGTCGTTTCATCCAGCGCGATGCACACCGACGCGTCGTCGTAGGCGCGCAGGTTGATGCCGCGGTCGCGCGCCGCGGCCAGGATTCCCCCGGCGCGGGTGCCCACGTCGATGCGCACGGTGTCAAAGAAGGCGCCGTGCACCACGCGGTAGTTGAGGCGTTCCGCGCCGGCGGCCAGCAGCTCGGCCAGCGCGTGCACCCGCCCGGCGATGGCGCGCAGCCCCTCGGGGCCGTGGTAGACGGCGTACATCCCCGCCATCACCGCCAGCAGCACCTGCGCCGTGCAGATGTTGCTGGTGGCCTTCTCGCGGCGGATGTGCTGCTCGCGCGTCTGCAGCGCCATGCGCAGCGCCCGCCCGCCGTCCGCGTCCACGCTCACGCCGATGATGCGGCCGGGGATCTGGCGCTTGTACTCGTCGCGGCAGGCAAAGAACGCCGCGTGCGGCCCGCCGAAGCCCATGGGCACGCCCATGCGCTGCGTGGTGCCCACGGCCATGTCGGCGCCCCACTCGCCCGGAGGGGTGAGGAGGACGAGCGAAAGCAGGTCCGCCGCGGCGACCACCACGATGCCTTCTTCGCGGGCGCGCTGGGTGAACGGGCGGTAGTCAATGACTTCGCCGTCCGTGGCGGGGTACTGCAGCAGCGCGCCAAAGACGGGCTGCGTGAAGTCGAACGTCTCGTGGTCACCCACCACCACGTCCATGCCGCGGGCGTGGGCGCGGGTGCGCACCACGTCGATGGTCTGCGGATGGCAGAGCGACGAGACGAAGAAGGTGTTGCGCGTTTCGCTGCCGGCCACGCCGTACGCCACCGCCATGGCCTCAGCCGCCGCGGTGCCCTCGTCCAGCAGCGACGCATTGGCGATGGGCAGGCCGGTGAGGTCGATGACCATCGTCTGGAAGTTGAGCAGCGCTTCCAGGCGGCCCTGCGCGATCTCGGCCTGGTAGGGCGTGTACTGCGTGTACCAGCCCGGGTTTTCCAGGATGTTGCGCTGAATGACGGGCGGGGTGATGCAGTCGTGGTAGCCCATCCCCAGGTAGCTGCGGAATACGCGGTTGCGCGACATCAGCTCGCGGAACTCGCGGATCTGCTCGAACTCGCTGCGCTCCGGGCCCAGTGCCAGGGGCCGGCCCAGGCGGATGGACGCGGGGACCGTGGCGTTCACCAGGTCGTCCAGCGAGCCGTAGCCGAGCGCGGACAGCATGCGGCCGATCTCGGCGTCGTCCGGCCCAATGTGGCGGCGGACAAAGGTGTCCGTATGCGTAAGTGCTGATCTATCCACGATCTACATCCATTCGCAGGTTGCGGGTAAGCCGCGTGAATCTAGTCGGAAGGCTCCGCCAAGGCAAAGGGTGCGGATTCCCGTATACACCGCTGTGTTACAGGCCGTTCGGGAGGGTGGAGGGTGGCGGGAAAGGACGTCGTTCGGCGTCCGGAGGCTCGCGGCGGGTTCGGGGCGTGTTTCGGCGTGATGGCGATACGGTGCGCGCCCGCGACGTTGGCGGTGATGGCGATAAGGCGACGCCCGCGACGTTGGCCCGGCGGTTGAAACCGCGCCTCAAAGAACACGAAGTCCGCCTCCGCGGACTGCGGCGGCGGCTTGGAAGCGGATCGCATTGTACCTCGCCTCCCCCCGTCCAGAGCGAATGGAATTTGCCGCTGGACCGGCACGAAGTCCGCCTTCGGACTGCGGCAGCGGCTTTGGTTGACCGGGCGGGCCAGGCGCGGTGCGCACGCTTCGTCTCCCCGAAAACCGCGACGCGGCATGCTGACCTGAACACCGTTGTGCTCCCAGCGGCAAGTGCACCTGCTCGCTCGGCGCTGATCGTACGGCCGCGGAGGTCGTGGCGCGGCGGATGCGGGGGGGAGGCGCGCTCCGGTGCAGGCCCACCACGATCCGCGGAGGCGACGATGGCGAAGTGCGAGGTGTGCGGGAACGAGTACTATCTCTCGTTCGAGGTGATCACGGCGGGGAACCGCCACGTGTTCGACAGCTTTGAGTGCGCCATCCACAAGCTGGCGCCGGTGTGCGCGCACTGCGGGTGCAAGGTGCTGGGGCACGGGGTGGAGGCGAACGGCACCTTCTACTGCTGTGCGCACTGCGCCCGGATGTCCGGCGCGGAAGACGTGGCCGACCACTCCGTCACCTCGCCGCGCGGCTTGGAATCCGGCGGCTGAGGTTTGGCGGCCCGGCGAGGGGGGCGGGTTTTTTCCGGGTGACAGTCCCTACGCCCATAACCCGTTACAGCGCAAGTCTTTGTCATCCTGAGCGGAGCGCTGCGCCGAACCCTCAGCCGCTCTGGTCATG
>NZ_DASVTX010000176.1:0-23240 GCF_036387355.1 Longimicrobium sp.
GTAGTCCCAGCGGTTCACCCACAGCGCGCGCCCTTCCTCCATCGCGGCGGGCGCGGGCGGAGCGGGATCCGGCGCGGCGGGGATGGCGGGGAGCAGCGGCGCGGCGGCCGTCCGCACCGTGGCGGATGGCGAGCGGAGCGCCACCCCCGCCGCCGTCCCGCCGAACAGCAGCGCGGGCACGCCGACGAGCAGGGCGCGAGAGATCATCGGGTTCATGCGCACAAACCTTCAGCCGCGCCGGGCAGGGCACGGTGGATTCGGAGATTGAGGAGCCCGGGAACGGGCTCGAGCGGAGGGCTGGCCGATTGATAGCCGCCTGCCCGCAGGATGTTCCGCCGAGCCCGCTTCGCGATCACCGCACGGCGATGCGGAGGGAGGGAGCCGCACCCGGCGGGCGCGCCCTTCCCCTCCGTGACCTCCGTGGCCCCCGTGCCCTCCGTGGGAGACGCCGTTCAACGGAGCCGGCCTCGCGCCCCGCCCCGCCGGAGCGCGCGAGAACCAAGGCCCGGTGCACGGGCGTGCTTGACACGGAACACCGGACCCGCTATACTCCGTGCTGCGACAATGAAGCCAGAGTACACGTGACCTGGGATGCGATCGCACCCCGGGTCTTTTTGTGTTCTGGGCAGTGAAGCGGGCCGCGCGGGGCCGATCATCCGCGCAACCAGTACAGGCGATCGTTAGGTTCGGACGACCCGTACCACGAGAGTCGGTCAACAAAACAACAGGAGTACGGGATGCGTACGACCGGAACCGTCAAGTGGTTTAACGACAGCAAGGGCTTTGGCTTCATCACCCCCGAGGGTGGTGCCAAGGATTGCTTCGTGCACCACTCCGCCATCCAGGGCCAGGGCTTCAAGACCCTCGCCGAGGGTGAGCGCGTGGAGTTCGAGGTGGTGCAGGGCCAGAAGGGCCCCGCCGCCGAGAACGTCGTTCGCCTGGGCTGAGCCCACGCAGCACACGTGATCTGAGAAGGGGCCGCCCCAGCCGGGGCGGCCCCTTCTTTTTTCCATCTCGCGATCGCCCCGGCGGGCGTTGCGCCCGGGATGAAGGAAAGGGCCGCTCCCCACGGGGGGAGCGGCCCTTTCCTTCAATCAGCCGGGCCCGTCAGGGGCAGGCGGGCGGCAGGATGATGTTGCCGGCGCTGTCGGCGCCCGCCACCAGGCAGTTGCTGGTCACGGGGCCAAAGACGGTGAAGGAGCGCGACGCCGTCTGCGCGTCAGGCCCGTCCGTCACCGTCACGCGAAGGGCGAACGTCTCGTCGTTGCCCACCCAGTCCGTGTAGCTGGAGCCGCTCCCCACGGTGTACCAGGTGCTGGACCCGTCCGGGCGCTTCTCCCACACGTAGCTGTAGCTCCCCGCGCCGCCGATGCCGGACGCGGTCCAGGTGTACTGGCCCGCCGTGGACGGCCGGGTGGTACCCGAGGTGCTGATGCCCACGCGGCCCACGATGGCGCGGTACGCATTCAGCTTGCCCGCGCCGAAGGTGTTGGCCGTGCCCCACGGATCGGCACTCGCCTTCACGCGGTCGCGGATCTGCAGCTCGGTCCAGGTGGGATTCCGCGACAGCACCATTGCCGCCACGGCCGCCGCCTGCGGCGCCGCCGCCGACGTGCCGGAGAAGGTGGAGCTGTAGTCCACGTTTCCGCCCGGGCCGTCGTTGCACCCGCGTGACCCCGTCAGGTCGGTGCTGATGATGTCGCCCACGCACATGTCCGTCGTGTGCCCGCTGGGCGCAACCACGTCGATGGCCGCTCCGTCCGGCGCGTAGTCCGTCACGAAGCCGTTGCGGTTGATGGCGCTTACCGTCAACACGTTGCTGAGGGTGCCGGGGAACTGCACCGCGCCGATCTGCCCCCACCCGCGGCGCGACGTGTTGCCCGCCGCGAACACCATGACCGTGCCCTTGCCGCCGCGCCCTTCCGTGACCGCGCGGCCGATGGCGCTCTGGATGGCGGTGCTCACGCTGCCGCCGCCCCAGCTGTTGTTCATCACGTGCGCGCCGTTGTACCACGCCGTGTTGATGGCCTGGGCGATCTGGTTGTCCGATGCCGGGCTGCCCACGTCGTTGAAGATGCGGATGGGCATGATCTGCGCTGCCGGGGCCACGCCCGCCATTCCGCTGCCGTTGTTGTGGTCCGCGCGGATCACGCCCGCCACCAGGGTGCCGTGCGAGTAGTTGCCGCCTGGGTTGACGGAGCACGAGGTGCAGCCCGGGTTCTGGAAGGTGCCCGTGAATGCGTCGTACCCCCAGCGATAGTCGTACATGTCCGGATGGGTGATCTCCACGCCGTCGTCCACCACGGCGATCACCAGCGGGCCGGCCGCCGCGGACCACGCGCCGTAGCTCAGGTCCCACGCGAACTCGGCGTTGATGTCCACGCGCACGCCGTTGAACAGCGTGTTGTTGTGCAGATAGTACTGGTCCGCGTAGAACGGGTCGCTGGGCACGGCGGCACGCTGCCACGCCTGCACCTTGTCCGGGTCCGCCCACTCCACCAGCGGGTCCTTTCGCAGCTGCGCCGCCAGATCCAGCGGGTCACCCCCGCGGCGGTACTCCAGCCACACCACGTCCGGCTCGGCGGCCACGGGCTCACGCACCACGCGCGTGCCGAACGCGGCGTTCAGGCGCGCAAGGTCGCCGCGGCTCCACCCCTTGGTGAGCTTTACGCCCACGCGGTTCAGCAGCACGACGCGCGCGTTGCTCGACGCCACGCGGTACACGCTGGCGGCAAAGTTGAAGCGCGAATCGGCCCGCAGCGCGCGGGCGGCCTGCGCCGTCGTGGCCTGGTCGGCGCCGGACAGCTGCAGCACCCAGTGGTTGGCCGCCTGGGGCAGCCGCTCGGCGCTCTTGACGCTCACGCCCAGCGTGGCGAGCACCGCGCGGGCGGGCGCCGTGGGGGGCAGCGAAGACTCCACCGAAACCTCGCCCGCTTCCACCACCAGCGGAATCTGCTCGTCGCCGTAGAAGAAGAAGCTCTGCTCCTGCCCGGCCGCCGCGGCCACGGCCGTCTGCTCGGGGGCCAGGGGGTCCTGCTGGTCGGTGCACGCGGTGGAAGCCAGCGCGAGCACCAGCGCGGCCATGCGGCCGGCGGTCGTACCAAATCGGTTCGTCATGCGAGGGCACATAAGGTGTGCCCGGCGAGGGCTGCCGGGCGATGTGGATCGCGTTTCCCCCAGGGTGTGTCCAGCGGGAAACAAACTCCGTTGGCCAACGGTTCCCGACAGGATACACAAAGATGTGTTTCCGCGCAATCCGTCCGAAAAAGTTTCGTTACGGGGCCGCTCGGGTGCCACGCGCCTGGGTTGCAGACACCCTGAACCGGACCGAATGGACGGCTCGCGGAAGGGGAAGCGGGCGGGGAGAAAAGAAAGCGGGCCGCTCCCGCGTGCTGCGGGGCGGCCCGATCGGTACTACCACACCGGCCTTTGTCAGGCGGCCGGGGCCACCAGGACGTTGGAGGCAGCCGCAAAGAACGGCTTGGTGGTGGGGTCATCCAGCTGAATCTGCAGCAGACGGCTTCCGTCACCCGTCTTGCCGAGCAGGGCCGTCACCACGCCCACGCCGGCCGTGCAGAACACGTTCTCGCCCACCGCGGGCATCCGCTCCGTCGCCGGAATCCAATCCGGCCGCGCTTCGGTGTTGACGAACAGGTCTTCGTCACGAATGCGCCGGATGCTGTTTCCAATCGCCATCAGTTACCTCCTTGGTGCGATGGTAGTCCCGAAGAAAGCCGTTCCGCCTACGCCTTGTGCCGGTACGTAATGCGTCCGCGGGTAAGGTCGTACGGGGAGAGCGAGAGCGTGACGCGGTCGCCCACCATCACGCGAATCTTGAACTTGGTCATCTTGCCCGCGCCGTAGGCGAGGACGATGTGACCATTCTCCAGCTTCACCCGGTACTTGCGGTCCGGCAGAACTTCGGTGACGTGACCGTCGACGACGATTCCCTCTTCCTTGGCCAAGCGCTCTCCACGATCCTGGGTTGAACGAAAATACGCCCGCGGCGCACGGTGTCGCGGAAGGTGCCCGCGGGCGGCGCCCAGGCGGGAGTCGGACGGACTCCCGGCATCAACAGCTCTGATACCAACGCAAGTTTTTTTGGTTCCCGGCCAGAGGAGACTGGCACTCCCGCGGAGCTGTCCTGGCCGTTCACCGCCGGGGCACCGCTCCTCCCGCACCATCCGGATGGCGAACGGCAGCGCAGACCGCGGAAGACGAACTCCGTGCGCGGGGCGGTTGCCGAGGCCGGAGCCGAACACCCACGCTGGACCTCGATCACGCGAACAACGACTACGAGGCTGTCGTCCAGCCCTGCGCGGGCACCTGCATCCGCCCCGCATCAGAGATTCCCTTCCGCAACGGGGGCTCCGCCCCGGGTTCCCGCGTTCAGCAGCTCAAGCTGGCGCGCGTACACGTACAGGCGGTCCCGCGAGCGGCCTGTCACCTCCCGCGCGATCCCCGCCCGTTCCAGGCGCTGCAGCGCGGCGTTCACCGTGGGCCAGGTGAATCCCAGCTCCGCCGCCGCGCGAGGGGCGGAAAGCACGATGCGCTGTCGCAGCAGATCGTACACGCGCAGCGCCGACCCGGCCGCGCGCCCCAGCTGCGCGACCCGCTGCTGGTCCTCTTCGAACAGGGCGCGCAGGGCAAGCGTGGTGCCGGCCGCCTGCCGGGCGACCGCGTCCACGCCGACCAGGTAGAAGTGCAGCCACCCCTCCCAGTCGCCGTGAGTGCGCACCCGCTGCAGGGCGTCGTAGTACTCCGCCCGGTTCTCCCTGAGGTACAGGCTGAAGTAGAAGAAGGGCCGCGTAAGAAGCCCTTCGACTCCCAGAATGAGGCTGATCAGCAACCGCCCGATCCGGCCGTTGCCGTCCAGAAAGGGGTGAATGGTTTCGAACTGCGCGTGCGCCAGCCCCGCCTTTACGATTGGCGCGGTCCGGCCGTACTCGTCATGAAGAAACCGCTCCAGGTTTCCCAGCGCGGTCATCATCTCGTGGGGAGGCGGCGGAACGAAGCGCGCGTTCCCCGGCCGGCTGCCCCCGATCCAGTTCTGAGTGCGGCGAAAGTCGCCCGGCGCCTGCGCGCTCCCCCTCCCCTCCTGCATCAGCACTCCATGCAGTTCGCGGATCAGGCGCAGACTCAGGGGAAGCTCGCCGCGCTGAATGCGCCCGAGGCCGTGGTACAGGGCCGCTACGTAACGGGACACCTCCTGCACGTCGTCCAGGGGCGTGCCGGGGACGGCGTCGTTCTCGTACTCCAGCAGATCGGAGAGCGTGGACTGCGTCCCCTCGATCTGGCTGGAGAGCACCGCCTCCTTGCGGACGTACATGTAGAGCAGGCGGTCCGGATCCATGGTCCCCGACACGCCCTCCAGCTGCCCCACCGCATGGACGGCCTCCTCGTGAATCCGCAGCAGCTCCGGCGTGAACGCCACCGGCGGATCGGGCGGAAGTGGCGCGGGAATGAAGGCCGCGAAGCCCTCGGGGCCACCCTGCTGCTGTACCCAGCTACCCGCTCTGCTCATACGGCGACTCCGGTATGCGCGGCGCTGAGCCAGCGCGAACTTTGGATAGCGATTCCCGCTATCAAAAGATAGCCGCTGAACTTTTGATAAGGCAATCTGCTATCAAAAGTTCGCGTCGCGTCCAGCCGCCGGGAGGAGCCATGCCGCACGCACATCCCGTCCGGTGCACCTGACGAGAATCTGTCTGACGAGGTGTCGGCACCCTCGCCGACGGCGGTGCATCACCCCCGTTCACCTTCCCCTGACAGCCGCTCGGCCCCATATTCCACACCCTGGGCGCCGGCGCTCCCGCCGCCGGGCGACCCCTTCGCAACGCGTTGGGGTACAAGCAGTTCGCTTTGCCGCACACCCTTCCGGATCTTCCCCGCAGAGGCCGATGTCGTTCGTTCACCTGCACTGCCATTCCGAGTACTCGCTGCTGGACGGCGCCAACCGCATCGGCGACCTCATCAAGCGGGCCAAGGAGTTCGAGCAGCCCGCGCTGGCCCTGACCGACCACGGCTGCATGTACGGCGCGTGGGTCTTTCAGGAGCAGGCCAAGAAGGCCGGCATCAAGCCCATCATCGGCATGGAGGCGTACGTGGCGCCCGGCGCGCGCACGGACCGCAGCAAGGCCAAGGGCGAAAAGGGCTACTACCACCTGGTGCTGCTGGCGCGCGACCACCAGGGGTACAAGAACCTCACCAAGCTCACCTCCATCGGCTACACCGAGGGCTTCTACGGCAAGCCGCGCATTGACCGCGAGGTGCTGCAGAAATATTCCGAGGGGCTCATCGTCACCTCCGCCTGCCTGGCGGGCGAGATCGCGCAGCACCTCATGGAGGACCGCTGGGAGCAGGCGCGCGAGGCGGTGGCGTGGCACCAGGACATCTTTCGCGACCGCTACTACCTGGAGGTGCAGGGGCACGACAGCCAGGGACAGGACGAGCTGAACCGCCGCATCTTCAAGCTGGCGCAGGAGATGAGCGTGCCCGTGGTCGCCAGCAACGACGCGCACTTTCTGAACGCGCACGACCACCAGGCGCACGACGTTCTGCTGTGCATCGGGCTGGGCAAGGACTTCAGCGACCCCAACCGCATGAAGTACGACAACCAGCTGTACTTCAAGAACACCGACGAGATGGCTGCGCGGTTCCCGGGGCGCCCCGACGTCCTGACCAACACGCTGCAGATCGCCGACGAGTGCAACTGGAGCTACCCCAAGGGCTACCACGTTCCCGCCTTTCCCACACAGGAAGAAGGCTTCGTCACCGAAGACGAAATGCTGCGCGCCTGGGTGTGGAGCGGCGCGCTGAAGCACTACGCGGGCGGGGCGGGCGGGGCGACGGGTGAGCCGGCCGAGGTGCAGGGCCGGTTGGAGGACGAGATCCGCGCCGCGCTGCCGCCCGAGATCGTGGAGCGGGTGGAGTACGAGCTGGGGGTCATCACCTCGCTCAAGTACTCCGGCTACTTCCTCATCACGGCCGACTTCATTCGCTGGGCGCGCAACCACGACATTCCGGTGGGCCCCGGGCGCGGCTCGGCGGCGGGATCCATCGTCGCCTACTGCATGGGGATCACGGACTGCTGCCCCATCAAGTTCGACCTGCTGTTCGAGCGGTTCCTGAACCCCGAGCGCGTGTCCATGCCCGACGTGGACGTGGACTTCTGCTTCGAGCGGCGGGGCGAGGTGATCGAGTACGTGCGCGACAAGTACGGGCGCGACGCCGTGGGCCAGATCATCACCTTCGGGACGATGAAGAGCCGCGCCGTCATCAAGGACGTGGGGCGCACCCTGGGGTTCGCCCCGGCGGAGACGGACAAGCTGGCCAAGCTGATCCCCAACGGCCCCGCCTTCAGCATGACGGTGGAGGAGGCGCGCGAGAAGATCCCCGACATCAAGGAGCTGTACGATCGGGACGAGCGCTACCGGCAGCTGCTGGACTATTCGTCCACGCTGGAAGGCTTGTCGCGCCACTCGTCGGTGCACGCGGCCGGCGTGGTGATTGCCCCCGGCCCGCTGGACGAGTACGTCCCCATCTGCACCCAGAGCACCAAGGGGAGCGGCGGCACGGGCGAGTCCGTGATCGTAACGCAGTATGACATGACGTGCCTGGAAAAGGCCGGCATGCTCAAGATGGACTTCCTTGGCCTCAAGACGCTCACGGTCATCTACGACACCGTGGTGGACATCCGCCGGCGCTACGGCGCGCTCAAGCACCCGGTGACGGGCGAGGTATACGCGCGGCCTGAGGACATTCCGCTGGACGACGCCGAGCCGTACGCCATGATGGCCCGAGGCGGCACGGCGGGGGTGTTCCAGTTTGAATCGGCGCTTGCGACGGAAAAGATCCGGCAGATGAAGGCGGACCGGTTCGACGACCTGATCGCCGCCAACGCCCTGCTGCGCCCCGGCCCGCTGGACATGGGGATGGACATGGTGTTCATCCGCCGCAAGCTGGGACAGGAGCCGGTCAAGTACCCGTTCCCTGAACTGGAAACGGTGCTGGAGCCCACGCAGGGCGTGATCGTGTACCAGGAGCAGGTCATGCGTATCGTCCAGATTCTGGGCGGGCTCACGCTGGCCGAGGCGGACGTGCTGCGAAAGGCGGTGGGCAAGAAGGACGCGGAGCTGATCGCCAAGGAGCTGGGCAAGTTTGTGGAGAAGGCCGTCGAAAAAGGCCATCCACGGCAGCAGATCAAGGACCTGGCCGACCAGATCGAGGCGTTCGGACGGTACGGTTTCAACAAGTCGCACAGCGCCGCGTACTCGCTGGTGGCGTACCAGACGGCGTGGCTCAAGTGCTACTACCCGGCCGAGTTCATGGCGGCGCTGATGTCGTCCGTCGTGGACAAGATCGACGACGTGGTGTCGTACATCGCGCAGTGCAAGGAGATGGGCCGCTTCATCCCGCGCGTGGGGCGCGAGGGGATCGAGGTGCTGCCCCCGCACGTGAACGAGAGCAACTGGAAGTTCACGGTGGTGGGCGAGGGCGTGGGCAAGATCCGCTTCGGGCTGGGCGCCATCCGCGGCGTGGGCGAGGGCGCGGTGCGCAGCATCATCGCCGCGCGGCTGGCGGAGGGGCCGTTCACCAGCATGTTCGACCTGCTGGTGCGCATTGACCTGCGGCTGTGCAACAAGCGGGTGCTGGAGGCGCTGATCTGCGCCGGGGCGCTGGACGGATTCGAAGAAGAGGGCGCGGGGCGCAGCCAGCTGCTGGCCGGGCTGGACGCCGCGTTCGCCAACGCGCAGATGATTCAGAAGGAGCGCGAGAGCGCGCAGGACAGCTTTTTTGACATGCTGCTGGGCGGCGGCGACGCGGGCGCGGCCACGCTGGTGCAGGCCCCGCCGCTGCCCAAGGTGGAGAAGTGGACGGAGACGGAGCGCCTGGCGCGGGAAAAGGAAATCCTGGGCTTCTTCATCAGCGGGCACCCGCTGAACCGGTACCGCGAGGACGTGGCGTTGTACGAGACGCGCACCACCACGGCCATGCTCAAGCACCAGAAGGACTGCAAGGTGGAGCTGGCCTGCGTGGTGACGGAGGCGGCCCGCCAGATCAGCAAGAAGGACGGCAGCGAGTGGGGCCGCATTACGGTGGAAGATTTCCACGGAACGGCCACGGTGCTTGCGTTCGGCGACTCGTGGGCTAAATACAAGGACGTGCTGCAGCAGGACGCCCCGGTGATCATCCGCGGCGCGGTGAGCAACCGCGAGCGAGACGAGGAGGATCCGCCCATGTTCCTGGACAGCGCGATCCCCCTGGGCCAGATTCGCGAGAGCGGCGACGTGGGGGTGCAGATCGAGATCGCGTCGGCCGGCGTGGCGCCGGAAGCGATCGCCGCCGCGAAGCAGGCGCTGGCCGAGCATTCCGGCGAGGGTCCCCTGTTCGTGGTGTGGAAGAACGGCGGCGGCGACGGTTCCGCCCCGCGGCTGCGCTCCCGGTCCATTCGCGTGGCCCCGCGCGACGAGCTGCTGATTGCGCTCCGCGACGCGCTGGGGAGCGAGCGGGTGAGCCTGCACCGCGACGCGCCCGCCGTGGTGGCGCAGCAGCGCGAGGAGCGGTTCCCACGGCGCGGCGGCGGTGGTGGAGGCGGCGGCGGCGGGTTCAGCATCCACAGCGGGGGGGAGTAGGGGAACTGCAGGGAATAGGGAATAGGGAATAGGGAATAGGGAATAGGGAATAGGGGGTTCGGCGCGGGAGATGAGGGCGGGGCGCGGGGCGGGCTGGGGCCCTCACCCGGCCGCGCTGAGACGCGTCCACCCTCTCCCACGAACAGATGTGGGAGAGGGGGCACACCCCAGGGCGGCGCGGGGCGACGGTGGCGGCGCGTGTGGCTGGCTGCGACAAGCGAGTGAAGTCGCGGCAACAACGGCGCAAAGTCCGCCTCCAGCAGCGAACGTATTCGCCGCTGGAACGGCACGAAGGGCCGCCTGCGCGGACTGCACCGGCCGGCCCCGAGGCGTGCGGCGCACTGGGCACTGGGCACTGGGCACCGGGCACCGGGCACCGAGCACTTCCGCACTCCGCACTCCGCACTGCCCTTCTCGCGTGAGGGATGCGGGCCCGGAGGGGCGAGACGCCGGGGCGCCCGCGAGAGGATGTCGGAATGGCGGGGGCCGGGGGCGCCCCGGTGGCTCGACGCACTTGGGCACAGTTGTATCGTGCCCTAGTGCGCCCGCAGCCCGGCCCGGAGCGCAGCGGAGGGACACGCCCACACCCGCCGTTCCTTTTTGCAGAAGCCGACGAACCTGATGGTCCTGCGATCAACCAAGCAGAACCTCATTCAAGAGAGCCCGATTTGGCGACCGTAGCGCACCTGGACTTTGAACGCACCATCGCGGACGTGGAGGAGCAGATCTCCTCGCTCCGTACGCTGGCGCGCGAACGCGGCCTGGACGTCAGCAACGAACTGCTGGCGCTGGAGCGCAAGCTCAACGGCCTCAAGCACGACACCTTCGCCAACCTGTCGCCCATCGAGCGCGTGCAGGTGGCCCGCCATCCCAAGCGTCCGTACATGCTGGACTACACGGAGATGGTGTTTACCGACTTCGTGGAGCTGCACGGCGACCGCCAGTTCCGCGACGACGCCAGCATCGTGGGCGGCTGGGCGCGCCTGGACGGCGAAACGGTGATGGTGCTGGGGCAGCAGAAGGGCCGCGACATGAAGGAGAACCTGCTGCGCAACTTCGGCATGCCGCACCCCGAGGGCTACCGCAAGGCGCTCCGGTTGATGAAATTGGCGGAGAAGTTCCGCCGCCCCCTCATTACGCTCATCGACACGCCGGGGGCCTACCCCGGCATCGGCGCCGAGGAGCGCGGCCAGGGCGAGGCCATTGCCCGCAACCTGCGCGAGATGGCGGCGCTCACCATTCCCTCCATCGCCGTCGTCATCGGCGAGGGGGGATCGGGCGGCGCGCTGGCCATCGGGGTGTCGGACCGCGTGCTCATGCTGGAAAACAGCATCTACTCGGTCATCAGCCCCGAGGGGTGCGCGGCCATTCTGTGGAAGAGCGGCGCCGAGCGCGACAAGGCGGCGACCGCCATGAAGATCACCGCCGGCGACCTCAAGGGGCTGGGGGTGATTGACGAGGTGATCCCCGAGCCGGCCGGCGGGGCGCACAGCAACTGGGAAGACACCGCACTGGCCCTCAAGGCCGCGCTGGTCCGCAACCTGGCCGAGCTGCGGCCGCTCTCCGTGCAGGAGCTGCGCGAGGCCCGCTGGGCCAAGTACATGGGGATGGGGCGCTGGCGACAGGCCGGCTGACCCGCCCCGAGATCCGCATCTGCGGACCCGAACCAACATGATGCCGCCGCGTGTTCCCCCGGAGCGCGCGGCGTGCGCGATAAAGTGGAGGTACCCGTGGGACTGGAGCTTCCCGTGTTCCAGCCCCTTCCGTCGGCCGAGGGGCAGACCTTTCTGGTGGAGGTCGGCTTCAAGGGGATGAGGAAGGGCTTCTATACCTGCACCGATCCGTCGGTGCGGGCCAACGACTGGGTGATGGTGGAGGTGGAGCGCGGCCGCGACGTGGGCCGCGTGGTGTCGCTGGGCGGCGTGGCGCAGAAGAAGTGCGGCGACGGCCCCGTGCTGTTCCCCGTCCTGCGTCCCGCCGAAGAGGACGAGGTGCGCCAGGTATACGTGCTGCGCGCCGACGAGGAGCGCGTGCGCCGCGGCACCCGTGAGATGGTGCAGCAGCACGGGCTGCACATGAAGGTGAGCGACGCGGAGTGGCAGTGGGACCGCAACAAGCTCACCATCTTCTTCACCGCCGAGCGGCGCGTGGACTTTCGCCAGCTGGTGCGCGAGCTGGCGCGGACGTTCCGCACCCGCATTGAGCTCAAGCAGATCGGGGTGCGCGACGAGGCGGCGCAGCTGGGCGGCGTGGGCCGGTGCGGCCGTGCGCTCTGCTGCAGCACCTGGCTGCGCGAGATCAAGCCGATCTCCCTGCAGCTGGCCAAGGACCAGAGCCTGTCGCTGAACCCGCAGCAGATCAGCGGCACCTGCGGCCGGCTGATGTGCTGCCTGACGTATGAGCACGATGCGTATCTGCAGGCGCGCAAGCGCTTTCCCCGCGAGGGCAAGACGATCCGCACCACGGTGGGGAACGAGCGGGTGATCGCCATCGACATCTGGCGCATGCAGGTGACGCTGCAGGACGAGAACCGGCAGCGCCGCACCATCGACCTGGAGCAGCTCAAGGCCGAAACCGTGGTGCAGCCGGCCGCCGCGCCGGTGGCCCGCGCCGAGCGGCCGCAGCTGCCCAGCCTTCCCAACCCGGCGCAGAGCCAGCGGCCGCCCCGCCGCCCGCGCCGCCCAATGGAGCCGAAGCCCGAGTGAGCCGGTTTTACCTGACCACGGCGATCGACTACGCCAACGGCGATCCGCACCTGGGCCACGCCTTTGAAAAGATCGGCGCGGACGCGATTGCCCGGTACCACCGGCTGATCGGGGACGACGTCCGCTTCTGCATGGGGATGGACGAGCACGGGCAGAAGGTCGCGCAGACGGCCGCCGCCCGCGGCGTGGAGCCCCAGGCGCTGGTGGACGAGCTGGCCGGCCGCTTCGCCGGGATGTGGCGGCGGCTGAACATCAGCAACGACCGCTGGGTGCGTACGACGGACGCCCACCACCGCCGCGGGGTAAAGGCGCTCATCGAGCGCGCCCTGGAGCGCAGCCCGGACGATTTCTACGAGAAGTCGTACGAGGGGCTGTACTGCGTCGGGTGCGAGCTGTTCAAGCGCGAAAACGAGATCCAGGACGGCCGCTGCGTTCTGCACCCCACGCGCGAGCTGCAGTGGACGGAAGAACGCAACTGGTTCTTTCGCCTGACCAACTACCAGGATTTTCTGCGGGCGCACTTTGACGCGCACCCGGACTTCCTCCGTCCGGCGTCGCGGCGCAACGAGATCCTGGCGCTGCTGGAATCGGGGCTGGAGGACATCAGCATCACCCGCGCGCGGCTGTCATGGGCCATCCCCTTTCCCCGCCCCACCAGCGACGGGGTGGACCAGGGGACCTGGGTGTGGTTCGACGCGCTCCCCAACTACCTGACCGACACCGGGTATCCGGACGCGGACTGGGAGGCGTGGTGGCCGGCGCAGCTGCACGTGGTGGGCAAGGACATCACCCGGCTGCACGCGGTGATCTGGCCCGCCATGCTGCACTCCGCGGGGCTTCCGCTGCCGCACGGCGTGTGGGGCCACGGCTTCGTGACGCTGGGCGGGGAAAAGTTCAGCAAGTCGTCCGGCGTGTCGCTGGAGCTGGACGAGGCGATCAACCGCTTTGGCGCGGACGCGTTCCGCTACTTTCTGATCCGCGAAGTGCCGTGGGACGCGGACGGCGCGTTCAGCTGGGAGCGGTTCACGGACCGGTACACGTCGGAGCTGGCGAACGGGCTGGGGAACCTGGCCAGCCGCGCGACCTCCATGATCGGCAAGTACCACGGCGGCGTGGTGCCCGCGTCGCCGCTGGCGGCGTCGGAGGACGTTGCCTCCGCCGTGCAGCGCTACCGCGCGGCGATGGACTCCAACCTGCTGCACACGGGCGCGGACGTGGCCTTCGAAGTGGTGCGCACGGCCAACGCGCTGGTGGCGGAAAAGCAGCCGTGGAAGATGGCCAAGGACCCGGCGCTGGCGGGCGAGTTGGACGCGGTGCTGGCCACGATGGTGCGCTACCTGGCCGTGTCCGCCGTCCTGCTGTCGCCCTTCATGCCCGGCAAGGCGGCGGAGCTGTGGGCGCGCCTGGGCTCCGGCCGCGAGTCCCTGCCGGGGCTGGACGAGCTTGCGGCGCTGGACGTGAGCGGATGGACCGTGCAGCCCGAGGGCATCCTGTTCCCGCGCCCGGAAGTCGCCGCGCCGGCCTGATCCTGGCGGGATGGCTCTGCGGATGGGTCACCGGGGGAGGGCGCGAGCTCGCCCCCGGTTTCTGTTGCTGGATCATGTCTGGAACCCGAGTGACGACACGTCATGCCCCGTAGCTACAGAGCGATCCTTCACGGTGATCGGGTGGAGTGGATCGATCCTCCTCCGGATGCGGATGGCTCGGTGGAGATCACCATCACTCCCCTCCATGAGCCGGCCCGTCCGGCTCGCCGCGGAGAGAAGATGGCGGCTGCACTGGAAGCAATTGCCCTTCGCGGTGGGTTTGTGGAGATCCCTGATCCAGCAAGGTGGCAGCGGGAGATCCGCGGCCACCTGTGAACGCCGCCCTACCCCGGCGCGCATGCCCTCCTGAGCGGATGAATCCGCCGCTCGAACCGCGGGAAGCCCCGACACGTGGCCGCTGCCGCGTCCACGTTCGGGGCTTCAACTGCCTGAACCGCAAAGACCCACACCATGCATGATCCACGGCCGCGCTCGCGGGGGCTGTACGTTCGCCTGACCCTCACGACGATGATCCTGGGGCTGGCGTTGCGCGAGACGCGCGAAGGGTTGCTTCCGTTCGTCACTCTGTACCTGGGCGACGTGCTGTGGGCGGCGATGGTCTTCTTTCTGATCGCCACGATTCTGCCCGCCCTGTCCACGCGGCGGGTCGCGATCGGGGCGGCGGTGTTCTCGCTCGTCATCGAGCTGAGCCAGCTGTACCATGCGCCGTGGATCGACGGCATCCGCCAGAACCGGCTCGGCGGGCTGGTGCTGGGATTCGGGTTCCTGTGGAGCGACCTGGTCTGCTACGCGGTGGGGATCGGACTCGCCGCGCTGGCGGACGCCCGTCTGCCCCGCGTGCGCGACTGACGCTTGCGGCGGCCGGGCGCGGGCTGGATATTGGACGCGCCGAAAAACATCGGCCGGTCCACAGTAAGTCCGGCCACCCCGCACCGGGGGAATGTCCACCGCGCCACGGAGCGCGGGAGGACCCGCGGCCAGGTACGCCCCGCGCTTGTGCGAGGGCGCGTATCGGGCGTGCGCCCCGGTGTCGCAGCACTCGGCTCCCCAGTCGTGCCGATGGATGCGTTCACCCGTTCCCGCCCGAACGGACCTGAACGCATCCATTTTTGCGAAAGGGGTCACCCCATGCTGCGGCTGAACCACGCCAACCTGCCCGTTCCCGACGTCCCCGCCCTGCGCGACTTCTTTGTGCGCCACTTCGACTTCCGTGTGGTGGGCACCCGCCCCTCCGACGCATTCGTCGTGATGGAGGGCGCGGACGGATTTCGCCTGAACCTGATCCGTACGCGCGCGGAGGAGCCCGGATACCCGCGTGACTTTTACGTCGGCTTTCTGGTGGACGCGCCGGAGACGGTGCGCGCCAAGCACGCGGAGCTGACCGCCGCGGGCGTCGCGGCCGGAGACGTGCAGCAACTCGCGCGCGGCGGAGAATCGTCCGTCACCTCCTACTGCCACGCGGGCAACGGGATTCTGGTGGAAGTCGGCTGCCCGGAACGGCGCTAGGCTGAAGGAACGTGCGGGCGCCGGTTCGGCGCCCGCACGCCGCGAGCCGGTCAGACCGGTCCGCCCCACCACGTTCCGATGATTGCACGATCGCGATCCGCCGGAAGGATCGGCTGTACACGGCCTGCGCGGAGTCGAGGGATGACGGCGACGATGATGATGGGTACGGCTGCATCGCTCGCGCTGGGGCTGGAGCGCGCGCGCCTGCGCCTGCACTTTGCGCGGGTGGACGCGCTGCTCGCCGGCGCGCCCGTGCCCGCCGGGGGGCGCGCATCCGCGCGGCGGCGCTCGCTCGCGCAGCTTCGCGCGTACGCACGCGAGGGCCGGTTTCCGCTGCACGGCGGCCGCGGACCGCGCCGGCCGGTGTTCATCGACCACAGCGGGACGCACTGCGCGATGGGGCACCTGCTGGCCATCAACGGCCACGCCCCGCTCGCCCTCCGCATTGCCCGCGAACAGAACTACGCGCTCCTCCCCGCGCTGGCCGGCACACCGGGGCTGCTCGACGCCGTGCGCTCGCTCGGGCTGACCGCCGAGGAGGCCGCCCTCATCCAGCCGGCGTACGATGACCGGCCGGGCGCGGCAGTGGAACTGGAGCCCGGGCCCGGCCCGCTCGGGAACCTGGTATTCATCCTCGCGATGGCCCTCCTGTTCAGCTCGGTGCTGATGGGCCTCGCGCTGCTGGTTTCCACGCACCTTCGGCACGCCCTCCTGGACCGCTCGCCCGAGCGCGCCCTGGCAACGCTCGTGTTCGTCTTTGGAGGCGTGCTGGTGGGGGCGGTCGCGCTTCTCATCGCAGTCTGATCCGCTTCGCACCCCATGCACGACGCCGCCCGCTCACTCACCTTCGTGACCGATCGCGACCGGATGGACGTGGACGCCATCCACACGTTTCTGTCCGAGGAATCGTACTGGGCACAGGGGATTCCGCGGGACGTGGTGCAGAGAGCGATGGCGGGCTCGCTCTGCTTCGGCGTTCTGGACGGCTCGCGGCAGGTGGCGTTCGCCCGCGTCGTTACGGATGGCGCCACGTTCGCGTATCTGTGCGACGTGTTCGTCATCCAGGAGTACCGGGGGCGCGGGGTGGCGCACCAACTGATGCAGGTGATCGACCGCCATCCCGCGCTGCAGGGACTGCGGCGGTGGAACCTGGTCACCCGCGATGCGCACGACCTCTATGCGCGGTTCGGGTTTACCGCTCCGGCGCGGCCGGAAGGCTACATGGAGCGGCTGCGGCCCGACATCTACACGGCACCCCTTCCCGCCGTGGATCCCGGCGGATCACGGGATTCGGAAAGATGAGGCACCGTCCACACGTTCGGGCGCGGATGCTTTCGCCGAAGATGCGGATTGCGCACCGCGATCCAAACCGGATGCGCCTTCCGCGGCTCGTGGCGGGGCTGGCCTGCATGCTCGCCGCGGCGTGCGCGACCGCGCGGCCCGGAGTACCGTCCGGCCGGTCCGCGGCGCCCGTCGTGCGGCTCGTGGATTCGCTCCGGTACGAGAACGACATGAGCGACGGCACGCACCGGCGCGTGGAGGTGCGCACGGCGGCCGGGGTGGACACCCTGCGCGGGGTGCGCACCTTTGATCTCCCGGTCATGATGGGAGATACGATGCTGCGGGGCCTTGCGTACAAGGACGACCGGCTCGCGTTCGGGTACGAGTACGACGGGCGCGCGCGGCCGTCCGACGCATTTCCCTTCCCCGCGACGTGAGCCCGACGATGTCGGGGTCCGCGCTGTCGCCGGACGGCAGGCACATCGCGTACGTGGCGTTTTCCGATGGCCCCGTAGGCTACGGCGTCGTGCGCACCTGGCCGGGAAAGCGGCTGCTGCTGCGGACCAGGAGCGTGGAGGTGCCCGCCACGGACAACCCGGGCGGAAACCAGGTCCGCTGGCCGTCCGCGGACACCGTGGAAATCTACGTAGAAGCGGGGTGCTGCACGGACGTGACGTGGTACCGCGTGCGCGCTTCGTTGGCCCCGCCCCGCATCCTGTCGGCGGATACCGTCCGCACCCTCCCGCCCTGACGGAGCGCCAGGATGGACGGGCAGATGACCGATGCGCGAAGCAGGGCGCGCGGGTAGGTTGCGCCCTGCCGCGCATCCCTCGCGCGCGGATCGAATCCACACCACCTCCCGAGACCAGGCCCCATGCGCATCCGCACCCTGATCGCCGTCGCCCTTGCCGCGCTCGCCGCCGGCGCGCTTCCCGCCACGGCGCAGACCACCCCCGAGCAGGAGGTTCGCGCCGCGGTGGACCGCATGTTCACCGGAATGCGGACGGCGGACAGCGCGATGGTCCGCTCCGTTTTTCACCCCGAGGCGCGCCTGCAGAGCGTGGCCGTGCGCGGCGATTCCGTGATGGTGCGCACCGAGCCGGTGGACGGGTTCGTACGCGCCGTGGGCACGCCGCACGAACAGGTGTGGGACGAGCGCATCAGCAACGTGGAAATCCGCGTGGACGGCGAGTTGGCGACCGCGTGGATGAACTACGCCTTCTATCTGGGCGACCGGTTCAGCCACTGCGGCGTGAACGCCTTCCAGTTCGTCCGCACCGGGCAGGGGTGGAAGGTGGTGCAGATCATCGACACGCGGCGCCGCCAGTGCGCCAGCACGCCGGGATGACGGGTGCCTTGCCGCCCCGCTGACGCCAACGCGCGCAGAGAGCGGCCAACGAGCACGGCCACGAGGCGGAGAGATGCCCATGAGATGTTTTCTTCCGGCGGCACTGACGGTGCTGCTCACGGGGTGCGCCGCCGCCGCGCGCCCGACCGCCGCAGGGCCAGCCACGGCGCACGTCCTGGGACTCATCGGGGACACCACAGCCCGCAGGTACTGGCCGCCCTTCGCCACGCGGGACGGAGCGGGGAACCTGTACGTGGCCACGCCGGGCAGCGGGGTGCAGATCCTGAGGCCGAACGCGCCGCCCACCCAGGTTCGCCAGCGCGACGGACGCCGGGCGAGCTACGGCCGGCTCAGCTGGATCGGCGATACTCTGGCCGTTGACGGCTGGCAGTCGTGGCGCCTGTTCAGCCCCTCGGGCAACGAGGTGGGATGCCGTCGCTTTGAGCACGCCCACAACGAATTCATCCCGCAGATTCTGGAGGGAACGCCGCTGCCCGGCGGCCTGACCCTCGGCGAGTTCCGGCCGGCCTACCCGGGACAGGGAATCTCCATTCCGCTCGTGGTTTCCCGCGACCAGCACATCATCCGTACGCTCGCGGTGGCGCCGCCGGAGCCGCGGCCGGTGAGCGTTCGGTGGCCGCACAACAAGGGCGCCTCGTCCCAGCTGCAGCCCGGGCTTGAGGCGCGGCCGCTCTGGGCCGCCGCGGACAACGGCTCCGGCGTTGTCTGGATTGAGCAGCCTGCGCCTTCCGCTCGGGGCACGGTTCCCGTGGAAGTGCGTTGGATCGAGGTCTCCGGCCGGATTCGTTATCGCACCGCCCTGGAGGTTCCCGTACTCGCCATGAGCGCGGCGTGGAAGAACCAGAGGGCGAGGGAGTGGGCGCATCCCGGTGCGACCGACCAGCGGACCGCGGAGGAAACGGCCGCACTGGCACGGGCATTCAGGAAGGCCGTTTTGTTTCCCGACTACCACGCCCCCGTCGCCAACGTCGTCGCGGGCGCGGACGGGACGGCGTGGCTTCGGCTGGCCACCGAGTCTGAGGCGGCCACATGGCTGCACCTGGATGTGCACGGCCATCAGGTCCGGCGCGCGGTGCTCCCCGCCCGTTTCATCCCGATGTACGCGGATGCGGCGGGGCTCTGGGGCGCCATGGAGGAGCCCGGCGGCCTGCGCGTGCTCCTGGTCGGTCCGCAGCCGGTGGCGTATGCGTGGCCGGAGCTTCCCCCCGCGCCCGAGCCGGTCATCGTCACCCGCCTGTGGCGAGGATGCGACCAGGACTGACCCGCGGCACACATGAGAATGCCATGAAGGAATCTGGGACAACGATGCGAAACTGATACGGGTGCAGATTCTGCACGATGTATTGCACACTGCACCCACGCGGCAGGGCGCGGAGCGCGGACGATCAATCGCAAGTCATTGCAATACAACACCTAAGCTCCATGCAGAGGATCGGGAACGCATGGTGCACTTCCGGGATCCCGAACCGGAAAACACGCTGAGCAGAGAAGGGACCTACGCGGGCCGCTCCTTTGGTAAGCGCTTGGGATGCATCCGTTTGCTTGACACCCCGGCGAGCCCGTCCTACCTTCCGACCCTTCCCACATCATCGTGGACTCTGATCCGGCGCGCGGGTGCCATCCCCCCGCGTGTTTCCGTCACCAGAATATAGCCGTTCCCCATGCCGCATTCCCGCTGGACGCTCATGCTCGTGCCCCACGACAACGAGCGTGTCCGCTCGTTTCAGGTGTCGAGCCGCAGCATCCGCAACGCCGCCGGCGCCGCCCTCGTGGCCGCCGTCCTGATGGGCACCTTCTCCATTGCCTTCTTCGTCAAGCAGTCGCACCACGTTCAGAACGCCGGGCTGCGCCAGGAAAACCAGCTTCTGGCCAGCGAGGTGGACCAGATGCGCCGTCAGATGGCGGAACTGGACCGCTCCATCGCGGCGCTGACGGAAAAAGATGAGCAGGTGCGCGTGGTCGCCGGTCTGCCGCAGATCGACGAGGACGTGCGCAAGGCGGGTGTGGGCGGCCCCGGATTCGGCAGCCGCGCCACGGCCGCGCTCGCGCGGCTGAACCCGCGCGTGGGCCGCAAGGTGGAGGCGACCTCCGAAGACCTGGGCGGGCTGGTGCGCCGCGCCGCGCTCCTGCGCAGCAGCATGGACGAGGCGCTGACGCAGATCCAGCGCAACCAGCAGCGCATGGCCAGCACCCCCACCATCCTTCCCACCACGGGCCACCTGTCGTCGCTGTTCAGCAGCGGCCGCTACCACCCGGTCCTTCGCATCACGCGCCCCCACAAGGGCATCGACATCGCCGCGCGCATCGGGCAGCCGATCCTGGCCCCCGCCCGTGGCCGCGTGGTGTTCGCCGGCAACCGCAGCAACGGCTACGGCAACATGGTGGAGATCGACCACGGCTACGGCTACATCACCCGCTACGCCCACGCCTCGCGCCTGCGGGTGCGCACCGGGGAGTCGGTGGAGCGCGGCCAGCTGATCGCCGACGTCGGCAACACCGGGCTCACCAGCGGGCCGCACCTGCACTACGAGGTGGAAGTGAACGGCCAGCAGGTGGACCCCATGAACTTCGTGATCGGCGACGCGCTTCCCTGAGCGCCGCCCACCCGCTGGCACGCACGATGAGGAGCGCCCCCTTGCCGGGGGCGCTCCTTTGTCCTATCTGAGGCACCATGTTGAGCTTTCTACTCGCGCTGGGGCTGGCCGCCGCCGACAGCGTTCCGGCGCCGCGCCCGGCCGCCGCGCCCGCCGTGGTGGTGCACCGCCAGCCCGCACTGCCCATCGTGGCGCTGCGGCTTTCGGTGCTGGCCGACGATCCCGCCGGCTACGCGGGCGCCGGGCACCTGATGCAGCACCTGCACCTGCCGCGGCTGCAAGACCGCGCGGCGCGCGTGGGCGGCCGCGTGCAGGCCGAGCGCACCTCCGACGCGGTCGTGTACACCGTCGTGGGGCCCGCGTCGGAGCTGGGCTACCTGGCCGAGACGCTGCAGGCCACGCTGGCCGCCCCCGCCGCCGGAACGCCGGAGATGCTGTCCGCGCTCGCCGCGCTCAACGAGGAGCGCGGCGCCGAGCGCGAAGTGGCCGCCAGCTACATCCGCGGCGCGCTGCGCGCCCGGCTGTTTCCGCAGGACCTGTCCGCGGCGGGAACGGAGGCCAGCGCCGCGCGGCTGTCCGTGGCGCGGCTGGGGGACGTGTGGGGGGCCATGTACCGGCCGGACCGCGTGTCCATCGTGGCCGTGGGCGACGTGGAGATCGAGGGAGTGCGCCGCGCCTTTCGCGACGTGGCCGCACCCGCCACGCGGCCGCTGGAGGCGTTCGCCGACACCGTGCGCGCGCTGGCGGCCGACACGCCGCAGGCCACGCGCGCCTGGATTGCCCGCGGGTGGAGCGCGTCGGAGCTGGATCCCGCGGCCGTCACCGTGGCCACGCGGCTCATCCGCACGCAGTTGCGCCGCAGGATGACGCGCTCGGCGGTGGAGGTGGAGCACTGGTGGACGCACGACGGGCAGGCGGTGGCGCTGGTGGTGGCCACGCCGGATTCGCTGGTGCGCGTGGCCCGGTCCAGCGCGGACGCGGCGCTGGCGACGGTGGCGGGCGCGCTGGACGACCGGGCCGTGCGCGACGCGGCGGCCGGGGTGCGGCGCGAAATGCTCTTCTTCGCCCGGACGCCGGAGCGGATGGCGGAGGTGCTGGGCGCGTTCGCGGACCGCGGGCTGGGGCCGGACGCGGCGCAGCGCTTTTTTGCCGCGGTGGAGGAGGTGACGGCGGACGACGTGCGCGCGGTGCTGGCCGCGCTGGGCGAGAACGGCGTGGTGGCGGTGGACGTGCCCGCCCAGCGGCTGCGGAGGCCGTCGTGATGCGCTCGGGCTGGATCGCCGCCGCGCTGGCGCTTGCCTCCGCTTCCGCCGCCGCGCAGGACCGGGTGATGGTGCGCCCGGAGCCGGGGACGCCCGTGGTGGCGGCCGAGGTGCTGATCGCCGTGGGCCCGGTAGACGAGGCCGCGGGCAAGGAGGGGATCACGTACCTGACGGCGCGCAGCGTGACCGCGCCCATCCTTCCCGTGCTGGATTCGCTGGAGGCGCGGCTCACGGTGGAGCAGCAGAAGGACGCCGTTTCCTTTACCGTCATCGCCGCGCCGGACACGTGGGAAGAGGCGACGCGCACGCTGCTGGTGGCGCTCTTTCGCGATCCGGTGGACAGCGTGGCCACGGTGCGCCAGCGCACGGCGACGGTGGCGGAACTGGCCGCGCGCGAGGGGAGCCCCGCCGACGCGCTGGCCCGCGAGGTGGATGCCGCCGTGTTCGGCAAGGAACATCCGTGGGGCCGCCCCGCGGTGGGCACCGCCGCCTCCGTCCGCCGCCTTCGCCCCGGCGAGGTGGATGCGTTTCTGCGCAGCGGATTCACGGCGGACCGCGCGGTGGTGGCCATCGTAGGCCCCGTGCAGCGCGGCGCGGGCGAGGCGCTGGCCGCGTTCATGGAGCCCGGCCCGCTGCGGTTGCCGGAGATTGATCCGCCCTCCCCCGCGGATGAGCCGGTGCGCCAGAACTACCAGGCGATCACCGCGTGGGTATCGGCCACCTATCCGTTCTCCACGGACGCCGACGAGGAGGCGATCCGCATGTTGGCGCGGCTGGCGCTGGAGCGGGTGAGCTTCGGGGTGCAGCGCCCGCAGGTGTACGACGCGAGCGCCGAGGTGGTGCGCTACGCCGGCGGGGGAGAGCTGCGCATGCAGCTGGTGGTGCCCCCGGGGGAGGCGGAAGACTGGGCGAATCGGCTGGCGCAGGCCGTGTCGGAGTACGCGGACGAGCCCCTCTCGGACCCCATCTTTGCCGAGCGGCTGCGGCGGTTTCGCGGCGAGCGGCTGCTGGAGCTGGAAGGGCCGGAGGACCGCGCGCGCACCCTGGCGCGCCGCATGATGCTGGGACTTTCCACCAGCGCGCTGACGGACGCGGAAGCGCTTACCCCCGCCCGCCTTCGCGCCGCCGCCCGGGCCCTGCGCGACCCCATCGTGGTCTACCTGGGCCCGTTCGTGGAAGAAGAGTCCGGCAACTGAGGTGGAACGAGCCGTTTACGGGAGCTCAGCCGCTTGACCCAGTAGTCCGGCTTTCGGCGATGGTGCGCCAAGGCCACGATCAAGGGGCCGGCGAGCTCGAGAACGTACACGATGCTGAACGGATAGCGAAACACGACAAGTCTCC
>NZ_DASVTX010000177.1:0-6588 GCF_036387355.1 Longimicrobium sp.
AAAAGATTCGGAATACACCCGGCCGTCAACCCGCTCCCCATTGCCGTCACCGGCCGCACAGATTCTGAAACTCGCATGCAGAACGCGCCACGGGCAGCAAAGGAAATTCGATCCGTTTACGCCTTCCGGTCCGGACGGGAAAGGAGATGGCCCGGATTGGAAGAAGGGCGAAAACGATCTCTCGGAGGCGCGGCACTCGGAGGAATACCACCCCTTCTCCCACTTCCCCTCTGTGCCTCTGTGTCTCTGTTAGAGCCCATCCACTTGCCTTCCATGCGCGTAAGCCGTGGCTCCGGCACCACTTGGGAACATCGTTCCGGCGGAACGGGTTGACGTGGGCGCACAAACTGAATAGTATTCCGTTGAGATGAATAACTATTCTGTCGGACAGATCGGGATTCTGGGGGCGGGCGGGTACGCCGGGCGCGAGCTGCTGCGCATTCTGGCGGCGCACCCGCGGGCGAGCATCGCCTGGGCGACCTCGGAGTCGGAGGCGGGAACGCCGCTGGGCGAGCTGGTGCACGGGGCGGCCGGGCCCGCGCTGGTGCGCGCGGCGGACGCCGACCTGGCGGCCTGCGACTGCGTGATCTCCTGCCTGCCGCACGGCGAAAGCGCCAAGTGGATGGAGCGGGCGCACGCGGCCGGGGTGCGGGCCATCGACCTGTCCGCCGACCTGCGCGTGCCGGGGGAAGCCACGCCGCTGTGGGCGCGCGAAGCCGTCTACGGCCTTCCCGAGCTGCACCGGGAGCGCATCGCCGGCGCGCGGCTGGTCGCCAACCCGGGGTGCTATCCCACGGCGGCCACGCTGGCCCTGGCGCCGCTGCTGCGCCGCGGATTGACGGCCGGCCCGGTGATCATCAACGCGGCGTCGGGGGTCAGCGGGGCGGGGCGCTCGCCCAAGCGGGAGCTGCTCTTTGCCGAGGTCGCGGAAGGGTTCAGCGCCTACGCGGCGGGGAACGTCCACCGGCACCTGGCGGAGATGCGGTCGCAGGCCGCCGCGCTGGCGGAGGGAAGCGCGCCGGACCTGGTGTTCACCCCGCACCTGCTGCCCGTGAAGCGGGGGATCCTGGAGACCATCTACGTGCCGCTGCACGTTCCGCTCGTGGGCGATCCCGCGGCGATCTGGATGGATGATTATGCAGTGGAGCCCTTCATCCAGGTGTTCGGCGGGGGACGGCTCCCCGCGCTGGCGGACGTGGTGGGCACCAACCGCGTCGCCCTCGGCGTCACCGCCGTGCGCGACGTCGCCGCGCCCATGCTCATCGTGGTCGCCGCCATCGACAACCTGCGCAAGGGCGCGGCGGGGCAGGCCGTGCAGAACCTGAACCTGATGTTCGGCTGGCCCGAGACGGAGGCGCTGCGGTGAGGGTGATCAAGGTGGGGGGCAACCTGGCCGAAGACGCCGGGTGGATGCGCGACGTCGCCCGCGCGGTGGCGGCATCGGGAGTGGAGACCGTCCTCGTCCACGGCGGCGGCAAGGAAGTGTCTGATCTGCAGCGCGTGCTGGGGCTGGAGCCGGAGTGGCGCGACGGGCTGCGCATGACCACCCCCGCGGTGCTGGACGTCGTGCGGATGGTGCTGAGCGGGTCCGTGAACAAGCGGTGGGCCGCAACGCTGCAGGACGCCGGCGTGGACGCGCTGGGCGTGAGCGGCGAAGACGCCGGGCTGCTGAGCGGCAGGGTGAGCCACGGCGGCGCGCTGGGCCGCACGGGCGAGCTGCGGACCGTGCGCGCGGAACTGATCCGCCGCTGGCTGGGGATGGGGCTCACCCCCGTCATCTCCCCCGTGACGCGCGGCGCGGACGGCGGCGGGCTGAACGTGAACGCCGACGACGCAGCCGCCGGGATCGCCGCGGCGCTGGAGGCGGATGAACTGCTCTTCGTAAGCGACGTGCGCGGCGTGCGCAGCGGCGGAACCGAGGTGTCGGCGCTGGACGCGGACGAGGCGGACGCGCTGCTCTCCTCGGGCGAGGCGGCGGGTGGAATGCGGCCCAAGCTGCGCGCGGCGCTGCGGGCCGCGGAATCGGTGGGCGCCGTGCGCATCGGCGACCTGGAAATGATCACGGACGGCGCCGCGGGAACGCGGATTCACCCCACACGGGAGACGGCCCATGCCGGCGACTGAAACCGCATCCGCCCTGCTGGGCGTGTACAAGCCCGCCGGCCCGGCGTTCACGGGCGGCGAAGGGTGCTGGATGGTGGCGGAAGACGGGCGCCGCTTTCTGGACTTCACCAGCGGCATCGCGGTGAACGCGCTGGGCTACGGCGACCCGGACGTGGCGGACGCGATCCGCGGCGCGCTGGACGCGGGGCTCATCCACACCAGCAACCTGTTCCGCACGCACCCCGCGGGCGAACTGGCCGCCTGGCTGGCCGCGCACTCCTTTGCCGACCGCGTCTTCTTCTGCAACAGCGGCGCGGAAGCCAACGAGGGCGCCATCAAGTTCGCGCGGCGCTGGGCGCAGGGGCGGCAGTACGAGGTTCTCGCCTTCCACGGCGGCTTTCACGGGCGGACCATGGGCGCGCTCGCGGTGACGGACCGCCCGGCGTACCAGGAGCCGTTCCGCCCGTTGATGCCGGGGGTGCGCTTCGCGGACGTGGGCGACGTGGAAGGGGTGGAGGCCATCCTGCGCACCCGGCGCGTGGCGGCCGTGATGATCGAACCCATCCAGGCGGAGGGCGGCGTGCGCCCGGTGCCGGCGGAGTTCCTGCGCGCCCTGCGCAGCCTGTGCGACGAGCACGGAGCGCTGCTGGTGTTCGACGAGGTGCAGACGGGGTTGGGGCGGACGGGATGGCTGTGGGCGCACGAGGCGTCCGGCGTGCGTCCCGACATCATGACGCTCGCCAAGCCGCTGGCCGGCGGGCTGCCCATGGGCGCCGTGCTGATGACGGAGGCGGTCGCCGCCTCGCTGCAGCCCGGGGACCACGGAACCACGTTCGGCGGCGGGCCGCTGGTGGCCTCCGCCGCGCTGGCGACGGTGCGAAAGATCGGCGAGGACGCGTTCCTGGCCGAGGTGCAGCGCAAGTCTACGCTGCTGGGCGACCTGCTGGGCGCGCTGGCGCTGCGGCATCCCTGCATTCGCGGCGTGCGCGGGGCGGGGATGATGTGGGGGATCGAGACGGACGGCGCGGCCGGTGTGGTGGCCCGCGCGCTGGAGGCCGGACTGCTGGCGTGCACCGCGGGGGCGGACGTGGTTCGCCTGCTGCCGCCGCTGATCGTGAGCGACGACGAGCTGCGCCGTGGCGTGGCCATCCTGGAGGAGGTTCTGGAATGCTGACTCAGATTGGCGGGGCGACCGCGGAACTGCTGGACCTGGCCCCGGTGGCGCCGGGCGAATCCGTCTCGGTGCGGCCGGCCCGCATCAGCGACATGCTGCAGGTGGAGCCCCTCATCAACCACTTCGCGGCGCAGAACCTCATGCTCCCCAAGACGCGGGAGCAGCTGGTGCGCCTGTTCCGCGAGTTCGTGGTGGCGGTGGATGGAAGCGGGCGCCTGCTGGGGTGCGGCGGGCTGCGCATCTTTTCGCCCGAGCTGGCGGAGGTCATCTCCCTGGCGGTGAGCCCGGCGGCGCAGGGGCTGGGCGTGGGCGGCCGCATTGTGGACCGCCTGGTGGAAGATGCGGAGACGCTGGGGCTGAACACCGTGTTCGCCCTCACGCTGCGCGACGGCTTCTTTCACCGCCTGGGCTTTCGCACGGTGCCCAAGGAGATGTTCCCGGCCAAGGTGTGGTCGGATTGCCGCAACTGTCCCAAGCTGCACGCCTGCGACGAGATCGCGGTTGTGAGGGAAGTGCGTTAGTGCTGTGTGCGTGAGTGCGTGAGTGCGTGAGTGCGTGAGTGCAGAGTGTCCGAGGGCACTGGGCACTGGGCACTGGGCACTGGGCACTGGCCCCTTGGTACCGGGCACTGCCCGCCGCCCGCACCCAAGCCGACGCACTCACGCACCCAGCACTCACGCACTTCGTCACCGCACTCCTGAGAGCGCGCCGGACTGTAACCAACACCATCGCCTGAAAGCGAGCCGAATCCTATGCCGAATCCCCGCGTTGTTCTCGCCTACTCCGGCGGACTGGATACCTCCATCATCGTGCCGTGGCTCAAGGAGAACTACGGCGCCGACGTCATCTGCGTGGCCGCCGACGTGGGCCAGGCCGAGGAGCTGGACGGGCTGGAAGCCAAGGCCATCGCCAGCGGCGCCAGCGCCTGCTACGTGCAGGACCTGCGCGAGGAGTTCGTCACCGGCTTCGTGTGGCCCACGCTGCGCGCCGGCGCCACCTATGGCCGCAAGTACCTGCTGGGCACCAGCATGGCGCGGCCCATCATCGCCCGCGCGCAGGTGGAGATCGCCCGGCAGGTGGGCGCCACACACCTGGCCCACGGCTGCACCGGCAAGGGCAACGACCAGGTCCGCTTCGAGCTGACCTACGCCGCCCTCGCGCCGGACCTGCCCGTGATCGCCCCGTGGCGCGAATGGGACATCCGCTCGCGCGAGGACGCCCTGGCGTACGCGGCGCAGCACGCCGTGCCCGTCGCGGCCACGCGCGAAAAGATCTACTCCCGCGACCGCAACCTGTGGCACGTGAGCCACGAGGGCGGCCCGCTGGAAGACCCGGCGCACGAGCCGGAGTCCGACCTGTTCCTGCTCACCCGCGCGCCGGAAATGGCGCCGGACCGGCCGGCGTACGTCACCATCGACTTCGCCGAGGGCGATCCGGTGGCCGTCAACGGCCAGGAGCTGGGCCCGGTGGAGCTGATCGGCGTGCTCAACCAGATCGGCGGGGAGCACGGCATCGGCCGCATCGACCTGGTAGAAGACCGGCTGGTGGGGATGAAGTCGCGCGGCATCTACGAAACGCCCGGCGGAACGCTGCTGTACGCCGCGCACTCGGAGCTGGAGCAGCTGGTGCTGGACCGGCGCACGCTGGGGCTCAAGGACCTCATTGCCCCCCGTTACGCCGACCTGGTGTACGAGGGCCGCTGGTGGACCACGGAGCGCGTGGCCATGGACGCCCTGGTAAACGCCACGCAGCAGCGGGTGACGGGATCCGTGCGCCTCAAGCTGTACCGCGGCAGCGTGTCGGTGGCCGGGCGGCAGTCGCCGTACTCGCTGTACGACGAGCGCTTCGTGACGTTTGGAGAGGACGACGTGTACCAGCAGGCGGACGCGGCGGGGTTCATCCGCCTGTTCGGCCTGTCCGCCCGGGTGGCCGCCCTCAAGGAGCAGGAGGCCGCCGTTGCGCCCACCCTTGCCGCCGCGGACTGAACGATGCCCTGCACTCCCCTGACGGCGGCCCAGACGCCGCCCACCGTGCCCGGCGCCCGCATGTGGGGCGGGCGCTTCAGCTCCGGCCCCGCGCCGGAGATGGACCTGGTGAACCGCTCGCTCCCCGTGGACCGCCGGCTGTGGCGGCACGACGTGGCGGGGAGCCGTGCGTGGGCCTCGGCCCTGGGCGCGGCGGGCGTCATTACCCTTACCGAGGCGGCGGACCTGCGCTCGGGTCTGGACGCGGTGGCCGCGCGGCTGGAGGGGTGGACGGAGGCCGACTGGGCCGCCGCCACGGATGAGGACGTCCACACCCTGGTGGAGCGCCTGCTGGGCGAAGAGGCCGGCCCGGTGGCCGGCAAGCTGCACACGGGGCGCTCGCGCAACGACCAGGTGGCCACGGACTTCCGCCTGTACGGCATGGAGGCGGCCGCGGCGCTGGACCTGGGGCTGCGCGGCGTGCAGCAGGCGCTGGTGGACCTTGCGGAGGCGCACGTGGGCACGGTGATGCCGGCGTACACGCACATGCAGCGCGCGCAGCCGGTTTCGGCCGCGCACTGGCTGCTCTCGCACGCGTGGCCGCTGGCGCGCGACCGCGAGCGGCTGGCGGACGCCTCGCACCGCATCGCCGTGCTGCCGCTGGGCTCGGGCGCCATCGCCGGCTGCCCGTTCCCGGTGGACCGCGTGCTGCTCAAGGAGAGCGCGCTGGAGTTCGCGCACAGCCGCGTCCAGCCGCGCCATCGCGCCCATCGCCCAGAGGCGCGAGTCGGTGGCGACCTGGTCGTTACGCGAGCGGCCGGTGTGGAGCTTCCCCGCCACGTCGCCGGCCTCCTCGTACAGCAGGCGCTCGACGAGAGAGTGCACGTCCTCGTCGTGCGCGCCGCGCCAGTCGTCGGCGGACCAGCCCTCCAGGCGGGCGGCAACGGCATCCAGCCCCGCCTGCAGCCGCAGCCACTCCGCGTGCGTGATGACCCCCGCCGCGGCGATGGCCGAGGCCCACGCTTGGCTCCCCGCCACGTCCTCGCGCCACAGACGAAGGTCCACGGGCAGCGAGCGGTTCAGCCGGTCCATCTCCGGCGCCGGCTCCGCGGCGAAGCGGCCGCCCCAGAGCTTGGGCTTCGGAGTCGGGGCGGGGTGGGTGGCGGATGCGAGCATTGGTTCGGTCCCCGGCTGGGTGAATAGTCCTAAGTGCTAAGTGCTAAGTCCCAAGTCCTGAAGTGCTGAGTAAAGTTACCTAGCACTTAGCACTTGGCACTTAGCACTTCCCCTTCAGTCCGCCGCCAGATCCCCCGCCAGGCGCGTGATGCCCAGCGGCGGCGCGGGCGT
>NZ_DASVTX010000178.1:0-6680 GCF_036387355.1 Longimicrobium sp.
TGTACGATGCGCTCCTGGATGCCGAGCTTCCCGCGATGTACGACCGCGTGGCCGCCGCGCGCCGCCGCCTTCCGATCCCCACGCGGCGCTTTCAGCCGGTGCTGGCGGACCTGCAGACGCGCGTGGCGGACGTGACGGAGACGGTGGAGCGCGCGGAAAACGCCCTCAAGGTGACGGACGACGTGTACCTGGCGGACGTCTACGCGGCCGCGCTGGAGCTGTTCCGCAGTCCGGCTTGGCGGCGCGGCATCGAACGCAAGCTCGCCATCTTTCGCGAAACGTACGAGATGCTGAACGGCGAGGCGCACGCATCCCGCGCGGAACTGCTGGAGGTCGTGGTTGTGCTGCTGATTTTGACGGAGATTCTGCTGAGCGTGTTCGGGCTGCACGCGTGACGGGAACGGCAGGGAACAGGGAATAGGGAATAGGGAATAGGAACCGCAGGGGCGTTCGGAGGAGGGCAGGGAGGCGAGAGGCGAAAGAGCCCGCGGCCGGTGTGGCCGCGGGCTCTTTTCTGGTCCGTCGAAGTGTTTACCGGGCCGCGTCGTAGCTGAAGAGGCGGCGGAAGGCGAAGGCGGTCATGGACGGCGGCGTGAGGCGGAACATGGCGTTGCGCACGCCGATGGCGGCGGCGTGCTCGGCCTGCGCGAACTGCCCGTACCAGAGCGACTGCCGCGTGATGAACGCCGTCCGGCGAAAGCGGCTGCGCTCGTAGCGGCGCAACGCGGCGGGGATTTGATCCGCCCCGGCCAGGGCGGCGGCGAGCGCGGCGGCATCCTCGATGGCCATGCACCCGCCCTGCCCCAGGTTGGGCGTGGTGGGATGCGCAGCGTCGCCCAGCAGCGTCACGCGCCCCGCGCCCCAGCGGCGGACGGGCGGGCGATCGTACGTTGCGTTGCGCAGCACCTCGCCATCCGGCGTGGCGGCAATGAGTTGCGGGATGGGCGAATGCCATCCGCGAAAGCGCTCCAGCAGCCGCTCCCGGCGCCCCTCCACCGGATCCGCCTCGTTCTCCGGCACGTTGGCCGAGGCCCACCAGGTGTGCCGCCCCCCACCGATGGGCACGATGCCGAAGCGCTGGCCGCGCCCCAGCGTTTCCGTCAGCGCGGGCCACTCCACCGCGCCGGGCGCCGTGACTCCGCGCCACACTCCGTATCCGCGGTACACGGGCGCGCCGTCCGCCAGCAGCAGCCCGCGCACCGCGGAGCGCAGCCCGTCCGCCCCCACCAGCAGCGTGCCTTCCGCCCTTCCCGCGGGGCCGAAGTCCGCCTGGACACGGTCATCTTCCTCCCGAATGCGGCAGAACGAGGCGCCCACGGAGACGGCCCACGGCGGAAGCGCATCCAGCAGCGCCGCATGCAGATCCGCGCGGTGGATCAGCACGCCGGGCACCTCCGCGGCGGGCATGCGCACGATGCTGAGCAGCGCGCCGTCCGCCGCGCGCATCTCGCACCGGTCAATCACCTGCCCGTGCCGAAGCACGCGGTCCAGCACACCCCAGCGCGCAAGCTGGCGGGTGGCATTGGGCCACAGGCTGATCCCCGCGCCCACCTCGCCCAGCGCGGGGGCGCGCTCATACACCTGCGCCGGCACCCCCGCCTGCCGCAGCGCGATGGCGGCGGACAGCCCGCCGATCCCGCCGCCCACCACGATCGCCTTTTCGCTCATCCTCATCCCCCGCCGACGTGTGCCGCCCTGTGCCCGGGCCGGGACCGTGGACGGACGATAGCGCGGGGCAAACAGCCGCAGGATCGGGAAAGCGGCGCACCCGGCGTGGGAGATGTCCCGACCGACGATGGCGGATTCGGTCAGACCGCCGTGATCCCCGTCAGCCGCTCGCTGAGCGCCCACAGCCGGCGCGCCGCCTCGTCGTCGCGCGCGGCGGCGCTGGGCTGGATCTGCTTTTCATCCTTGAAGTACCCGCCCGTGACGCCGGCCACCGCGGGCGAGGTCGCCAGGTACAGCGAGGTGGACGCGCCCTGCGTCGGCGTGCGCAGAAAGCGCTTGAACCAGCCGATGGGCCAGAACCCCTTGAACAGCAGCGTCGTCGCCACCACGCCCGGGTGCAATGCATTCGCCGTCACCGCCGAAGCATCCACCCGCCGCGCCAGTTCGCGGGTAAAGAGGATGTTCATCAGCTTGGTCCCCGCGTACGCCCGCAGTCCGCCGTAGCGCGCCTCCAGACCGATGTCGTCCCAGCGGATGCGGCCCTGCCGGTGCGCCTCGCTGCTCACGTTCACCACGCGCGCCGGCGCCCCCGCCCGCAGCCGGTCCATCAGCAGATGCGTGAGCAGGAACGGGGCGAGATGGTTGACGGCAAGCTGCATCTCGATGCCGTCCGCCGTCAGTTCCCGCCGCCGGGTGTAGATCCCGGCGTTGTTCACGAGCACGTGGATGGCGGGAAAGAGTCCGGCGATCTCGTCCGCGACCGCGCGCACCTGCGCCTGGACGGCCAGGTCGGCGATCACGGTGCGCACGCGGTCGTTGCCCGTCGCGCGGACGATCTCCTCCGCCACGGTGCGCGCCTTGTCGCGGCTGCGCGCCACCAGGAAAACGGTGGCGCCGCGCTCCGCCAGCCCGGCCGCGGTCGCCTGCCCGATGCCCGCCGTGGCGCCGGTGACCACGCACACGCGCCCTTCCATGCTCCGGTCCGTCATTCCGATTCCTTTTGCGACGTGGACGGCACCGCGTCGGCCGCGTTCCACTCGCGGTCGAACTGCGCCAGGAATTCCTCCATGTACCGGTGCCGGCTCTCGGCGATGCGGCGCGCGCCGGGGGTGTTCATCCGGTCCCGCAGCAGCAGCAGCTTCTCGTGAAAGTGGTTGATGGTGTGGCCTGTGCTGGACTTGTAGCTGTCGAACGAGTCGTGCATCTCCGGCGCGTCCGCGGGATCGTACAGCGGGCGGCCGCGGCTGCCCCCGAACGCGAACGCGCGGGCGATGCCGATGGCGCCGATGGCGTCCAGCCGGTCCGCGTCCTGAACCACCGCCCCTTCCGGCGTGCTCATGGGTGTGGCCACGCCGGCGCCCTTGAACGAGAGCCGCGCGATGATGTCGGCCACGTGCTCCGTCGTGTCCGCGTCCGCCCCCGCCTGCGCCAGCCACGCGCGGGCGGCGCGGGGGCCGGCCGTCTCGTCGCCGCCGTGGAACTTGTGATCCGCCACATCGTGCAGCAGTGCCGCCAGTTCCACCACGTACGGGTCCGCGGCTTCGTCCCGGGCCAGGCGCAGCGCCATCCGCCGCACCCGGTCCACGTGCCACCAGTCGTGCCCCGTTCCCTCGCCGCTCATCTGCTCGCGCACGTACGCCTCGGTGCGCCGCAGGATGGGTTCGCGCTCGCTCATCCGCTCCCGGTCCGTTAAGGTCAGCAGCCCAATCTGGCCCGCCGCCCACGCGCGCGGAAGAAGCGGCCGCTTTCAACCCGCGTACCCATCGCGTAGACTGACGGGCACCCCGCCTCCCCGAGAGATTTCGCCATGCGCACCGCCCTGATCGCCTTGCTCCTGATCGCCACCGCCGCGCCGCTTGCCGGCCAGACCCCCGCCGACACCGTGCGCCCGGGCTCGGCCGTGCTGCGGACCGATCACGTCACCGAAAGCGAGCATACGATGGAGCTCACCATGCAGGCCTCGCCCGTGCCCCTGCAGATGGTGCTGAGCACGCGGCTGGTGGAGCGCGGCGGCGTGCCGGTGATCATCCGGACGGAGCGGCTGCGGTCCGGGCGCTCGCTGCTGGGCACCGACAGCATGACCGTGGAGCGCGCCACGCTCGCCCCGGTGCAGCGTGTGGAGTACGGCGGCGTGTGGACGCGCACGGAGTTCACCCCGCGCGGCGTGCGCGTGAACGACGGTGTCGACAAGGGTGTGTCGCGCCGCCTGAACGCGCCGGTGTTCCTGGGATCGGCGTTCGACCTTCTGCTGGGCGCGCTTCCTCTGGCGGCCGGATACGAAGCCGTGCTGCCGGTGTGGGACTCGCGCGACCAGGTGGCTACGGCCGCCACCGCGCGGGTGGCGGGAACAGAGGAGGTGGCGTTCGCCGCCGGAACGCGGAGCGCGTGGCGGGTGGAGGTGCGCGGATCGGGGTACGCGGGCACGTACTGGCTGGACCGGGAATCGCGTACGCTGCTGCGGTACGAGTCCCAGGACGGCCGCATGCGCATTGTTCGGCGCGCCGCGGCGTCCGCCACGCACCGCACCTCCCGCTGACCCGCACGCCCATGCCCAAGCCTGCGTCCACCATTCACATCGCCCTCGACGCGCCTCCCGGCACCGGCAAGGAGGGCGAAGAGGCCCGCATGAGCCTGTCCGCCGTGGTGCGGGTGGGGCGCCACCTGTTCCTGGGAAGCGACGAGACGGCGTCGCTGGAGCGGGTGACGGACCTGGGCGGCGGGCGCTTTGGCGAGCACCGCACCTATCCGCTTTCGGAGCTGCTGGACCTGGCCGGCGGGGAGGATGGCGAGGTGGACATCGAGGGCTTCGCGTGGGACCCGCCCTACCTGTGGGTCACGGGCTCGCACGGGCGAAAGCGCGGCAAGATCAAGCACGACATGGCGGATGACGAGGGCGCCAGGGCGCTGGCGAAGATCAAGGTGGAAAAGAACCGCTACCTGCTCGCCCGCATTCCGCTGGAGGAGGACGCGGACGGCGGCGGCCTCGTTCCCCGCCGCTCGTGCGCGGACCCGCGCGACCCCGTGCGCACGATCACGGCCGCGCGGGTCAAGGGGCGCGGCACCCGCAGCGCACTCCTGCGCGCGCTGCGCCGCGACGAGCACGTGGGTCCGTTCATGCACCTGCCCGGCAAGGACAACGGCTTCGACATCGAGGGGCTGGAGGTGCGCGACGGCCGCGTGTACCTGGGGCTGCGCGGGCCGGTGCTGCGAGGCTGGGCGGTGGTGCTGGAGCTTCTGCCGCGGGACGCCAGACGCGAGGGGCGGCTGCGGCTGGCGCCGGTGGAGGAGGACGGGGGGCGCTACCGCAAGCACTTCCTGGATCTGGACGGTCTCGGCATCCGCGAACTGGCTGCGGACGGCGACGACCTGCTGGTGCTGGCCGGGCCCACGATGGGCGTGCGGGCGCCGGCGGCCGTCTTCCGCTGGACCGACGGGCTGGCCACGGAGCGCGGCCGGGTGGTGCGCGGCGCGGAGCTGGAGCGCATTGCCGAACTGCCGCACGATGTGCAGGGCGGCGCCGACCATCCGGAGGGGATGTGCCGCTTTGACGTGGAGGGCGCCGAGCACTGCGTGCTGGTGATGTACGATTCCGCCGCGCCCCACCGCCGCGACGCCACCGGCGTGCTGGGCGACGTGTTCTCCCTCCCGCGCCGCGGGCGGCTGGCGGGGATCGCCGCGCGGTTCTTTGCGCCCAGCGGCGACGGCGAAACCTCGGAGGGGGCATGAGCGCGCCGTTCCACATCATGATCAAGCCCGGCGACGCGCTCGCCGAAGTAGACCGCGCGCTGGCCGCGCTCCAGTCGCGCGGTGTGTCCAACGACGACGCGGGCTTTCACAAGTACATGTTCGTCACCCAGGCCAAGCAGACGGTGCTGATGGTGACGACCCGCCAGGCCCCGCTCGCCGCCGAGCTGCGCGGCAAGCCCGGGTGGACGGAGCCCGGCGACGTGCCCCTGCAGACCTGATTCAGGCGATCGAGCCCCGCCGGATGCGAAAACAATCAGCCCCGCGCCCTTTCCGAGGCGCGGGGCTGATCTGCATCGATGAATCTCAGGTCCGCGCGGGCGCGGCGCGGCGCGGCAGGCTGGGCGCCGCGGGCCGCCGGACCATGCGGATGATCCGCGCGATGGCGACAACCAGCACCAGCCCCCAGAGGGCGCACCAGACTATCCGCCACCCGGCCCAAGGCGTGGCGTCGGAGGAGGGCGCCGCGGGAACGTTCCACGGCCGCACCACGGATGCCCAGGCCAGAAAGGCGTCGCCGATGGGGAGCGCGCCGAAGGCGTACGATCGTTTTCCGCGCCACTGCCAGGGCAGTCCCAGCACCTCCGGCGTGGCGCGCAGGTCTGCCGCAGCGCGAGGGTGCCCGGTCAGCCGGGCGGCCGCGATCCCCACCACCGAGGCCGGCGCGCTCACGCCGAGCACCACGGGGCCTGAGTCGATGTCGCCCTCACCATCCACGCCGCGCGGAAACTCTCGGACGACTGGGAGAAGGCCCACGAGGCGCGTGGCAAAGGTGCGCTCCATGCCGGCGTACTGCGCGGCCGCCACGGCGGGATCGATCTCGTACACGAACCGGATCATGAGCGCCACCGATTCGCCCCGCGGGTCTGGCCGTCCGGCGTCGTGCGGGAGCAGCCCCGTGGCGGGGTCCTCGTGACGGAGCGCGGACCGCAGCCATGCCTGCGCGGCGGCGGTGTAGCGCGCGTCCAGCAGCGTGCCGCACGAGCGGAGGGTCGCAGCGCCCACAGCGTTGTCGCCGGGCCACGCCATTCCCGGATAGGAATCCAGGAACGGGCCGCCGCTCCGGAACGCCGCGTCCAGCCGTTCGCATGCGGCGCGGAACACGGAGTCACGGGCCGCGTTCCCGCCGGCCAGATGCAGCGTTCCGGCGCGCAGGTGCGCCGTCCATCCCTCGTAGAACATGCCGTGCGGCAGCCCGCCCGCCTCGCCGTACCCCAGTTGTGAGGCGGGCGACTCCGCCAGCGCGAGCGCCCAGCGGGCTTCGGACA
>NZ_DASVTX010000179.1:0-2716 GCF_036387355.1 Longimicrobium sp.
GCGAGGTTTTTCTCTGGTCCGTGGCCACGGCCGACCTCCTTGCGCTAACAAGAACATTCGGCAATTCTTTCCGAGAGCGTTTCTGCTGGAGTGCGACCGCCCGTGGGCCAACCTGCCAAAACGTCGTCTTATGAACGCGCCTCTTCCCGTATTCCAGCGGACGAGCCCCAAAATCGTCTACGTACGTATCCTGGAGGCGTGCAACGCCGGGTGCCGGATGTGCCCGTTCGCCAACTCCAGCGATCCTTTCCGGCTGGCGGTTGAGCGGGTGCGGACGCTCGCGGTCCAGCTGGCGGCGCTGGGCGGCGAGGAGGTGCGTTTCACCGGCGGTGAGCCCACGCTGCACGAAGGATTGCTGGAGGCGGTGGCGGAGGTACGCGCGGCGGGGTTGCGGGTGAGCCTCATCACCAACGGAAGCCGTCTGGCCGAGATGGCCGCACCGCTGCTGGATGCCGGCCTCTCCGCGATCACCTGCTCGCTCGACTCGCCGCGCCCCGAGATCCACGACGGACTGCGCCGCACCCCCGGCCTCTTTGCGGCGGCGATCGCGGGGCTCGAGACTCTCGCCACGGAACGCGCGCGCCGCGGCCGCTCCCTGCCGATCACGGTAAACACCATCGTCTCCGCCGAGACCTTTCGAGACATCCACGAATTCGTTCCGCTGCTCGACCGCATCGGCGTGGACTTCTGGACCCTGATCCCCATCAAAGACAAGAAGAGCCTGTATCTTACGGCCGACGAGGCGCACGAGTTCTCCGCGTCGGTCGTCCCCCGCATCGAGGCGCGGCTGGAGCGCGCACGCGTGCGGCTGAACGCCGTGAGCCCGCACGTCTTCGGCACCAGCGACGCCGCCCGCGTGGCGTCGGCGGGAGGCCGCCTGCCCACTCACACCCGCTGCTTCGTTCCCGACGTGGTGGGCTACATCGACGCCCGGCGCGGCCTGCTCACCGCGTGCAACTGCCTCCCGCACCGCCGTGGCAGGCCGCTCAGCCTGGAAGGCGTGTGGGACCGGCCGTTCGGCGAGAGCTGGAACGAGCCCGGCTTCGCCGGCGAGCGCGCGGCGTTCGCGTCGGTGGCTTCGCAGGTATGCACCGGCTGCGAGCCTGGCAACGTCCGCTTCAACCGCGACGCAGACCTGGCGCTGTCCGCGGCAGGCTGGCCCGACGCCCAGTGGCTTTAGCCCCCCTGCACGTCCCCCCGTCTCATACCACTCCCCACGAACAGAATGCGGATCTTCTTCGCGTGCCCGATCACCGGGTACCTTCGGCACGACGGCCCCGTCCCCTCCGTCGAACCGGCATACGCGCATTTCATCAAAGGGATCGACACGGCCCTGCAGCACGCGGGGCATGACGTCTTTCTGGCGCTTCGTCTGGAGGAGTACGGCGCGAAGCTGCGCGCCGCCTCCGTCTGCACCCCCTTCGACATGCTGGAGATGCAGCGCGCCGACTGTGTGGTGGCGTTGGCGGAAGACAGCTACGGCGTGCACCTGGAACTCGGGTGGGCAAGCGCCATGGACAAGCCGATGGTGATCGTGGTACCGGAGGGGGGGCGCGACACCACGGCGCTTCTGGCGGGGCTGGCCTCCGTGGGCCGCTGCATCTTCGTGCCCGCCGCGGCCGAGGCGCGAACGGAGGTGGCGGCGCAGGCGGCCCTGCACGACGCGCTGCTGGCCGCCGTGCGGGAGCTGCGCGAGGAGCGCGCGCCCGCGGCCGCGCAGGGCGAGAGCTGCGCCTTCCTCTCCTCGGCGTTCGGCTTCGGCCCCATCTCCAAGGCGGTGGCGATCGCGGCCGAAATCAAACGGCGGCGCCCGGGCATCACCCTGCACTGCTTCGGCGCAGGGCTGGACTACGATTTCGCGCGCACCTCGCCAGCCTTCGACCGGGTGTATCGCGTGGACGTGGACCGGCCCGAAGTGCTGGCCTCGCTCGCGGAGCACCTGGAGGCGTATCAGGCCGTGTTCTCGGTGCTCAACCTGGACATTCTTCCCTTCTGGGCCGGGCGCCGCACGCCGCTGTACATGGTGGACAGCCTGGCCTGGATGTGGCCCGGCCCCCCGCCGGGGATCGAGCACGCGACCCGCTACTTCGTGCAGGACTACCTGGTGCCGCCGAGCCGGCTGCAGGAATGGTCCAGCCGCCTTCCCATAGAGGTGGTGGCGCCGATCGAGGCGACGGCCGACTACGTTACGCGGCGAGCGGATGCACCGGACGACCACGTACTGGTGAGCCTGGGCGGGTGCGCCAATCCGTTCGTCGATCCCGCGCTGTACGATGAATACGCCGACCTGATCGTGGGGCAGGTGCTGGAGTCGGTGGGGGAGGGTGAGGTCACCGTCTGCTGCAACCAGCGTCTGGCGGCACGGCTGCGCGGACGGCTGGGCACGCGCACCGGGGTCCGCATCGGCCACCTTCCGCACCGCGAGTTCGTGGAGCGGCTGTCCACCGCCCGCGTGGTGCTCACCTCTCCGGGAATCACCACTACGCTGGAGGCGATGGCGCTGGGTAAAATCCCGCACTTCGTGCTGCCGCAGAATTACAGCCAGGCGCTGATCAGCGAGCAGTACGCCCACGAGCTGGGACCCGGGCGCTGCATGGCTTTCAGCGGGTTCGGCGACGAGTTCGCGGTTCCCCCCGGACTCCCCGAGACGGACGGGCTGGAGCGGGTGACCTCCATCCTTCGCGCCATCCTGCGCGACCATCGCGGCGAGGTGGGC
>NZ_DASVTX010000180.1:0-2719 GCF_036387355.1 Longimicrobium sp.
CGAGGAGTCCATTCCCGGCGGCCACCTGACCGAAATGGTGTTTCCCGCGTTCCTCGCCTTTGTGGAGGGGCTGCTGGTGGAGCGCGTGCCGGCCGACGCGCTGGCCCCGGCCCGCCCGCATCCGGACGCCGTGGAGGCGATCCTGGCCATGCTGGGCGACCGCCACGCGGAGCTTTCCGCCGAGGTGGAGGGCGGCGCCGACTCGCAGCAGATCGTGTACGCCCGCGCGATGACGGGGCAGCTCATCGACCTGGTGCTGCACCGCCTGTACCGCGTGTCGCAGGCGGAAATCGAGCGGCTGGAAGCGGATTCCTGACGCCGTTCCCGCGGCCGCTCCGGTGCGCATTCCCGCGTTGCCGCCGGGCGGCCGCTCCCGTCCCGGCCACCGCTACCTGGCCGGCGCCCCCCTCCTGATCGCCCATCGCGGCGGTTCTCTGCTTGCTCCCGAAAACACGCTTCCCGCCTTTCGGCGCGCCCTGCAGTGGTGGCGCGCCGATGTGCTGGAGATCGACGTGCAGCCCACCCGCGACGGCGAGTGCGTCGTCATCCACGACCCTGCCGTCGATCGGACCACGGACGGCACCGGGCGTGTGGCGGACCTCACCCTTGCGCAGCTCCGGGCCCTGGACGCGGGCTACCGGTTCACGCCGGACGGCGGACGGACCTTTCCCTTCCGCGGGCGCGGCGTCGCCCTTTCCACCCTGCGCGAGGTGCTGGAGGCGCTGCCCACGGCGCGGGTGAACGTGGAGATCAAGGACGGCCGGGCGCAGGAGGCGGTGCAGCGCGCCGTCGACGCCACGGAGTCCACCCATCGCGTCCTGATCGCCGCGGGCGACCGCCGCAACCGCTCGCGGTTTCGCCACTACGCCGGGCCCACCAGCGCCGGCGTCCAGGAGCTGTACGCCTTTCTGGCCCTCCATCTTACGCGGACTACGGGCTTCTACCGTCCGCCGGTGGACGCCTTTCAGATGCCGGAGCGCGCGGGCGGGCGGCAGGTGCTGGGGCCGCGCTGGGTGCGGGAGGCGCACGCCCGCAACGTGGCCATTCACGTGTGGACGGTGGATGACGAGGCCGACATGCGGCGGCTGCTGTCGTGGGGGGTGGACGGCATCATCAGCGACCGGCCGGACCGGCTTGCGCGGGTGCTGCACGAGGTAGCGGGACGCCCGCTCCCCCCCGGCCCGCCGGCGGATGAAACGGAGCCCTGGCTGGAACGGTTGTTGCGCGGCTGACGCGCCCGCGCGGGGCAGTTCCAGGGGACGGTGACCGGGTGATGCGATGCCCCGCCGCGCGGCCAACCATTTCGCTTTCAGGAGAACGATGTCGCGATACGATGCCGGCTGGGGACACCGGGGTGCGTGGAACCCCGGGCAGCGCGAGGGAGGCATGACCCCCCGCCCCGGCGGATACGGCGCCGACTTCACCCCGTATGCCGGCTTCGGCGGGGCGCGGCAGGAGTTCAGCAGCGGGCCGTCGTACGAGCCGGAGATCGAGTTCGAGGACACGGACGGCGAGTGGCAGAGCGGCCCCCTGCACGGGCCGGCGCGCTACGGCCTGGGCCCGTACCACCAGCGCCTGCGCAGCCGCCGCCGCCCGGACGAGGAACTGAAGCAGGAAGTGGAAGACGCGCTCTTCTACGACACCTGGGTGGACGCCGAGGCCATCACGGTGGAGGTCAAGGACGCCGTGGTGACGCTCACGGGCGAGCTTCCGGACTACCAGGAAGTGCGCTACGCCACGGACGATGCGTGGGATGTGGACGGCGTGCGCGGCGTGCACTGCGAGCTTCGGGTGAACAGCGCCAAGCGCCCGCCCCGCGACGGCGTCCCGCGCCGCAGCGCGAACGCGGACCGCTGACCGACGACACTCGCCGCCCCGCACCGGGGCGGCGAGTTTGTTTTCAGCGTCCATCCCGGTAGATTCGCCCCGGCCTGTCACGCTGACGGCGTCGACGCTCCATCATCCGCCGCCCGGGTCCTCTTTTCACACGTCGATGCCGCCCTCCTCCGCCTCCCTTACGGACCGCTTCCGGCGCGAACTGGACGCGCTGGGGCTACGGGGGACGGGTGCGCACGTGCTGGTGGCGCTTTCGGGGGGAATGGACAGCGTCACGCTCCTGCACCTGCTGCGCTTCGCCGCGGACGACGGCGCGCTGAGGGTCAGCGCCGCACACTTCGATCACGCCATGCGGCCGGGGAGCGACGCGGACGCGCGCTGGGTGGCCGGCCTCTGCCGCGCGTGGGGCGTCCCGCTGCGGAGCGCGCGGGCGGACTCCGCGCCCACATCGGAGGCGGAGGCGCGGGACGCGCGCTACCGCTTTCTCCGCGCCGCCCAGGCCGATGTGGGCGCCACGCACCTGGCCACGGCGCACCACGCGGACGACCAGGCGGAAACGGTGCTCTTTCGCGTGCTGCGCGGAACGGGGCTGCGCGGGCTGGCCGGCATTCCCGCCGCGGACGGCACGGGGCTGGTGCGCCCGCTCCTTCCGTTCTGGCGCGCGGAGCTTCGCGCGTACGCCCGGGCGGCGGGGCTGCGCTGGCGCACGGACCCGTCCAACGCCGGGCTGGACCCCGCGCGCAACCGCCTGCGGCACCGCGTGCTGCCGCAGGCGGAGCGCGTGGCCCCGGGCGCGCGCCGGGCCCTGGTGCGCCTGGCCGCGCTCGCCCGCGACGACGAGGCCGCGTGGGAACCCGTGCTCGCGCCGCTGGCCGCCGAGGCC
>NZ_DASVTX010000181.1:0-1657 GCF_036387355.1 Longimicrobium sp.
AGCACGCTGGCCATCGCGGGCGTGCTGTCCGCGGGCGGGACCACGGAATCGCCCGCGGAGGCGGACTACAGCGGCGGATGGACCTCGGGGACCCTGGACATCCGCGGATACAACCGCATCAGCCCGTCGTCGCGCTTCAACCTGCGGCTGGCGGCGGGCGGAGTGCTGGGCGGCGGGCCGCTCCCCGCGCAGCGGCAGCACGCCCTGGGCGGCGAGGGCTCGCTCCCCGGCTTTGGCCTGTTCGAGCTGGACTGCGGGGCGCGCGACGGCACGGTGCGGCGCGGAACGGGGAGCGACGCGCCCGTGTGGTTCCTGCGGTACGGCTGCTCGCGTTTTGTGGCCGTGCAGGCGGAGTGGCGCGGCGACCTGGCGATCGGGCTGAACACCGCGGCTGGCGGGCGTGAGGGTGAGGGCGAGGACGCGGCGGCGGGTGACGAGGAGTGGGGCGGACGCGGCGTGCTGCCCACGCTTACGGCGGACCTGGGATGGGTGCTGTTCGTGGACCTGGGCGCGGGATGGAGCCAGGAGCCCGGGTACCGCGACGAGGACACGGCCATGGACGTGGGGGCCGGGATCACCTTTGGCGACTTTGGCGTGTACGCGGCCGTCCCCGTGCGGGAAAAGTACGGGCGCGGCGGGCTGAACATCTTTGTGCGACTGGCGCCGCGCTTTTGAGCTTCGCGCGCCGGTCCTTCCCCGTTCTGCTTCTGCTCTGCCTGTCGCTGGCCCCGCCGGCGGCGGCGCAGGCGCGGCGCCCGCTGGCGGTGCGCGCGACGGGCGCGGAGCAGCAGTGGCGCGCGGTGGTGCTCACCCCCGGCGTGCTGCGCGACCGCGGCCTGCGCGAGGCGCTGGACAGCGGGCTTCCGCTGCGCTTTCGCCTGCGGGCGGAGCTGTGGCGCAAGAACGAGCCGTTCGACCAGCTTGCCGGCGCGCAGGAGATTTCGCGCGCGGTGCTGCGGGCGCCGCTGGGGGCGGGGTACGTGGTGGAGGACGGGCGGGTGCAGCGCCGGTACGCGTCGCTCGCCGCGGCGGAGGCGGGGCTGCAGGCGGCGTTTGCGCCCGGGCTGCGGCCGGCGGTGCAGGGGCAGTACTACTACATCGTGCGGCTGGAAGTGGAGACGCTTTCTCTTTCAGACCTGGACGAGCTGCGGCGGTGGCTGCGGGGCGAGGCGGGGCCGGCCGTGAGCGGCGAGCAGCCGGTGGGGCGCGCGGTGGAGCGGGGGCTGCGGCGCGTGGTGGTGCGGCTCCTGGGCCTCCCCACCCGCCGTTACGAGGACCGGACGGGCGTGTTCGGCGTGCGGTGAGCGGTCGGACAGGAAAGACGAAAGCCTCGCCGTTGCGGCGGGGCTTTTGTGCGCGAGCGGGCTGGGCGAATGAATTCGCTGCAACAATGGCGGAAAGTCCCCCCAAACAGACGGGGGGACTTCACCTGCACGCGGCGGCGGATGCCGGTGTGAGCGGCGGGCGTCAGGGCGGCCCCCACCCGGGTTCGCGTTACTCACCCACCCTCCCCCAAAAAAGACTGGGGGAGGGTTGCCGGGGCGGACGGCTCGACGCGGCTGAGCGAGTGAACTCGCCGCCTCGCCGCAACAAGGGCGGCAAGTTCCCCCCCAAACAGACCGGAAAATTCACTGCACAGGGCCGACGGGTGCCGATG
>NZ_DASVTX010000182.1:0-3059 GCF_036387355.1 Longimicrobium sp.
AGGGCTGGGATCGAACCGGAGTGAAGGGGCACGCACGACGACAGGACCGCTGCTTTTGCGCCGTCCCACTCCACGCATCCGAGCGGTGCAGAATGGTAAAGGTGCACCATTCTTGTTCAGCCAGTCAGGCCGTCACCAGCGTGGACTTTGTTGCACGGCCATCACTTAGCCCAGTGCGCCGTCGTGGCTCGCCCCGTGCCTTTTCTCCCGGTGCACAATCACGATGAAATGCGGCTGCACTCCGGCGGGCCTGATGCTGTTCAGGCCAGCCGCCATCGGGCCCCGCGCGCATGTCCCCCGGCGCGGCGCCAGATGGTTTTTCGGTATTCCGCAACTCCGGGCGCGCATCGCCGGCCATCGTCGTGGAGTGGTTCCGCCGGACACAGGCGGAGCCGGACGTACCCGCTGGCACGCGGACGGAGGCACCCCGCCTCCGCGCGAACGCACCCCCCGGACGAGGACCCACACTCCCATGCGCACCATCCCCATCGCGTCGGCCCTGCTCGCGGCCGTCACCCTCGGCGCCTGCTCCGACCAGTCGCCCACCGCGGCCGCCCCGCCGCGCACCGCCCCCCTGCACGCGGCCGCCGCCGGGCACGGCATCGAAGGCTCGTACATCGTCGTGGTCAAGGAGGGCGCCGACCCGCGCTCGGTGGCCGCCACGGCCGGCGCCAGCCCGCGCTACCTGTACACCGCGGTGCTCAACGGCTTTGCCGCCACGCTCAACCAGGGCCAGCTCAACGCCCTGCAGCACAACCCCAACGTGGACTTCGTGGAGCAGGACCAGGTGGGTGGCGTCACCACCACGCAGAGCAGCGCGCCGTGGGGGCTGGACCGCATTGACCAGGCGAGCGGCACCCTGAGCGGCACCTACACCTACACGGCCACCGGCACCGGCGTGCGGGCGTACATCATCGACTCCGGAATCCAGGCCAACCACCCGCAGTTCGGCACCCGCGCGCAGAACGTGTGGGACTACGCGGGCGGCAGCGGCGCGGACTGCAACGGGCACGGAACGCACGTGTCGGGAACGGTGGGCGGCAGCACCTACGGCGTGGCCAAGAACGTCATGCTGCGCGGCGTGCGCGTGGTGGACTGCAACGGCGCGGGCAGCACCAGCACCGTCATCAGCGCCATGGACTGGGTGCGGCTCAACCACATCAAGCCGGCCGTGGCCAACATGTCGCTGGGCTACCCGTACTCCAGCGCGGTGAACACCGCGGCCACCAACATGATCAACGCGGGGATCTTTACCGCCGTGGCCTCGGGCAACGAAAACCAGGACGCCTGCAACGTGTCGCCCGCCAGCGCCAGCGGCACCCTGACCGTGAACGCGGTGGACCGCTACGGCGCACGCGCCAGCTTCAGCAACTACGGCGCGTGCACCGACGTCTACGCCCCGGGCGTAAACGTGCTGAGCGCGTGGCTCAACAGCGGCACGAATACGATCAGCGGCACGTCCATGGCCAGCCCGCACGCGGCCGGCGTGGGCGCCCTGTACAAGAGCGCCTTCGGCGACGCGGCCTCCAGCACCATCGTCACCTGGATCATCAACAACGCCACGCCCAACGCGGTGACGGGCAACCCGGCCAACACGCCCAACCGCCTGCTCTTCAAGTCCACCCTGTAGTGCAGTCCCCCCGCGCGCCGTCCGTCCGGCCGGCGCGCACGTTTCAACCCACTGTACGGAGGATGTCATGAAGGTCACGCGCACCGCCCTTTCCCTCGCCGGCGTTCTGGCGCTCGCCGCCTGCTCCGACACCGGCCCCACCGCGGCCCGCTCCCCCGAGGCGGCCCCGCTGCACAGCGCCGGCGACCGGGCCATCGACGGCTCGTACATCGTGGTGCTGAACGAGGACGCCGATCCGCGCTCGGTGGCGGCCGTGGCCGGGGTGAGCCCGCGCTACGTGTACACTGCGGCGCTCAACGGCTTTGCGGCGGAGCTGAACCAGGGGCAGCTGAACGCGCTGCTGCACAACCCCAACGTGGCGTCGGTGGAAGAAGACCAGGTGGCCGAGGCCACCACCACGCAGAGCAGCGCCACCTGGGGGCTGGACCGCATTGACCAGCGCGCGCGCCCGCTCAGCGGCACCTACACCTACACGGGCACGGGCAGCTCGGTGTACGCGTACATCATCGACACCGGCATCTACACGGCGCACAGCAACTTCGGCGGCCGCGCGGCGGTGTCGTACGACGCGCTGGGCGGCAACGGGCAGGACTGCAACGGGCACGGCACGCACGTGGCCGGAACGGTGGGGTCGGCCACGTACGGCGTGGCCAAGGGCGTGCGCCTGCGCGCGGTGCGCGTGCTGGACTGCCAGGGCAGCGGCTCGTTCAGCGGCATCATCGCCGGCATTGACTGGGTGCGCGTGAACCGCACCAACCCGGCGGTGGCCAACCTGTCGCTGGGCGGCGGGTACTCGTCGTCGCTCAACACGGCCATCACCAACCTGGCCAACTCGGGCGTGTTCGTGGCGGTGGCGGCGGGCAACGAGAACCAGAACGCCTGCAACGTGTCGCCGGCCAGCGCCAGCGCCGTGACCACCGTGGCCAGCAGCACCAGCGGCGACGCCAAGTCGTCGTTCAGCAACTACGGCAGCTGCGTGGACGTGTACGCCCCCGGCAGCAGCATCACCAGCACCTGGAACAACGGCGGCACCAACACTATCAGCGGCACCAGCATGGCCAGCCCGCACGTGGCCGGCGTGGCGGCGCTGTACAAGGGCACCTACGGCAACGCGTCGCAGTCCACCATCGACTCGTGGATCAAGAGCAACGCGACGGCCAACGTGATTACCGGCAACGTGAGCGGAACGCCGAACCTGCTGCTGTACAAGGCGGGGCTGTAAGAAAACGGAAAGTGCCCAGTGCCCGGTGCCGAGGGCCCAGCCGGCACCGCGCGGGCACCAGGCAGGAAACGCAGCGCCGCGCGACACCCGTCGCGCGGCGCTCGTTTCTTCTGGGGATGGGCGTGCTGTCCTGAGCGGATGGGCGGGCTGTCCTGAGCGGATACGCGGGCTGTCCGGAGCGGATGTGCGGGCTGTCCTGAGCGGATG
>NZ_DASVTX010000183.1:0-18754 GCF_036387355.1 Longimicrobium sp.
CGTGCAGGTGAAGTCCCCCCGTCCGTTTGGGGGGACTTTCCGCAGTTGTTGCGGCGAATTCATTCGCTCAGCCGGCCAGCCCTGTTCACGAAACCGGAACCGTGCCCGCCCTCCATCCCCCCTATCCATCCGACACCCATCCATCCGGCCGCCCCGGACCCCGGACCCTACAGCCGCACCTTCACCACGATCTTGGTGACCGCGTGCCTTCCGCCCGCCATGCACCCGGGCTTGTGCGCGTCGTCCGGATGCAAGATGGCGAGGTTGCCGGCGCGCATCAGCAGCGAGCTGGCAAAGGGCGGCTCGGCAAACCAGACGATGTCGTTTTCCGCCGCGTACGGCACCTCCACCTGCATCGCCGCGGCGGGCGCGTGCAGAATGCGCTCGCTCCCCTCCGCCACGTACTGCAGGTCCACGTACACGCGGTGCGCCTCGAACCGCTTCTCCGTCGACGGCCCCGTCTCGTACCTCGCCACGAGCGCAAACACGTCGTCCCCGTCGATCTCGTGGCGGCCGTCCGCGATCGTCCCGTCCACGGAGCGCAGCCAGCGCAGGCCGGCGGCAACGCGCGGTCCCAGCACCTCGTACGGCGCGCTCGCCGCCAGAGAGGTGAGGATCATTCGGCGTCCTCCGGCGCCAGGCGGCGCTCCACCTCGTCGATCCCCGGGGCGGTGATGCGCACCACCATTCCCGTGCGCCCCGTCTTGGCCGCGAATCCGTGGTCCTCCAGGTAGCGGACGATGCGCTCCGCGTCCGTCCGCTCGATCCCCAGCTCGTCCGCGATCTCGTAGCCGTCCACGTACTCCGTCGCCTGCTCCTCACTGCAGCGGTACAGCGCCTCCAGAAAGCGCGCGCGGTTGGCCCGCCGCTGGCGGATCAGGTCGCTCATCGCTCCCCCGGCGGCGTAAGGAACACGTGCGTCCACCGGCCGTTGCGCTCGCCGATGCCGTGGTGCGTGTACGCGCAGTCCTCCAGGATCTGCCGGTGCCCCGGGCTGGCCCGCCACAGGCGCAGCGCGTCGTCCGGCCCACCGGGGGTGTTGGCGATGTTCTCGCCCGTGCGCTGAAAGCGCACGCCCGCCTGCTGCAGCCGGCTCATGGGCGAGCGCCCTTCCGGCGTGGTGTGGCTGAAGTAGTTGCGGCGCGCCATGTCGTCGCTGTGCGCCTGCGCCACGCGGGCCGCCTCCGGCATCCACTCCAGCGGCCCGCACCCCACCGAAGCGCGGTGCCGGTTCACCGCCGCCGCAAGATGCTGAAGCGCCGCGGGCCCGGTGAACGGCGCGTCCGCCACGGGCCGCGCATCCCCCGTCCGCCCGCCCGCCGGCGCCGTCGTCCCCGTCCCCGCCGCGGGGGCGCAGGCGGGGAGCACCAGCAGCGCCGCCGCCGCCCATCGGCCGAACGTCATCGCTTCGCCTCCAGCGAGGTGAGCAGTTCCATCATCCGCAGGTCGTACGGGTCGGCGGAGGCGTCGTCGTCCGCGATCTCGTAGTTCTGCTGCGGCGTTTCCAGAATCAGCGGAATGCCCTTGCTGCGCGGGTCCGCCAGCAGCCACCGGAACGGCTCCGCGCCGATCTGCCCGTCGCCCAGCAGCATGTGGCGGTCCTTGTTGCTGGCGAACGCGCCCTCGCTGTCGTTCAGGTGAAAGAAGCCGGGGCGCTCGCCCGTGGTCTGCTCCCACTCGTCCAGAATCTCCTTCTGCCGCTTGGCCGATTCGTGGATGGCCCAGCCGCTGGCGAACAGGTGGCAGGTGTCCAGCCCGTACCCCGTCCGCTCCCGCAGCTCGTCCGGGACGTGGCGCAGGATGTCGGCGACCTCCTCCGCCGTGCGCCCGACGGTCTTTCCCGCGCCGGCGGTGTTCTCCACCAGCAGGCGCGTCCTGCCGTCCACCGAGCGCAGCGCGTGGGTGATGGCCTTCGCTACCCGCTCGGCCGCCGCCTTGGGATCGCCGTCCGTGGCGGACCCGGGGTGAAAGCAGACGGCGCCCACGCCCAGCGTGGTGGAGCGCTCCATCTCCTTGGCCAGCCCGGCCGCGGCGCGCTCCCACTTGTCCGGCTCCGCGGTGGCGACGCTCAGCACGTAGGCGGCGTGGACGACCACGTTCTTCGCGGGGATGCCGGCCTCGTCCAGCGCGCGGCCAAAGCGCTCCACCCGCTCCGGCTTGATGGTGCTCTTGTCGCCGTAGAATTTGGGGATGGCGGTAAAGCACTGCAGGCCCGTGAACCCGGCGGCGCCGGCCCGCAGCGCCGCCATGTGGATTCCGCCGTTGTCGACCGTGTGCGCGCCCAGGACGTGTTTCGGCATGTGGATGGCTGGTGTGGTGAAAGTGCGGCCGCCCCGCCGCGGACGGGGATGGTAGCGCGGCCGGAGGGGGCCGCGCGAGGGGGGCCGGCGGCGAACCGCGTGCCCGAACCTTGCACGAACGTGGGTGATGGCGGCAGGTTGCGGGCCGCACACTCCGCACCCCCGCCCGCCTCCGCGCACCCGGCTTCCGGGGCGCGGGCGCACGGGCCAGGGCCGCCGCACGCCGCCGCCGCTGGCCTCCGCTCCGACCGCGAGCTATCTTTTCGGCATGAAAGCTACGTTTCTTGACGGTACCGGCCTCCGCGAGGCCCTGATCGTCTCGGCGCAGTACGTTCAGCGCCACCGGGCGGACCTCAACCGCATCAACGTGTTCCCCGTCCCCGACGGCGACACCGGCACCAACCTGGCGCTCACCGTGAGCTCCATTGCCGACCACCTGCGCCACAACCGCGACAGCAGTGTGGGTGCGGTGGCCAAGGTGGCGGCGGAAGCCGGCATCCTGGGCGCGCGCGGCAACTGCGGAATGATCCTTTCGCACTTTCTGCTGGGCTTCAGCGACGCCATCGGCGACCGCACGCGGCTGCGCGTCAGCGAGTTCGGCCAGGTGCTGCGCAGCGCCACCGAGCACGTGTACCGCGCGCTGGAAAAGCCGGTGGAAGGCACCATGATCACCATCATGCGCGCCATCAGCGACGAGGCGGAGCGGCTGCAGGGGTCGGACTTCGTGGTCCTCTTCGAGCAGCTGCTGGTCAAGGCGCGCGAGGCGCTGGCCGGCACGCCGGAGCTTCTCCCCGCGCTCAAGGCGGCGGGGGTGGTGGACGCGGGCGCCAAGGGCTTTGTGCACGTGCTGGAGGGCATTGCCGGCTACATGAGCGGCGACCCGCTGGTGGCGCTCCCCGACGCACCCAACTTCGAGGCGGACGGCGAGGTGCCGGTGTTCGCCGCGGCGCAGGCCGCGTACTCGGCGGAAAGCGAAAAATATCGCTTCTGCACCGAGGCGCTGGTGCGCGGCAGCAGCCTGCCCACGCAGGAGACGGTGCAGGCCTGGCTGCGCGAGCGGGGCGACTCGCTGGTTGTCATCCGCAGCAACGACCTGCTCAAGATCCACGTGCACACCGACCAGCCAGACGAGGTGTTCACGTATCTGCGCGGCTTTGGCGAACTGGCGACCAAGAAGGCGGAAGACATGCACGCCCAGCACGCGGTGGCCGAGCGCTCCGCCGCCGGGCACATGATGCTGGCGCGGCGCCCCATCTCCGTCGTGGTGGACACCGCGTGCGACCTGCCGGACGACATCGTGCGCGCCCACGGCATGCACCTGGTGCCGCTGAACCTGATCTTTGAAGACAAGGCGTACCGCGACCGGCTGGACATCAGCGCCGAACAGTTCGTGGACCAGCTGCGCAAGGGCGCGCACCCCAGCACGTCGCAGCCCGCGCCGGCCGCCTTCCTGGAAGGCTTCCGCCGCGCGTCGGAGGAGGGCGAGAACGTGATCGCCGTCCTGCTGTCCTCCGCGCTGTCGGGGACGTACGCCTCGGCGCAGGCGGCGCTCAAGCACCGCGGTGAGGACGACGTGCCGGTGCACCTGGTGGACAGCCGCGGCGGCTCGCTGCTGCAGGGGCTGCTGGCGCTCAAGGCCAGCGAGCTGGGCGAGCTGGGGTGGGAGCCGGACCGCATCGTGGCGGAGCTGGAGCGCATCCGCGCGCAGTCGGGCTTCTTCATCGTGCTGGACACGTTCGAGCGGGCGCTGGCGTCGGGGCGGGTGGGGCGCGGCAAGGCGTGGCTGGGCAGCCTGCTGGACATCAAGCCCGTGCTGGACATCGACGCGTCGGGCAAGCTGGTTCCCATCGACAAGGTGCGCGGCCGAAAGAACATGATGCCGCGCATGCTGGAGATCCTGGAGCGCAAGGTGCCCAAGGGGGTCAAGAAGGTGCGCTTCGGCATCATGCACGTGGCGGCGTCGGACGTGCTGGTGCCCGTGACGCACGAGATCCGGGCGCGCTACGGCCGCGACACGGACGTGGTCACCGCCGCGGGAACGCCCATCATCGGGACGCACGCGGGCGAAGGCGCCTGGGGCATCGCGTACCTGGTGGAGGACTGAGGTTCTGACTTCGGGTCCCGGGCACTGGGGACTGGATACTGGGCACTTTGAAACTGGGCACTTGGGGACTGCAGTTCAGGGCGTGTCCCCGCTGCGCGGGGCCGGGCTTCGCGCGCCGTAAGGCACGATACAACTGTGCCTAACGGCGCCGAGCCTCCTCCGCGGCAGGGGCAACGATACGGCTGTTGCCCCCGCCGCTCCGGTGTCTCGGCCCTGCGGGCGCGAATCCCTCACGCAACTGCGGCGGCGAACGCCGAAAGCGAAACGCACCGCCCCCGGCCTGACGGCCGGGGGCGGTGCTCGTTTTCCGTCGTCCGTGCGCGTCCGGCGGCTACTCGATGGCGCGGGGGCCGCTGGCCAGGCCGCGCAGCTTGTGCGGGTTCATCACGATGTAAAAGGCCGTGATGCGCTCGCCGTCCGTCGCAATCGACACCGTCTGCACGATCTCCCCGTCGTGCAGCCGCACCAGCGTGGGCTCGCCGTTCAGCTGAATCCACCGCTCCGTCGTGCCTCCGTAGAACTTGCGCTCCACGCCCAGGATCAGGCGCATTACGCGGTCGGCGCCCACGATCACGTTGCGCGCCGCGTTCACCATGCCGCCGCCGTCGCTGGTGAACGTCACGTCCGGCGCCAGAAGCGCGAGCACCGCCTCGCGGTCGTCCGCGGCCAGCGCTTCGCGAAAGCGGCGCAGCAGCTCGCCCTGCACGTCCGCTGGCGCCGCGAACCGCGTGCGGCCGCCGCGCACCCGCTCGCGCGCCCGGTGCACCGCCTGCCTCACGGAAGGCTCGCTGCGCCCCATGATCCGCGCGATCTCGCCGTACTCCGCGTCAAACACGTCGCGCAGAAGAAAGATGGCGCGCTCCTCCGGCGCCAGCCGCTCCAGCAGCATCAGCATGGCGATGGACAGGTCGGACGCCTGCTCCGTCCCCGCGTCCGGCGGCGGTTCCGTGGCCACCGGTTCGGGAAGCCACGGGCCCACGTAGCTGATGCGCGACGTCTGCGCCTTGCGCAGCCGGTCCACCGACAGGCGCGTCACCACCGTCACCAGCCACGCCTCGGGCGACAGCACGTCCTCCCGCCCGTCCTGAAACCAGCGCAGGTACGCCTCCTGAACCACGTCTTCCGCTTCCTGCACGTCGCCCAGCATGCGGTATCCCAGCCCCAGCAGCCGGGGCCGGTGCCGCATCACCTCCGGCGCGGCGGCCGCGAGATCGTCGTTCACCGTCATGTCGTGCGTCGCTCCAGGATCGCGGATGCGCCGCGCGAGCGCGGCGGTTTCGCCTTCCACGATACCCGTCGCGGTCCGCTGTCACAACTCGGCGCGGGCTCCGTCTCCAATGCAGGGGCCGGACAAACGGCCGGCCCAGCACTTCCCGGATTCTGGAGAACACGACGATGACGCAGACCGACCTTGCCGCACCCGCCGAGGCCGCGGCCACGGATACGCGGCACGCCGCGCGGCTCAACTACCAGCGCATCGACCCCAGGGCGGTGCAGGCGCAGTACGGCCTGGAAAAGTACGTGCTGGGCAGCGGGCTTGAGGAGTCACTCATCAACCTCGTCAAGCTCCGCGCGAGCGTAATGAACGGCTGCGCGTACTGCGTGGACATGCACACCACGCACGCGCGGCAGGCGGGCGAGGCCGAGCGGCGCCTGTACGCGGTCCCCGTGTGGCGCGAGACGCCGTTCTTTTCCCCGCGGGAACGCGCGGCGCTGGCGTGGACGGAGGCCGTGACGCGCATTGGCGACGGCGGCGTGTCCGACGCGCTGTACGCCGAGGCATCCGCGCACTTCAGCGAGGCGGAACTGGTGAAGCTCACCATGGCTGTGGTGGCCATCAACGGCTGGAACCGGCTCGCCATCACCTTCCGCGTCCCCGTCGGCCAGCCGCCGCTCGCCTGACGCGCATTCCCGGATTCGGTACGAGCAGAACGGCGCCGGTCCTCCGCGGGCCGGCGCCGTTCCGCTCTCGATCCGTCCCCCGTCGGTCAGCGTCACTCGCACGCTTCCCGCCGCGCACAGGCGTCTCCAGAAAAGGGACGCGATCAGGTGGTGAGGCCGACGCATCGGCTCCGTCCACCGTCGCGCGCTCTTCGGAAGGATTCGGAAAAGCTTCGCGAATTCCGTCCGGGCCGCGATCACATGCTCTCCCGAAAAACGCGGAAAACTCAGCGCGAGCGCAACCATCGGCATGGCCGGGCGGGTGTGGAGCGGGGCGGCAGGCGCCCGACTCTGAACGTTCGGAAAGGTGGATCGAGGCGCCTCATCCCGAACGGCGTCCACGCTTCCACGCGCAGAGACGGCCGGCGGCACAAACCATCCGTGCAGCGCCGTGGCATGCCGTGCGCCGATGCCACCTGATCGCGATCCGTTGGCGAGGCGTGGGCGTGCACAACGCCGGCATGCGCACGGCGAAGTCTGCCCCGAACGCAGAACGGCCCGGCATCAAGCCGGGCCGTTCTGTCAAAAGTCTTCCCGCGCGCCGGTCAGCGCTCTTCGCCGAAGTCGATGTTCAGCGGGCGGATCTGGCAGTGTTCGCCGCAGCCGAAGCGGTAGCGGTTGCGGGCGAACCACTTGTAGAAGCGCGCGAAAAGGCCGCCGAACCCGGGCACGCTGAACGCCCACCCGAACACCCCGCCAAACGGCAGAATCTCCAGCAGCTTTTCCACCGCATCCCCGCCCTGCCACGTCTGCCCCCCCGGCCCGATCACCTGCATGGCCTCGGCGTACGCGCTGCTGGGAATCCACGGAAAGCGGTCCAGCACCGTCGTGTTCTGAAAGGGAATCAGCTCCAGCTGGCGCTTCTTGTCCCACGCGGTCAGCAGGCGCACCAGGCGCGTGCACACCTTGCAGGCGCCGTCGTACACCACCGTGTACGGCCGCCCCAGCCCGGCCGCCGTGCTCTGCACGCCGCCGAAGTTGAAGTGGACCACGGGAATGCTCATGGCTTTACCTCCAAGCCCACCGTGGGCGGGTTCTCGAACGTGCGCGTAACGGTGCACAGGGCGGCCGCGCGGGTGGCGGCGGCCTTTCGCTCCGCGGGGAGCGACGGCCACACGATCTCCACGTCCATGGCGCCCACGCGGTGGGGGTCCTCCACAAAGCTCCACCCCACCTCCAGCACCAGGTCGTCCGCGGGAATCTTGGCGTGCAGGGCCCACGACGCCAGCACCGAGTGCGTGCACGTGGCCAGGCCGCTGGCCAGCATGTGAAAGGGCGAATACTGCATCTCCGCCGAATCCGCCTCTACGGAGAGCGGACCCGCCCCTCCGTCCAGGCGGATCCGCGAATCGGACAGCAATGTGATCTTCACTGGGCCTCGTCTTCCGGTTGTGCCCCGCACCGCGCGGGGCGCCGGACCATTCTACCCCTTGATCAGCGATTCGGCACCATCCACCCAGATCTCCGTTCCGGTGATGTGGTCAGACAGGTCCGAAGCCAGAAAAAGCACCAACTGTGCCACCTGCCGGGCCTTGCCGGGCGCGTGCTCCAGCGGCTGGTTGCCCTCGGGAAACTCCACCGGCATCTGCACCTTGTCCAGGTCGCGGCGCTCGGTGTTGTCGTCGATGTTGCTTTCGATGGCGCCCGGGCAGATCACGTTCACCCGCACCTTCCACGGGGCAAGCTCCAGCGCCACCATCTTGGTGAACGCCACCTGCCCCGCCTTGCTGGACGAGTACGCCGTTGCCCCCGTGTTGCTGAAGATGCGCGTGCCGTTGATGGACGCGTTCACGATCACCGATCCGCCCGCCTTCTTGAGGTGCGGCACCGCGTACTTCACCGTCAGAAAGGTGCCCTTGAGGTTGATGGACAGCGTGTTGTCCCACTCCTCCGGCTCCAGTTCCTCCAGCGGCGCCCATACCCCGTTCACGCCGGCGTTGGCGAACACCACGTCCAGCCGGTTCCACCGCTCCACGATCTGGGCGATGGCGGCCTGCATCTCCTTGGGATCGGAGATGTCGGCGCACACGGCCATGGCCTCGCCGCCGTCCTTCTGGATCTGCTCCACCACGGGGTCCAGGTTTTCGCGATGGCGGCCCAGGACGGCCACCCGCGCGCCCTGCTCGGCAAAGAGCACCGCCGTGGCCTTGCCAATCCCTTCGCCGCCGCCCGTCACCAGCGCCACCTTGTCCTTGAGCTGCATCGCTTCGTCTCCCGTCTCGTCCGTTGCCCCGCCGTCCGCGAGCGCGCCTGCTGACGCAAGCTCCGTGGCACCGCCGCACGGAGGGCGTCACCGCAGGGCGAAGTGCTCCACCGCCTCGTACCGCGCGGGGCCGCCGCCCAGGTGGCTCCGGTAGATGACCAGCTCGCGCACGGGCATCCGCAGCCCCAGCGGCGGCACGCGCGCCACCTCGTCGGCCACCGGGCGCGCGGGCTGCATGCGGCTGAGGGTAAGGTGCGGCGTGAAGCGCTTTTCCTCCGGCGCAAAGCCGGCGCTCCGCGCGGCGGATTCGGCGGTCGCGGCCAGGTCGCGCAGGCGGTCCGCGCCCTCGTCCACGCCCAGCCAGAGCACCCGCGCGCGGCGGGGATTGGGAAACGCGCCCAGCCCGCCGAAGACCAGGTCGAACGCGGGGCCGAGGTCCGCCGCGGCCAGTGCACCGCGCACCGTGTTCCGCTCCGCGCGGCTGGCGGCGCCCAGAAAGCGCATGGTCAAGTGCCAGTTGGCCGCCGGCGGCACGCGCCCCGGAACCCCGCCCGGCAACGACGCGCGCAGGTGCGCCGCGATGGCCGCGCGCGCCTCCTCCGTGAGCGCGACCGCCACGAACAGCCGCTCCGTCCCCCCATCCGCCATCTCCGCTCCTCGCCTCTCGGTTTCGCACCATCCGCCGCTTGCCGGCACCCGCCCGCACCTCGCCTTTCCGAACGAGGCGCCGCGCGGGGTATGCGGGCCCTCGCAGTCGGGCACTGACTGAAGAATCCCGCGGACGACCATCCCGTGCACGCCCGGTTGCGTGGCGTTCCCCGCACCCCGCGGGCGAGTGGGAGAGTCGGTAGCGCGCCACGCCGGCCCGCGGCTCGGCGGACGCTTCGGCCCGGGATCCTTCAGTCGCACAAAGCGCGGCGCGTCTGGAGGCCGCCGCGCGCTGCTCCTTCACGATGACGCGGATGGGCCGGGGCGGGGGCCAACGTCCGGGCACTCCGCTCAGCAGATCGGGGGCCAGACGGGGTGCACTCCGCCGCGCCGGGGCGCGCGGAGCGGCGCGCTGCATCTTTTTTCCACGATCCCTCGTATGTCACTGCCCGGCATCGGCTTGCAGTGCACCATCACCCACGGATCCACCCCAATGACCCCACTCCGCAGGCGCATTCTCTCCATCGGCATCCCCGTGCTCGTCGTGCTCGGGGCGGGCGTGGCGGGCGTCATCGTCCACCGCCACCGCACCAGCCCGGCGTACGCGCTGGCGCAGGCGGCGCGCGCCATCCACGAGCATGACCGCACGGCGTTCGAGCGGCGGGTGGACGTGGACCAGCTATCCTCTGCCGCCACGGATGAGCTGATCGGCTACTGGGCGTCGACCACGCTGGCCGACGCGGCGGGCCGGAGCGGTGCGCGCATGCTGGGGATCTCGGCGGGGATGGAGATGCTGGACAAGGTGAAGCCCGCGATGGTGTCCACGGCGCGCGTAAACCTGCTGCGCGCGGTGGAACAGGGCGCCATGGACAGCCTGTTCGCCGCGCCGGCGGAGGAGCGGGGCAAGGTGCACTTCGGCCACCTGGCGCGCGGAACCATGGGCCGCCCGCCGCGCGTTACCGGGCTGGGCGCAGTCCGCCAGAGCGGGCCGCTGGCGACCGCGGAGGTGCATCTGCACGACTCCGTGCTGAACGCGCCGCTCACGCTGCGGCTGCGCATGGAGCGCGGCGCGGACGGCTGGCGCGTGGTGCGCATCGACAACGCGCGCGAGTACCTGACGCGCGTTTCGCGGCTGCAGCAGGCGCGCCTGGCCGCCGAGAACCGCTCCATCCGCGACTGGCTGACAGCCACCGTGCGCCTGGGCGAGCCGCGGGTGCGCCTGACGCCACAGCTGTACTCCGGCGAGTTCATGGAGATCGTGGTGCCCGTCACCAACACGGGGCGCGACACGCTCACCGGCGTGGCGGTGGACCTGGAGTACCTGGGCGAGCCCATCGACCAGGAGAACGCCAGGCCGCACAGCTTCGACCGCATCGCGCCGGGGCAGACGGTGCTCGCCACCTCCATCATGGTGGAATACAACGGATACGTTCCCTGGCACGGCACGCTGCGGTTCGGCACCCTCACGCCCCGCGTTCGTAACGTGTTTGTCACGATGGACAACGACTCGCACTACGTGGCGGAGCTGGAGGACTGGCAGGAGTACATGGACTGGCGCGACGAACATCCGGCTCCGCTGACCAGCGCTCCCGCCGCCGCGACGGCCAAAAGCTGACGCCGCAACGGCCTGCGCCGCGCAAACGGAGGCCTCCGCGCGGAGAGCTGCCGTCTTCTTCAGCGCCGGATCGCCCGCCGCGATCGTCCGGAGGAGCCGGACGGGTACGCTGGACAAACCTGATCACGGGCATTGACCGGCCCGGATTTCGCCGTTACCCTTGCTCCTGTAATGGGGAGTAGCCTGCCGGCGCCAATGCGCCGGAGCGCGCGGACGTCAATACGGAGCACCTGTCGTGCTCCCGGACGCGCGGATGACCGGGAAACCGGGCTGGGGCGAGACCACTACGCACGCTGTTTCACGCGTCGTAGGGGGCTCGTCCGTTTTTTTGTGCCCCTGCGCGGCGAAAATTGGAGGTGCGCCGTGGCGGACTCGATCTGGATGTGGGTGGGCTTTAACGCCCTCGTACTGGTGATGCTGGCGCTGGACCTGGGCGTCTTTCACCGGAAGGCGCACGAGGTGTCGCTCAAGGAAGCGGCGGGGTGGAGCGCGGTGTGGGTCACGCTGGCCCTGCTGTTCAACACGCTGATCCTGGTGACCGCGGGCCGGCAGCCGGCGCTGGAGTTCCTGACGGGCTACCTGGTGGAAAAGTCGCTGGCGGTAGACAACATCTTTGTCATCGCCATCATCTTTTCGTACTTCGCGGTTCCCAGCATCTACCAGCACCGGGTGCTGTTCTGGGGCATCCTGGGCGCGCTGGTCATGCGCGGCGCCTTCATTGGGCTGGGTGCGTACGCGTTGGAGCGGTGGCACTGGATCATCTACGTGTTCGGCGCCATTCTGCTCTTTACCGGCATCAAGATGGCGGTGCGCAAGGACGAGGAGATGGACCCGGAGAACAACGTCGTCGTAAAGATGGCGCGCCGGTTCCTGCCGCTGAGCGAAAAGTACGACGGGCAGAAGTTCTGGACGGTGGAAAACGGCAAGCGCGTGGCCACACCGCTGTTCCTGGTGCTGCTGCTGGTGGAGTTCACGGACCTGGTGTTCGCGGTGGACAGCATTCCCGCCATCTTCGCCATCACCAAGGACCCGTTCATCGTCTATACGAGCAACGTGATGGCGATTCTGGGGCTGCGGAGCATGTACTTTCTGCTGGCCGGCATCGTCCCCAAGTTCGTGTACCTCAAGTACGGTCTGTCGCTGGTGCTGGTGTTCGTGGGGGCCAAGATGCTGCTGCTCGACGTGTACAAGATCCCCACGGTGGTGTCGCTGGCGGTGATCGCCACGCTGATCGGCGGGAGCATCGCGCTGTCGCTGCTGCGCCCGCCCGCCGCGGACGAGACGGTGCCCTCGCCGCTGGACCCGGTGGATCCCAGCGCTCCCGCGCCCATCCACTGACGCCGGCATGACGGAAAAGAACCGCCCTCCCCGAGCACCGGGGAGGGCGGTTTTCTGTCGCCGTGGATGGGAGGCGCCGAGTCGAGCCTCGGCTGTGCTGAGCGGCTGAAGCCGCCGCAACAACGGCTGAAAGCCTCACGATACTGCCGTGAGGCTGGCTTCTGCGCCGACGAGGATTTCGGTGCCGAACGCGGCGCTCCCTGAGCGGATGAATCCGCCACTCAAGAAGCGGTAAGCCCCCACTCGTGGCCGCTGTCGCGTCCACGATCGGGGCTTCAACCAACCGGGCGGAGGGCTCGGCGCGGGTGGCGGGGTCGGTCCGGACCGGCGGAGCGATGAACTCGCCGCAACGACCGCCGAAAGCCTCACGATACTGCCGTGAGGATGCTCCGGCGCGAGACCAGGAGTTCGGCACTGACCTCAGCCGTCGCGCCGAGGTCTCCCTTTCTCCCGCGACAGCGGGGGAGAGGGCCGGGGAGAGGGGGCCTCTCCGCACGCCCGGCACCTTCCGGAATGCACGGATCCGCCGTTCTCCCCTCTCCGCGCGGCTGTTTGCGCGGGGAGGGGCAGGGGAGGGGCCCGCGCGCAGCGCGACGCCGTTGCCGGGCCGCTGAGCGACTGAAGTCGCCGCAACAACGGCGGAAAGTCTCCCCGAACAGACGGGGAGACTTCACCTGCACAGGGCCGACGGCGAGGCGCCTCAGGGCGTCGGCAGCGCGACCAGGATCGCGGTGACGAACAGGACGACGACGGCCAGGGCCAGCTCCGCGCGTGCGGACCGCTGCAGGCGCCGCGTGCCGCCATCCACGCCCATCGCCGGAACCACCTTCTTCCAGTTGTGCGCGCCCAGCGCCGCCACCCCGATCAGCAGCGCCACCTTGAGCACCAGCACGCGGCCGTAGCCGGTGTCCCACAGGTCGTCCGGATGGTCGATGTGGAACAGAGAGCTGGCCACCCCCGTGACGGCCACCGTGGAGGCCGCCACGAGCGCCATCCGCGAAAATGCCCTCGCCATGGCCGCCACCACGCCTTCCGTGTCGCCCCCGCTCGCGAGGGCGGCGGGAATGCCGACGGCCAGCAGCATCGCCAGTGAGCCCAGCCACACGCCCGCGCCCAGCACGTGCAGCGCGTCGCTCAGAATGGCGATCGCCGTCCACCCCTCCACGGCGGCCGCGTGGCCGGACAGGGAAGGAACGGCGGCCAGCAGCAGCACGCTCCCCCCCGCGCCCATCCACCCCGCCGCGCGCCCGTGCGGCGCCCGCACGACGAGCATTCCCGTCACGAACGCGAGCGTGGCGATGGCCTGAAGCACCCACGCCAGCCCCCAGCCGGTGCGCAGCAGCAGCCCCGTGAGGTTGGCGCCGCTCCACCCCTGCTCCGTGAGCCCCAGCTCCGACGCCTGTAGAAGAAGGCGGCCGCAGAGCACCACGACGGAAAGCGAGGCCGCGGCCAGGGCGATGAACCCCAGCCCCAGCTCCGCGCGCGCCGCCGTGGCCGCGTGCGCCGGATCGCGGGTGATGCGCGCCAGCACTCCGAAGCGGAATGCGGGAACGCCGATCATCCCCAGCAGCGCCAGAAACCAGGTCCAGCGCAGCGCGACGGCCAGCGGCCGCTCCGTCTCGGAATGCACGACGCCCGTGGCGCCCGGCTGCGCCGCGCTCACCGTGTCCGTCACCATGCTGGGTGCCGCCGCCGTCACCACGCCCACGGGAGGCGCCGCGGGGGCTCCCGGCGTCGCCGCCGAATCCACCGCCGGGGCGGCGACGACGAAAGCGAAGGTGCCGGTGAGCACGTGTCCGTCCGCGCCGGCCGTGCGCCACCGCGCCTCGTACGCGCCAGCGGCGAGCGGGCCGGTATCCAGCACGTACTCGTGCCCCGTGCTGTCCGCCATCCGCACGGCCGGCACGGGGACGGAGACGCCGTCGCGCAGCAGGGTGAGGGTGGTGAGCGAGGCCTGCACGGGACGGCTGAAGCGGATGCCGACCACGGTCAGCTCCGTCCGTACGGTGTCGCCGTTGGCGGGACGCGTGCGCTCCACCCGCGTGTGCGCCGCCGCGGGCGAGGCGTGCAGCACGCAGGCGAGGGCCGCCGCGCACAGCAGTGCGCGGCGGCCCCATCCCCGGAAGTCAGAAAAGGAACGCAGAATCAGTCCCGGTCAGTGGGAGCCCATCCCCGTCGCGGAATGCGGCCCGTGTGACGAAGTCATGTCGTCCAGGACGCCGTAGCTCCCCATGCGCATGGGGCCGGCGGATCCCAGAAAGACGCGGAATCCAGCGGAAACGCTCCAGAACCGGCTGGCGCCGAACAGGTCGCGCGGATCGATGCCGCCGCGCTCCCCGCTCGCGCGGAAGTGCTGCACCTCTACAAAGGGCATGGTGGCCACCGGCGCTCCCGTGAGCTGCCAGCCGAACCCGGCGGTGGAGATCAGCCACCGCGTGGCGCCGATGGGCTCGTCGTCGTAGTGATAGCGAAAGAAATCGTCGTCGTCCACGCCGCCTTCGCGCTCGTACTCCGGCCGGGTACTGTACTCGACACGCGCGTAGGGCCGCGCGTTGCCCACGCCGCCCATCGCCTCGCCCAGCACCGCCCAGTAGCCGTCCTCGCCGCCGCGCGGCTCGCTGCGCGACGCCTCCACCAGGCCGTACAGGGAACCCCAGCGGTACTCGCCCGCGTGGCGGACGTAGCTGTTCAGCAGCGCGGTCCGCTCGCCGTGCCCGTGGTGCACCTCGCGCACGCTGCCGTACGAGCCGCTGACTTCCCACGGCGCTCCCGTCCCCGTCCCCCCGAAGCGGCGTATGAGGCGCGCGGACCACGAGTCGCCAAAGCTTTCGATGTTGCCGAAGTCATACGGCCTCTCCGGCTCCCCGCCGCCGAACAGACCCGCCTCCACGCTCCACGGCCCGCGCAGGTACACCGCGTTCACCGTCCACCGTTCCAGGATCTGCGAAAGGTGGTGGTTGGTGGGGTACTTGGCCACGGGGCGCGACATGGGATCGTCCGTTCCGTACGGCGCGAAGCCCTTGCCGGCGGAAAGGGAGAACGATCCTCCCGCCGCGCGCCACAGGTTGGCGCTCACCATCGCTTCGTGCAGCAGGGTGTGCGGGTGGCGCCGGTCGATGAACCCCTCGCCCCATCCGCCGAAGGTAAGCTCGCCGTCGGGCTGGGTGATCCCCTCGAAGTTGAGGGTGGTCCGCAGCACCAGCGCCGAACCGGGCGACTGCAGGTTGATCATGGCCGCGGGCTGCGTAAGGTACAACTCCGTACGCCTCAGCGGCGAGTCCTGGGGCGCGAGCCCGGCGGTGGCGATGGGGAAGGCCTGCGCCATCCCCATCACGCTCCACCCGCCGCCCACAGGCGCCATCCACATGGAGTGCCCCGCGCCGGGAACGCCGCTGCGGTGGTCCGCCGTGTCGCCCATGGCGTGCCCCGCGTGCGCGTCCATCGCCGCGTAGTCGTGCGGCGCGGGCGCAGGCGTGGACTGCATGCGCGCGTGCTCCTCCGCGCGCATGGTGGCGTGCTCGGGCGCCGCGAGCGGCGGCGGCGCGGAGGGCGTGCGGAGGCGGGCGGAATCCGCGGCCATGCGGCGGCACTGCGTCATGACCCGCTGGTGCGCCGTGTCCGCGCGCACCACGCGGTGCGTGGTGTCCGCCAGCATGCGCGCGCAGACGGCGGGAGTGACGGTGGTGTGGCCCGCGTGGGCGGTATCGTGCTGCGCCGCGTGGTTGTGCTGCGCGGCGAGCGTGCCGTGGCTCGCGATCCCCGCCAGCAGGACCGCGGCTGAAAACAGCCTGGACATCGTATCTGAACCCCTCGAAAATGCCGTATCCGGCGCCGTCCACCGTAGAGGCGCCTGGTGTGGATTGGATCAGGCCGAGGGGTGTCGCGGAGGGGGCGGCTCGGTGGCCGGATGGTGCGAGGCGTAGCCGGAGGCCGCGATGGCCGCGGTTCCGGCAGATGCGGGGACGTACGCCGGGGCCGCCGCGCGCGCCGCGGGCAGCGCCGAGACGCCGCACGACATGGCGATGCCGCACCCGGTGGCGGCGTGGCGGACGGGATCGTGGTCATGGTCCGGCGCGGGCGCGTCAGGATGCGCGTGCGCCGCGCCGTGCCCGGCGTGATGCGATGCGTGGTGCGGGGCGGACGCGTCCTGCCCGGCGGTCGCGGCTGCCATCGGGCATTCCACGGCCGCCGCCTGGGTCGTGCCGAAGCACACCAGAAGCAGGAGAGTGATCAGCGTCCTCATCGCCTATAGGGTATACGGGTATCCGCCTCCGCGCAACCGGCGGCGCGCACCTCATGCATCCCGCGTGCCCAAGCCGTTGCTCCGCAATCAGATAGATCAGGCACTCATTTAAGAGGCGCGGAGCAGGCAGCAGAGCGGCGTCACGCAGACGCGCGGAGAAGAACGAGGAGGTCCGGACTGCCATCGAGGAGCAGACAAACGTCCAGCCACTCGTCGCTCCCCTGGTTTTTCCTCTGTTCCTCTGTGCTTTTCTCTGCGTCTCTGCATTCTCGCGGTTGCTGTTTCTGATCAGCCGGAGAATGCGGGGAATCTCCCGATTGCGCCCCGCCATGATCTCACCAGATTCCCGACCGAGCAGCGAGATTCGCTTCCAACGGACTGGGACGGATGGAGATACGCACCGAGCAGAAGACAGCGTCGGACACCGCGACGGCGGACCGGGTATTCGGGATCGTGGGCGGCGCGCTGCTGCTGCTCGCGCTCGTCTTCTTCATCCGCTCGCTCATGGGCGGCCCGCAGGACACCGGAGCGCGGACGGCGGACGCATCGGTGCCCGCGCTGCGCATCCTGAGCCCCGCGCCCGGGACGGAATCCGCGCAGCCGCTGGTGGTGGAGCTGGACGCCGGAACCCCGCTCACGCTGGGGCCGATGGGGTGGAACGCGGGCGGCCGGCACCTGCACCTGTTCGTGGGCGGCACGGAGCTGATGGCGTCGTCCACGGAGCTGGCGCACGTCCGTGGGACGGTGTACCGGTGGACCCTGCCCCGCCTGCCCGCCGGGCCCACCACGCTGCGGCTGGCCTGGTCCGGCGCGGACCACGCCTCCATGGGCCAGGGCGCCTCCCGGACGGTTCCCGTCACGCTGCGCTGACGGAAAACGGGTGGAGAAGTTGACGGATTCGGCCCGCGCCCATACCGTTGTCCGTCTGTTTCCTTCCCCGCATCCCCCCTCTGGAGTTTCCTGATGAACGTACCCGCGCTCCGCCCCCTCAGCGTCGGCGAGATCCTGGACGGCGCCTTCAAGGTGTACCGCAACCAGTTCGGCACCATGCTGGCCACCTCCATGGCGCTGTACGTGCCCCTCGCCCTCATTCAGCTGCTGGGCGGATGGATGACCAGCAGCATGGCCACGGATGCCGAGGCCAACGCGGGCGGCGTGCTCGTGGCCTCCCTGTTGGCCCTGCTCGCCATGCCCGTGTGGCTGATCGGCCTGTTCGCCATGCTCGGCGCCCTGACGTACCAGGCCAGCCGCGCGTACATGGGGCAGCCGGTTTCGGCGGGAGACAGCATCCGGCACGGGTTCTCGCGCTTCTGGAGCCTGGTGGGCGCCATGTTCCTGGTGGGCATCTGCACCATGCTGGGCGCGGTGGCGTTCCTGATCGGCGCCATCTTCGTGTGGATCATGATGTTCGGGGTGGTCCCCGCCGTGGTCATCGAGGGCCGCGGCGCAGGCGACTCGCTGAGCCGCTCGTACGAGCTGTCCAAGGGAGCGTGGGGCCCCATCTTTCTGGTGATGGTCGTCGCCGCACTCATCGCCGGCCTGCCCGGCTGGGCGGTGCAGGCCGTCACCATGATGGGAATGGAGCCCGGGAGCATGTCCGCGGCCATCGGCGCCGCCGTCTCCACCCTCCTGAGCGCCATCACCTATCCGTTCTCCATCGCCGCCACGGTCATTCTGTACTATGACCGCCGCGTGCGCGCCGAAGCGCTGGACGTGCAGCTGGCCGCCAACCTGGCCGGCGCCTGACCCTTCGCTTCGCCCGTCCCGGCCGCCCGCGCCGCCACCGTGGTTTGACCGCGGCGGCGGCGCGCCCTTAGCTTGGCGGCGTTGCACGGCGACCCGCCCGTCCGCGGCCTTCCAAGCCCCCGCTCCATGCTCCTGGCCACACGACCCACCCTGCCCGCGGGGGCCGCCCGCACCCGGCGCGCCCGCTGATGCCCATTCCCGACAGCGCGGCCGTGCACCGGGCGGTGGAGGCCGTGTACCGCCGCCCGGAGTACAATCCCCAGGAACAGGTCTCCATCTGGGACCGCATGTGGGACACCCTCGGCCGCGGGCTGCGCTGGCTGGTGGAGCAGCTCGACTCCGTGCGGGCGCTGCGCTTCACCTCGCCCATCCTCTTCTACATCATCGTTGCGTGGCTGGCCATTGCCGCCATCGCCATTCTGGCGCACCTGGTGTGGACGGCGGTGAGCGCCACCCGGGCGGACCCCGGGCTGCGCACGGAGAAGGCGGCCAGGGCGCGCGCCACCCGCCCCCGCGGCGTGGACGATTGGGACGAGGAGGCGCGCCGCCTGGCCGCGGAAGGCCGGCTGCGCGAGGCCTCCATCGCGCTGTACCAGGCGCTGCTGCTGCGGCTGGA